>JAHEID010000172.1 GCA_024639555.1 Deltaproteobacteria bacterium
GTATTAAACAGTATAAGCCCAAGGCAGTAGTGGATCTGGCAACCCTGACCGGTGCAGTGGTCATCGGCCTTGGCCATCACCGCACCGGCCTCTTGAGCAACGATGAAGAACTGGCCCGGAAGGTTCTGGCTGCCGGTGACAGGTGCGGAGAGCCGCTCTGGCGCCTGCCGCTGGGGCCTGAATATTCCAGGCAGATAAAATCAAAGGTTGCGGACATGAAGAATGTCGGCAACCGTGCAGCGGGCACCATAACAGCTGCTGCCTTTCTCCAGGAGTTTGTTGGAGAGACAGCCTGGGCGCATCTTGATATTGCAGGAACAGCTTACAATTTTACCGATAAGCCGTATGTCACCAAAAATGGGCCGTCAGGCATTGGCGTCCGCACCCTGCTTGAACTGGTGCGCAACTGGCAAAAGGACTAAGTCCTTATTGCCAGTGTAGATTTGAAAAATTGAAAATTGAAGATTTAAAAATAGTTTGCAGGATTTATTGAAGATTTGCTGTCATACGATACTGATGATGATTGTCGGTCAACAAAACTAACGATGATTGTAAAGCAGAAGAGTTAAAAGTGGGAAAAGCTTGTAAAAGTTAAAATTATATCTTTAATTTTCTACAATAAATTTTCATTCTTCAATTTCTCAAATTTTCAATTTCTTCTGTCTTCGTCTTCAATTCAAAGGCAGCGGCAAAAAGGCTTTTGGTATAGGGGTGTTGCGGGTTATTGAAGAGATCGGCAGCAGGCCCTGCCTCCACAATCCTGCCGTTCTGCATCACCGCAACTTCATCAGCCATGGCCCTGATAACCCTCAGGTCATGTGAGACAAAAAGATAGGTTATGCCATATCGCGTCTGCAGATCTTTCAGCAATTTTATAATCTGGGCCTGGATCGTCATGTCCAGGGCACTGGTCGGTTCATCCAGCATGATGAATTTTGGCTGTAAAGCAATTGCCCGGGCAATTGCAATTCTCTGTCTCTGTCCCCCGGAAAACTCATGGGGATAGCGGCCTGCCATCTCCTCATCCAGCCCCACTTCCTGCAAGGTTTTAAATACCATACGCTGACGGTCCTTTTTGTCTTTGCCGATATTATGCACCTTGAGTCCTTCGCTTATGATTTGCTCGATGTTCAGGCGGGGTGAAAGAGAGGAAAAGGGGTCCTGGAAAACAACCTGCAGCTCTTTGCGCAGGGGCCTGAGTGAGGCCCTGGATTGGCGCACCAGGTCTTTTGGGCTGCCTTTTTCGCCATTGTAGAGAATTTCCCCCTGGCACTCCGTTAAGCGCAGGATGCACATGCCGAGCGTACTTTTCCCGGAACCGGATTCACCGACAACACCATAGGTTGTGCCCTCGTGGATGGTCAGGCTCACTCCGTCAAGGGCTTTGATCTTGCCAATAGTTCGTTTGAAGAATCCGGCCTTGATAGGAAAATGACACTGCAGGCCGGAGATTGTAAGAAGCTGTTTCCGGTCAGGTTTCGCTTCAGGCTCTCCTTTGGGAACGCTGTTGAGCAGGTGGATGGTGTACGGGTCTTGCGGTTTGGTGAATATGGTCTCGGTCGCACCGTTTTCCACAATTCTGCCGTCGTGCATAATGTGCACATGATCTGATATTTTCCTTACCATGTTCAGGTCGTGGGTGATCAACAGAACCGCCATGTTAAGCTCTTTCTGGATATCTTCAAGCAGTTCAAGGATCTGGGCCTGGATGGTGACATCAAGGGCAGTTGTAGGTTCATCTGCAATGAGCAGTTCCGGTCTGCAGGCAAGGGCCATGGCAATCATGGCACGCTGCCGCTGTCCGCCTGAGAGCTGATGCGGGAAGCTTGCCAGACGCTGCCTGGGATCAGGAATACCGCACCTGTCCAGGAGGTCTATGGCCTTTGCCTGGGCCTCCTGGTTTGTGAGGTCCTGATGCAGCATCAATGGTTCCATCAACTGGTTACCGATTGAGTAGACCGGGTTCAGGGAAGTCATTGGTTCCTGGAAGATCATGGCAATCTGGTTGCCGCGGATATGGCGCATTTTTGATTCAGGCAGTGCCAGAATGTCCTGGCCGGAAAAGTTAATTGTACCCGTGGTTGTGACTGTGGCGGTTTTTTCCAAAAGGCGAAGAATGGACAATGCGGTGACAGATTTGCCGGAGCCTGATTCACCGACAAGGGCGACTGTTTGACCGCTCTGCACACCAAAGGATATGTCGTGCAGCACCTTGCTGTCACCATCCTCGGTATGAAACATCAGAGATAGGTTTTGTATATCAAGCAGCATAATTGAATATTTGAAAAATTGAAGATTGAAGATTTATGGTAGAAAATCTTCGATTTTCATTTTTTAGATATAAATAACTTTCCCTATAAGTTTTGGCCTCTGTCAGAAACCTTTTATATGTATTACAATCAATTTTCAATCTTCAATTTCTCTGTCAATCGTCGTCTCGTACCGTATGACGACAAATTTTCACTTTTTCTTTTGCTTCACCAGCTGCCGGGGATCAAAAGTTTCCCGCAGGGCCTCGCCGATAAAAATCAACAGGATCAGCGTCCCGACAAGAACCGCAAAGGTAGACAAAGACAGCCACCAGGCCTCGATATTGCTTTTGCCCTGGGCCAGCAGTTCACCGAGGCTTGGTGTCGATGGCGGCACACCCAGTCCGAGAAAGTCAAGGCTTGTCAAGGCAAGAATAGCACCGGAAAGCCTGAAGGGCAGGAAGGTGATGACCGGTGTCATACCATTGGGCAGCAGGTGCCGGAACATGATGACTACGTTGGAAACGCCCAACGCCTTGGCAGCCGTGACATAATCCATGTTCCTGCCCTTGAGGAATTCGGCCCGTACATAATCAGACAAACCCATCCAGCCGAAGATTGAAAGCAGGATCAGGAGCAGCATGACACTGGGCTTGAAAATGGAGGCAAAAATGATGAGCAGGTACAATTCGGGCATGGCCCCCCATATTTCAATAAAGCGCTGCATGAAAAGGTCGGTTTTGCCGCCGAAATAGCCCTGCACGGAACCGGCCAGAATGCCGACCGTAGTACCAATGAATGTCAGGGCAAAACCAAAGAGCACAGATAGTCTGAAACCGTAGATCAGGCGGGCCAGGACATCCCGCCCCCGGTCATCGGTGCCGAGAAGGTTATCTCCCGTCGGGGGCGAGGGCACCGGTTTGTCCAGCTCAAGGTTGATGGTGTCGTAACTGAAATGGTTCAGGGGGAAGAGCACGAAATTCTCATCGGCTTCAATTATATCAAGAATATAGGGATCCCTGTAATCAGTCTCGGTTTCAAAATCACCGCCAAACGTTGTTTCCGGGTAGGCTTTGAATATGGGCCAGTACAACCCTCCTTCGTAATAGACGAGAAAAGGCTTGTCATTGCTTATCATTTCAGCACCAAGGCTGATGACAAAAAGGATGGTGAAGACAATCAGGCTGTAATAGCCGCGCCGGTTTGACTTAAACCGTTTCCAGCGTCGAACTCCAAGTCTCTGGCGTGATCCGGTCTTCTTCATTATTCAACGCTCTCAAAGGTTAT
Organism: Deltaproteobacteria bacterium; assembly: GCA_024639555.1. Taxonomy (GTDB): domain Bacteria; phylum Desulfobacterota; class Desulfobulbia; order Desulfobulbales; family BM004; genus BM004. The sequence goes on from JAHEID010000172.1 coordinate 3,537, forward strand.
GCGCGGATCAACCAGGACATAGCTTAAGTCGGAAAGCAGCCTGGAAATGAGCCCTATGATGGTGAAAAAGTACAAGGTCGCCAGAACGACCGGATAGTCACGGTTCATAACCGATTCGTAGGCCAGAAGTCCCATGCCGTCCAGAGAAAAGATCGTTTCAATGAGGAGGCTGCCGGTAAAAAATGCCGTGATAAATGAACCGGGAAATCCTGTGATGATGGGGATGATTGCGTTCCTGAAAACATGCTTGTAGAGCACCTGGTTTTCATTGAGGCCTTTTGCCCGTGCGGTTATTACGTACTGTTTGCGGATCTCTTCAATAAAGCTGTTCTTGGTCAGCAGGGTCATGACTGCCAGGGAGCCGACAGCGCTTGAAATGATCGGCAGTACCATGTGCCAGAGGTAGTCGAGGATTTTGCTGATAAGGCTGAGCTCAGACCAGTTGTCTGATACTATGCCGCGCAGGGGGAAGATGTTCCAGAAACTGCCGCCGCCGAACAGGACAATTAGGACAATGGCAAGGACGAAGCCCGGGATGGCATAGCCGATAAGTATAAATGTGCTTGAGATGACATCTACGCGTGAGCCGTCATGCACTGCCTTGTAGATGCCCAGGGGGATACAGGTACAATAGACGATCAAAAAGGTCCAGAGCCCAAGTGACATGGAAACAGGCAACTTTGAAATTACAAGACTGACGACGCTTTTATGATGGTAGTAGCTGGTGCCGAAATCAAAGACGAGAAAATTCTTCATCATGGTCAGGAAACGCTCTGCAGGGGGCTTGTCAAAACCATAGAGAGTCCGCAGCTTTTTGAGCCTCTCCTCGTCAAGGCCCTGGGCGCCCTGGTACAGGTCGCTCTTGACAAC
>JAHEID010000173.1 GCA_024639555.1 Deltaproteobacteria bacterium
CCTGTGTACATCAACCAAGGAATGGGGTGCTAGCCTTACTTGCATGCTCATCTGCTTTTCTGACCTCATGGACGAAGCTTTTGAGCTTGTCGGTATCCTTTCGGCCCGGCTGGTACTCCACTCCTGAATTCACATCCACTCCAAACGGCTTTACCTGCCGAATTGCCTCACCTACATTTTCAGGGTTCAGTCCGCCTGCAAGGATTACCGGGCCGGGTGGGTTAACCTGCTCAACAAGCTTCCAGTCAAATACCATACCGGTCCCGCCTGCCAGATCCTCATGGTAGGTATCAAGAAGAAAGCCGCTGACCACATCAGCGTAAGCTGCAAGCTCTTCATTACCGGACTCCGGCCGCAGGCAAAAGGATTTGATGACCTGGCAGGATATTTTGCTGCAATATTCAGGTGATTCAGAACCATGGAGTTGTACCATTGAAAGCCGGCAATAATGGCTTATCTCCTGTACCACCTCAATTTCTTCATTGCGGAATACCCCGACAGGATTTATAAACGGGGGCAGTTCACCTGTTATGGCCCTTACCCTGTCCGGCTCAACCAGACGCGGACTCTGCTCCACAAAAATAAACCCGAGCCCGTCAGCGCCTGCAGCCACAGCGGCCCTGGCATCCTCCTGGCAGGTAATTCCGCATACCTTGATTCGCGTACGAAAAAACATTTTTATCCCTCTTCTATTATTCTCTGCCCCGAAGCTTCCGTAATGCTGCGGCCCGGTCGCCGGCGCGCATCAGGGTCTCACCTATCAATGCTGCCGTGACACCGTGGTCCTGCAGCATCTTCATGTCGTCATGATCTTTTATTCCAGACTCGCTTACCACGGGAATTGCGGCAGGCATTTCTTTCCTCAACCGTATTGTAGTATTAAGGTCAACCGTGAAATCTCTCAGATCACGGTTGTTTACGCCGATCAGGCTGCTGCCGGCCGCAAGTGATTTTTCCAGTTCCTTCTCATCGTGAACCTCAACGAGAACATCCAGGTGCAATTCTGCACTCACCTGCAGATAATCCCTGATCTGCTCCTGATCCAGAATGGCTGCAATGAGCAGAATGGCATCAGCCCCGTAATAGCCGGCCTCGATGATCTGCAATTCGTGGATGATAAAATCCTTGCGGATAACAGGAAGCTCCACCGTTTGCCGGACAAGGGGAATATAATCAAGGGCGCCCTGAAAAAACATTTCATCGGTGAGCACGGAAACCGCTTCAGCCCCGCCTTCCTCATAACTGGCTGCAATTGCTGCAGGATCAAAATCAGGACAGATGACACCCTTGGAGGGTGATGCCTTTTTCACCTCGGCAATTACTGATATTTCAGACGATTGCATCAGGGCCCGCATAAATCCACGCGGCGGGTCCACCGGCAGGTCCGGGCGGCTTACCCCGTTGGCTTTTAATTGGGCAACCTCTTCTTTTTTGCGGGCTACAATTGTCTCAAGAATTTTCATCAGGAAACATTCCGGGAAAATTGGATAAGGCCATCAAGCCTGGCCAGGGCTCCACCGGAATCTATCAGCTCTGCAGCACGTTCAACACCGACTTTTAATGACGGAGCCGTCCCTGCAGCATAAAGCGCCGCACCGCAGTTGAGCAGAAGCATGTTCCGCTTCGGGCCTTCCGCACCCCCCAGGATATCCCTGAGGATGGCAGCTGACTCTTCAGGGGTGGCGCCACCTCTAAGATCAGTCAATTCCGAACGGCTTAGGCCCACATCTTCAGGTTTGACCGTATAGGTTCTTACTTCACCGTCTGCCAGTTCAGCAACCTTGGTGTCGCCTGTCACGGTAAGCTCGTCAACATTGCCTGCACCGCAGACAACCAGGGCCCGCAGGCTGCCAAGCCTTCCTAAGACCCTGGCCAGTTTCTCACAGAGATCAGGAGAATAAACTCCAAGCAGCTGCACATTGGCCCCTGCCGGGTTTGTCAGCGGGCCGAGGACATTGAAAATTGTCCTGATGCCTATTTCCCGGCGCGGCCCGATGGCATATTTCATGGCACCGTGCAGCATTGGCGCAAATAAAAATCCTATGCCAACCTCCCTGACACAATTTCCCACCTGCTCGGGTGTAAGATCAAGGTTTACCCCCAGTGCCTCCAGCACATCAGCGCTGCCGCAGTGGGAAGAAATGGACCGGTTTCCATGCTTGGCCACCGGAAGTCCTGCCGCCGCGACAACAAAAGCCGTCGCCGTTGAAACGTTAAAGGTGCCTGAACTGTCTCCCCCGGTGCCGCAGGTATCAACCAGGATCTCGCCCTTATCAACAGCCACCCCGGTTGCAATTCTGGTCGCCTTTTGGCGCATGACCTTGGCTGCCCCGCTGATCTCCTCAATGGTTTCTCCCTTCATCCTCAGAGCCGTGATAAACGAACCGATCTGGGCCGGAGTTGCCTCCCCGCTCATGATCTCATTCATGACCCCGACCATCTGTTCTTCATCAAGATCCTTTCTTTCTATTACCCTGCTTATGGCTTCCCTGATCATTCTCCCCCTCTTTTATCTATACTATTGCTTATATTGAATGAACTAATTTGAACCGCTTGTTCTAATTCTCAGGTCAGGAGGTGATTATCAGCATACGGGACTGCTGATGATTGACAAACAAGCCTTTGCAAATTTAATGTACAATTCAAGGTGTCACGGAGCCCAAAATTACGATTTGTCTGAGCCGCTACAGGCGGCGAGTTTCGTAATTTGGCGTAGTGATCCGTAGAATTGATTAAATTGTGCAACCAGCACCGGAAATCACTCCTGATCTATGCTCAAATGGATAATACCTGAAAATATTTTGTAGCCCTAATCTTTATTAAAATAGTGTGCTTTTCAAAATTGTCAGAATACGCGAACTTCTGACGATTGACAATCGAAGATACAGATAAGCGTAGACGTCAAGAAAGAGGTTGCTTCGCTATACTGTAGTATGCGAAGCGACCGATGACACAGTAGAACCGGTGAATTTGGAAAGCATTCAACGAAGCAGTTTCTCATAATCAACATCAAGAAAATTTTTCAACAGCTGCACCCCGTCAGGCGTCATGATGGATTCCGGATGAAACTGAACCCCCTCAATGGGCAGCTCCCTGTGGCGTAATGCCATGAGTTCCCCCTGGTCGGTCTTAGCCGTAATTTCCAGACACTCAGGAAGTGTTGCCTCGCTGACCACAAGAGAATGGTAGCGCATGGCTTCAAAAGGATTCTGCAGATTTGTGAACACGCCTCTCCCGTCATGACTGATAGGGCTGGTCTTGCCGTGCATAAGCCGTGAAGCGCGTATGGTATCACCGCCAAAGGCCTCACCGATTGACTGGTGTCCCAGGCAGACACCCAGGATAGGGAGCCTGCCGGCAAAATAACGGATAGCATCTATGGAGATCCCTGCCTTGGAGGGTGTGCAGGGTCCTGGTGAGATCAGGAGCCGGTCAGGCTTCAATCCCTCGATAAAAGAGACATCAACCGTATCATTTCTGAATACCCGGACGTCAGCACCCATGCCGCCGATGGTCTGCACGATATTATAGGTAAAAGAATCGTAATTATCGATTATGACAATCATTCCTAAAGCCCTTTCTCTGCCAGTTCAACCGCACGCCTCAGACCCCTGGCCTTATTCAGTGTTTCCTCAAATTCTTTCTCAGGCTCCGAATCCGCCACAATTCCGGCCCCTGCCTGTATCCACAAATCATTATTCCGCATGATGATGGTACGGATGGTAATACAGAAATCCATGTTGCCGGAAAAGCCGAAATAACCGACTGCGCCGGCATAGGGCCCCCGACGTTCCGGTTCCAGTTCCTCGATGATCTCCATGGCCCTGATTTTAGGGGCACCGCTCACCGTGCCGGCAGGAAAACAGGCCGACATGACATCAAACTGGTCCCTGTCATCAGCCAGCAGCCCGTGCACGCCTGAAACTATATGCATGACATGGCTGTAGCGCTCGATGACCAGAAGGTCGCGCACCTCCACGGAACCGGGTCGGGCAACCCGGCCGGCATCATTTCTTCCCAGGTCAACGAGCATGAGATGCTCGGCTCTCTCCTTGGGATCAGCCAGAAGCTCCTCTTCCAATTCCCTGTCTTCCGCCTCGGTCGCCCCACGGTGCCGTGTGCCGGCGATGGGGCGCAGCTCTATCTCCCCGTTTTCAAGCCTGACCAGGATTTCAGGCGACGAGCCTATCTGGATGATATTGCCAAGCTGCAGGTAAAAAAGATACGGGCTTGGGTTGATATGCCGCAAGGCACGGTAGAGGGCAAATGGCGACAGCTCTGTTTTGCTGTGAAAGCGCTGCGACAGGACAACCTGGATAATATCACCGGCCAGGATATATTCCTTGGCGGTTTCCACCATCTTTTTAAAACTTTCTTCGTCCAT
>JAHEID010000053.1 GCA_024639555.1 Deltaproteobacteria bacterium
TGATAAAGGAGATTGTTCCCTGTCCCAAGGGCACCCCTTTTCTGAGCGCAACTCTTTGACAATGTCAATAAAACGATCAAATTTTTTCCCGGCATCAGTCACCGTATACCTCTTAATTATATTTTAAAACACCTTCCATGAAGATGGCTCCATTTCAATAAATTGTCAAATAACAAGTTTTTTAGGTTGTAATGAAAAAAAACTGTGTTTATATTGTCACGCGAAAAATTTTCCATTGATAAATGTTGAAGGTCTTGCCATTTTATAACCTAACCAACTTGTCACGTCGGTTGCAGTTTTGATAGTATATTTTTAAAAAGCTGCCAGTAACCTGTTAATACAACAGTCATAAAATATAATTCCATGTCTTGACTGTTCAGGTTTTTCAAAAACAGCGCATAGTGCAGATTTAAGCTGATCCACCAGGGCATGCCCAATAAAGCAACATTTACAGAAATTGGATAGTAAAAGCATTTGAGAAAAACAAGTCGCAAGTTCAGGTTTGAGGAGTTAATGCATGAAAAAGGACGAAAAGATCTTACTGGAAAAACATAAAGATATTGCCCGTATTGACCAGGACATTAAACGGACGCATGGCTGGTATGTGCGGGTGCGTTACCTGGGGAAGACATACTCAAAGTTTTTTTCAGACCGCAAATGCGGTGGAAGATACTCGAGTCTTCTTGCTGCCCTGGCCTGGCGTGATAAAACTGAGTCGAAACTTGGCAAGCAACGTACCGATAAACATATTGTAACGATCAGCAACTCGAAAACCGGTATTGTGGGTGTCCGCCATAATGCAAAGCTCAACAGATATGAGGTGAGCTGGGTGACTTCTTCCGGTAAACAGGGCAAAACATCTGTTTCCATCAATAAACATGGAAAAGCGAATGCATTTGAAATGGCATGCAGGATCCGCAAGGAAAAAGAAGCTGAACGCTTGACAGAAGGATAAACTGAACCGGTGCAAACATAAATTGAGCTTGACAAATATTCAGGTTTTGTTATTAATTCATGTTTTTGAGTTTGCGGGAATACCAATACTGCGTTACAGCATATTAGCTGTTAACAACAATGTTTTTGGTAAGTGCTGCCCATAAAGAGTGAAGCGAGAAATCGCCAGATATGATTATTAGGATACCATCATGAAAGAATATGAAAAAATGACCGTAAAAGAGCTGATTGAAGAGTTGGACAGCCTTGAAGTCTCTTTTAATAAAAAGTTACGCAAAGCCGAACTTTTAGAGCTTCTGCTTGCTGAAACAAAAGGTAAAAGCAAGAAGCCGGCGGACAAGGCAGATGCTGTGAAGGCAGCGCCTGTTACCAAGACCCCGGAAGCCAAAAAAGGCAGCAGGAAAGAAACTGCGAAAAGAGAAATTTCTGCTGATTCCGGGTACGCCATAATCCGTACCGGTGGAAAACAATACCAGGTATCAGCCGGGTCGCTGGTCCGGGTTGAGAAAATTGACGGCAATGTAGGTGATACGGTTGAGCTGCAAGATGTTCTTGCTGTTTTCGACGGTGCTAACACAATGATCGGACAACCAACTGTTGATGGGGCGGTTGTAACAGCACGCATAGTAGAGCAGGATAAAGCTAAAAAGGTTCTGGTTTTTAAAAAGAAAAGGCGCAAAGGATACCGTGTCAAGCGTGGTCATCGCCAGATGTACACCGCTCTTGAAATTTCGGGTATCTCAGCTTGAAATATCATAACTTCATATATCACAATTGATAATGTATTGAGGTTTTATCATGGCACATAAAAAAGCAGGCGGAAGCACAAGAAACGGACGGGACAGCATAGGTCAGCGACGTGGCGTGAAAAGGTTTGGCGGGCAGATTGTCAGGGCGGGAAATATCCTGGTTCGTCAACTGGGCACCAAAATCCATCCAGGCACCAATGTCGGTCTTGGTCGTGATTATACCCTTTTTGCCAAGGTTGACGGAGTTGTTACCTATGAAAATTTTGGTCGTAACCGCAAGAGGGTTAGCGTCTATCCAGACGAGTCCTAATTCCAAGTCCAAGCTATTGACTCGACAGAGTTAATAATCAGGGTCAGTATTGTCTTTTACAGTCCCAGCAGAAAAGGAGCGGCATGGAAACCATAAATACACCGGCCGCTCATCATGAAACCGCGATAGCCTCTTATTGTGGTTTAACCCAAAGCAACTTTCAGATATAAGTCATGGCTTTCGTTGATGAAGCCAATTTTTTTGTCAAGGGTGGCGACGGCGGCAATGGCTGTGTCAGCTTTCGCAGGGAAAAGTTCGTCCCCAAAGGCGGCCCTGACGGCGGCGATGGAGGTGATGGCGGCAGTGTTGTCATTGAAGCCTCAAAACGGCTCAGCTCACTGATTGATTTTCGGTATCAGTCGCATTTCATTGCCGAAAGAGGGGTGCATGGACAGGGCAAGAAGAAACACGGTCGCAACGGCACTGACCATGTGATGAAAGTGCCGGCCGGCTCGGTTATTAAAGACGGTGAAACCGGTGAAGTGATTGCAGACCTTATTGAGGAGGGACAGAAAATTGTCGTAGCAAAAGGGGGGAGAGGAGGTCGCGGAAATACCCATTTTGCCAGCAGCACAAAGCGGGCGCCCCGGATTGCCGGCAGGGGAAAACCGGGTGAAGAGCGCTGGCTGCGCATCGAGTTGAAAATTTTAGCAGATGTGGGTCTTGTCGGTCTGCCAAATGCCGGCAAATCAACCCTGTTGTCAAAATTGTCTGCAGCCCAACCCAAGATCGCTGCCTATCCATTCACCACCCTGGAGCCCCATCTTGGGGTTATGCAGCTCAAGCATTATCCCCCCTATATTATTGCCGATATACCCGGGCTTATTAAAGGAGCCCATGAAGGTGCAGGCTTAGGGCATAAGTTCCTGAAACATATTGAACGGACTAGGGTTCTCCTGCATATTCTTGATGCTTCCAAAACAATTGATGAAATTATTGCAGACCAACAGACAATTGAGCAGGAAATAATTAAGTTCAATGAAGCATTGTTGAGCCGCAGAAAAATTATTGTCTTAAACAAGGTTGACCTGCTGGAGGACGCTGAACAAATTGAAAAACTCCTGAAAATTTTTACACATAAGAATATTTCAGTACTTGCAATCTCCGCCCTGACAGGTTCAGGTATTGACGCTCTCAAGCAATACCTGACTGAAACACTTGAGGAGAAATTTGACGAGTAATATTTGTTTTAGTAATTTACACCGGGTACATAGCAATTTAACAGAAGTGTAAAGCCGCGTTATGACATTTCAGGTGAATAAAGAAGAAGGGTTTGCTTTGCGCAAATCTTACCTTGGCAAGTCACGCCGAGTTGTTGTCAAGGTTGGCAGTGCAGTATTAACCAGCAAAGACGGGCTGGATTTGTCCGTTATGGAAAATCTTGCCCGTAATATCTCTTTTCTGATTAATTCCGGCAAAGAGGTCATTTTGGTTAGTTCAGGTGCTGTAGCCGCTGGGAAAAAAAGACTTGGCCTGCAGATTAACAGGACACTTGAGCTCAAGGAAAAGCAGGGAGCTGCAGCGGTGGGCCAGAGCAGCCTCATGCGCTTCTATGAAGATATATTTGATCGCTTGGGTTACAAGGTAGCTCAGGTGCTTCTCACCCATGATGACCTCTCTAACAGGAACCGTTACTTAAACGTGCGCAACACAATACTGACCCTGTTGGAATGGAAGATTATCCCGGTTATCAATGAAAATGACACCGTTTCTGTTGAAGAGCTGCGGTTTGGTGACAATGATACCCTTGGCGCATTGATTACGAATGTTATAGAGGCCGATCTTTTTGTTTGTCTGACTGATGTTGATGGTCTGTATACCGGCAACCCCCATGAAGATCGCCAGGCAAGGCCGGTCTATACAGTTGCCAAGGTTGATAAGAAAGTTGAGACAATGGCCGGCTATGTTGTCGGTGCTCTCGGTACAGGTGGTATGCAGAGCAAGATCCAGGCAGCCCGCATGGTCTCTGCCCGGGGTGGAAGCTCTTTTATCGGTTCAGGTCGGGAAGAAGGTATAATGCAGCAGCTCTTCGCCTGTGAACCGGTCGGGACGTTCTTCCTGCCCCAGGTAGAAAAAATGCAGAGCCGCAAACACTGGATAGCGTATGTTTTGCGACCGCAGGGTTATCTCGTCCTTGATCAGGGAGCCTGCAAAGCCCTTATGAAGGGTGGGAAAAGCTTATTACCCTCAGGTATATTGGAAATCAGGGGCACTTTCGGAGTAGGCGCCCCTGTGCAGTGTCTTGACGAAAAGGGCAGTGCTATAGCAACCGGATTGAGCAACTACAGTGCCAATGACCTGAACAAAATAAAGGGGCTTAATACGGGGCAGATTGAAGAGACCTTGGGGTATAAGGACAGTGATGAGGCAATCCACAGGGATAATCTTGTTATTCTGTAAGTAAAAAAGGACAAAGATCAACTTTGCAAGATGGTGAAATACATGTCAGTCCAGAAAACTGTTGAATCGCTTGCGATTGCAGCAAAGAAGGCCTCTCGAAAACTAGCCTTTGAGTCAACTACACGAAAAAACAATGTCCTGCTCCGTATGGCTGATGCTTTAGTGGAACAGAAGGAATTCATCCAGGCGGAGAATGAAAAAGACCTTATTACCGGTCGTGAAAAGGGTCTGTCAGCAGCAATGCTTGACCGCTTGGCCTTGACCGACAAGGTCATTGATGCAATGATTGTTGGTTTGCATGAGGTTGTAGCCCTGCCTGATCCGGTTGGGGAAGTAGAGGAAATGATACGACGGCCCAATGGGTTAATGGTCGGCAGGATGCGCATCCCCCTTGGAGTCATTGGCATGATTTACGAATCACGGCCAAATGTTACCGTTGATGCTGCAGCACTGTGCCTGAAAGCAGGTAATGCGGTGATACTCCGGGGAGGCTCTGAGTCAATTTATTCAAACCTTGCCCTGGCAAAGGTATTGCAGGATGCACTGGCCTCGGAGAATATTAACCCGGCGGCGATCCAGGTGGTTCCAATTACTGACCGTGAGGCGGTTAACGTCCTGCTGTCACTGGAAGATCAGATTGACCTCATTATACCAAGAGGGGGAGAGGGCCTCATACGGTTTGTGGCCCAGAATTCACGAATTCCGGTTTTGAAACACTATAAGGGCGTCTGTCATGCTTTTGTGGATAATGAAGCTGATCTGAATATGGCGGCCGAAATTGTCATGAATGGCAAAACCCAGAGGCCGGGAGTCTGTAATGCCCTTGAAACGTTGCTGGTTCACAGGGGCGTTGCCGCAACTTTTTTACCGCTGATCGGGTCAAGGCTGAAAGATGCCGGGGTAGAGATGCGAGGATGCTCTCAGACCAGAGAAATTCTTGCTGATGTTAAAGAGGCAACCGAGGCAGACTGGTATGCGGAATTTCTTGATCTCATCCTGGCAGTCAGGGTGGTTGATGATCTTGATGCAGCAATGGATCATATTGACACTTACGGCTCCCAGCATACCGAGGTGATCATAACCGCAGATTATACCAATGCCCAGCGCTTCATCAAGGAAGTCGATGCCTCTGCGGTGATGGTTAATGCCTCAACGCGTTTCAGTGACGGCGGCCAGTTCGGACTAGGAGCAGAGATCGGGATAAGTACCACCAAGCTGCATGCCTATGGACCAATGGGGTTAAAGGAACTGACAGCAAGGAAATTTATAGTTTACGGTGATGGACAGGTTCGAACCTGAGCCACTGATTTGCCTGGGATGACTGTTCGTGCAGAGACTAATGGAAACCCAAAAGATCGGCCTGCTGGGCGGCACCTTTGATCCGGTTCATAACGGCCACCTGGCCGTGGCCAAGCATGTAATACAAGCCCTTAAGTTTGATGCAATATGGTTTGTTCCTGCCTCTCTGCCGCCTCACAAGGACGGTCATGGAGACGGGCGGGAAATTTCCAGCTTTACCCATCGGATCGCCATGCTGGAAAGAGCTCTAAGACAACACCCTTCGTATGTCATTTCTGACATTGAAGTAAAGCGGTCCGCGCCTTCCTATTCGATTGACACCATAAATATCCTTTTGCAGCAGAGAGAGGGGCAGGCCGATCTTTATTTTATCATCGGCGCGGATGCTTTTTTAGAGATCAATACCTGGAAACGGCATAAGGAGTTACCCACCCTTGTTAATTTTGTGGTAATTTCAAGACCAGGGTACCCGCCTGACAAAGTAGGGGAGGTTATTCGTCATAACTTTATCGACTATACATACGAGCCATCAAACGCAACCTGGAGTTCCCAACACAGTAAAGGATTATTTATCATGCAGCAGATGGAGCCGGTGCCCATATCGTCAACAGAGATCAGGAGGAAGGTGAGAAGGGGAGAAGATATTGCCGGCCTTGTACCTCAAACAGTAGAGGACTATATCAAAAGACAAAATCTGTATATTTAATGAAAGCCTGCCTTAGAGAAAATAAAAATCCTGCCTAAGATTGAATATAACCATTGTACATTTTGACACTTAGAACTTATTTGTATTTCCACATAGATAGACATCTATAGTTTTCAGCTGCCGTCAACCCATGGTCATTTATGTCCAGCAAGCTCTTGCGCTGAAGCAATGTCATACGGAAACCAACCCAAAAACATAAGCATGGTCAAACGTTGTTATAGGATGCGACCGCCACTAATGCCATGCATATTAAATGAAAACCCCACAGAAAACAGGGGGCAATGTGATATCCTTTGCTGTTTGTTACTGTCAGACATATCAGCAGACAGCTGCAATTCAATAAATAAAAGAACAGCGGTATTGGGGACTCTGCCTAATCTGATTAGTGGCACGATTATCTTTTACCAACAACCGATTAAATGATTGAGCTGCAGTACGTAATCATAAAGCACCTGTCTCATCAGTTACAATTCCCTCTTGATTTTGTGGCACACTTGAACTGACAAAAATTGTCATATTTTGTTCAATATGACAATTTCTTGAAGCATTATGGCATGTGGCTGATGAACAAAACCGCATTGCACACTGCAGTGTATCTTCCACAGGAAAGTTCACTTTTATTGGAACGTATCTCCTTCTCTTTCCCGAAACAGGCAATTTAAAGGTCACAGGTATTTTTCAGCAAACATTTATCTTCTGCGCAGTCCTAACAGGCCATACAAGCTTAATCCAGGGCTGCGGGGCACCGCCTCTATTGCCACCAATATTTTCTACCTTTTTACTTCATTCCCCGTCTTACACACGGTTATAATCACGCCTTAAATTAATGGTTTGCAACATCAACAGAGGCAAATCAGGATAAAAATACATAATTCCTTATATTCTGGCATCGAATTTGCTAATAATGTTAACTGGTATATACATCCAGGGTAATGAATACCGGTTTCTAAAGCATTATCAGGAAGTTACTTTTAGCAAAGGAGATTCTCATGAAGTTTGCACTAAGTTTTTGCGGGGTTTTATTGTTGCTGGCTGTTGCTTTTGGTTCGGAAATAAACGCTGAACCTCTTTCCTCCACGCCAGTCGAACAAACAATGGATGAGGAACTTATGTTCCAGAATATTGATGCAGTCTACTCCGCCTCAAAATATGATCAAAAGACGGCCAGAGCTCCGGCAAAGGTGAGCATCATTACAGCTGAAGAGATAAAGCGTTTCGGTTACCGGACCCTTAATGATATACTCAGTAGCCTGCCAGGGTTTTATACTACCTATGACCGGAATTACGGGTACATCGGGGTGCGAGGATTCTCGCCACCGGGTGACTATAACACAAAAATTCTTATCCTCCTTGACGGACACCGGTTAAACGAGAATATCTATGACTCAACAATAGTCGAGCGGGGTTTTATTGTCGACACCGACCTGATTGAACGAGTTGAAATAGTCCGGGGACCCGGGTCATCTCTTTATGGCAGCAGCGCATTTTTCGGGGTGGTCAATGTCATCACCAGGTCGGGAAGGTCCATGCAGGGGGTGGAGCTTTCCGCTAGTGTGGCAAGCCAGGAAAGCTATCACGGAAGACTCTCTTACGGGAAACGCTTCACCAACGGCATGGAACTGCTTCTCTCCGGAACGTACTATGACAGCGAGGGTAACAGTTCACTCTACTATGCCGAATATGACGCACCAGATACGAACAACGGTGTTGCTTACAAGGCTGACGATTCCCAGTTCGAAAATTTATTCGGCAAAATTTCCTTCAAGGACTTTACCCTTACCGGCGCCTATACGGGAATTGAGAAAGGTGTGCCAACAGGATCTTATGATACATTTTTCAATGATTCCCGCACCCGCACGTGGGAGAATGAGGCATTCCTTGATCTTAAATACCAGCGTGTGCTCAGCCGCACCCTGGAGTTTGTCGGACGCTTTTCATATAACTGGTATTGGTATGATGGAGATTATGTTTACGACTACGGTCCTCCTCCTGACATTGTAGTCAACAAAGATGAGGCAGTTGGCGATTGGATGAACGCAGAAGTTTTTTTCACCTGGGATATTCATCCAAAACACCGGCTGCTGACAGGTGGCGAATATCGTGACTCTGTAAATCAAACGCAAAAAAATTATGATATTTATGGCGACTATGTTGATTCGAAAGCCGATATCGATTCCTGGGGCCTGTTCCTCCAGGATGAATTTAATGCCACCGACTCTTTAGTTTTTTACTTGGGAGCACGCTACGACGATTCTACAAATATAGACGGTGAAATAAACCCACGCTTTGCTGTCGTCTATGAGCCTCGTCATTCTACAGTGTTTAAATTCATCTACGGGAAAGCCTTCCGCGCCCCGAATCCTTATGAACTTTTTTATGAAGACGATGGAGAAACCCAGAAAATAAATCCAAATGGTGTTCAGCCCGAAACAATCGCCTCATATGAACTGGTCGGTGAATTCGAGTTGAATCGGAATCTCCGCCTGTCAACATCACTCTTTTATAATGATTTAGAAGACTTAATTGTCCTCACAGAGGACCCGCTTGACGAGCTTCTCTTTTTTGAAAATCTTGGTACGGCAGAAGCCAAGGGGGTTGAAATCGAATTATACGGGCGCTGGGAATCAGGCTGGGACTTCTCCATGAATTATACATACCAGAAGGCTGAGGATGGTCAGGGTAATTGGCTGCCCAACTCTCCTGAACAAATGGTAAAAATGAACGTCATGTATCCGTTGCTGGCGCAGGATTTACTCTCCGGTGCCCTGGAAGTCCAGTATATAAGTGGGTCGTTAACCTATGCCGGCAACAAAGTCGACGAAGCAATTGTGACAAACCTGTTTTTTACCAGTGACTCAATTCTCAATAATCTAACCGTGCTGGCAGGTATCTATAACCTGTTTGATGAAAAATACTCCCATCCTGTCTCGGATGCACATGCTCAGGAAGCAATCGTACAGGATGGCACAACATATTTATTGAAAGTCGATTACAGCTTCTAAGGACTACACAGATGAAAAGAGTTCCGGCAAAATCCAGTTGCTGGTTTACAATATTTGTTGCTTGTCTCCTGTTGTCAGCACTGCTGAATTTCGGGCATTGCGCCAATTCCCAGGCGTCCCCTCTCATACTCCTGTTGGATACGCACGAATCAGCACAAAGGACACAGGTCAGAGAAGCCTTCAAAGTGCGCATGCAACACTACCTGCCGCAGGCTGAACACATATATTATTTGGCGGAAAGTGCTGCAAAGGTCAATGCTTCTCAGCTTGTTTCCCCAAAAACAAAATCTCCCCCTGATATCATTATTGCTTTCGGCTCCAGCGCCCTTGAAATCGCACATACCGTCTTTCCCGATATCCCAGTTCTTAGCACCATGATATTGCGGGAAGAACCCTTGTGTTCTAAAAAAAACAATGCTGCTATTCTTTTGCAATTCCCACCAGAGGTACAATTGCAGTGGCTGCAGAATATACTCCCGCGAACCAAGCGCCTTGGCATTCTCTACGATCCTGTCAGGAGCAGTATCTTGATAAGGGAAGTGGAAGAAGCTGCGCGGAAAAAAAACATTGAGACCGTTCTGTTCGAAGTAAATTCTCCCAAACAGTTGTCGGCGGGATTGAAATATATGAGCCGCAACGCAGATGTACTATTGGCGATACCGGATATAACCGTTTATTCCGGGAAAACAGCAAAAGAGGTCCTGCTGTTCAGCTATCGCAACCGCATCCCTTTCGTCGGCTTGTCAAGCACATGGGTCAAGGCAGGTGCCTTATATGCCATTGAGGTTGACTATCAAGACCTTGGCAGGCAGGCTGCCGCGTTGGCCAACAAAATTTTAAAAGGAGGGCCTCCAGGGAAAACTCGTGTGTTCGATCCCGAGAAGGTGGCCTATTCGCTGAACCTGAGGACCAAGGATCACCTGCGGCTGAATATTGCTAACGATATTATAAAAGGATCTTCAATAGTATTTGACTGATTAGAATGGAATTAAATATGAAAAGGCAAAGCCTTGCGGCAAAATTTTTCCTATTGGTCTCCGTGTTTATCCTGTTGACCGCTGTTGCGGTGACAGGTTTTGTGATACGGCAGAAAAAATTGGAAAGCTATGACAAGTTGATGAGCAATGCCGCCTCAACTGCCAATTTTATTGCCCAGTTGAGTGAATATGGAGTTTTCAGCGAGGATGTGGAGATTCTGCAGCAGATCATTCACAGGATAAAAGACCAGGAAGTCAGATATGTGGGGATGTTGCGCCTTGATAGATCATTAATTACAGAGCGATATATTTATGGAAATGAAAGCGGTTTCAGCCTTCCGCCTTTTCCAGTAGAGGATAGTAACAAAACAAAATATAGCAGCACATTCACCACAGCCAGCGACAGAGAGCTCATACAATTCATAACCCCCATTACCAGTGTCAAGAATTCACAATTTGATGCTCTTGCAATTCCTCCTGCAACAGACAAGCAAAAAACTGAAATAATCGGCTATGTACGCCTTATCTTCAGCCAGGAAAAAATCAGGCAAGAAACAACTGAAGCTATCTTAATGGTTGTAGTGGTCACATTAGGCATAGTCGTTTTTTCCTTATTGTGTACATTTATTTTTATCCGTCGACTTCTGAGTCCGGTGAAAAAGCTTGCTCAAGCCACAAAAAAAATTGCAGCGGGCGATTTGGATGTGCCAATAATTGTTACTTCCAATGATGAACTTGGCATGCTGTCCAGCAATTTCAGCCATATGGCTAAAAAGATAAAAGACAGAGATGAAAAACTGAATGACTATAGTGCCGATCTTGAAAAGAAGGTTGAAGCTCGGACAGCAGAGCTCACCCGGGCAACCAATGACCTGGAAGAAGTCGTAATCCATCTTGAGAAGGCAAAGACAGAGGCCGAAGAATCCAACAGAGCCAAATCCCAGTTTCTGGCAAACATGAGCCATGAAATTCGAACACCAATGAATGGTGTTTTGGGTATGACCGAATTGTTACTTGAAACAGAATTGGACACCGAGCAGCAGCGGTTCGCGAAAACAATCCAGAGTTCGGGCGAATCGCTTTTAGTAATTATTAATGATATCCTTGATTTTTCAAAAATTGAAGCCGGCAAGCTTGAAATTGAATCAATAAATTTTGACCTAAGCACTTTAATCTATGAAACTACACAGATGTTTGCGGTAAAAGCCCAAGCCAATGGGGTCGAACTTGCTGTCCGCATTCCTGAGGGAACTCCGGATTTCTTGTGCGGAGATCCCACCCGCCTGCGTCAGGTTATTTCAAACCTTGTCTCAAATGCTGTTAAATTTACCGAAAACGGGGAAATTCTTGTCAGTGTTTCAACGACAATGTCAGAAAATAAAGAAATAATTCTGAACATCTCAGTTACTGACACAGGAATCGGTATCAGCACGGAAGATCAAAAAAAGCTGTTTAGTCCTTTTTCACAAGCTGACGAATCCACGACCCGCAAATATGGCGGCACTGGCTTAGGCCTGTCTATTTCCAAAGAGTTTGTTTCACTCATGGGAGGAAGTCTAGCCTGTGAAAGTGAAATCGGGAAAGGAACCAATTTCTTCTTCTCGCTGCCAATGAGGTTAGGCACTGAACAAAGGAGAAAGAACCTTTTGTATAATCTTTCTGAATTGAGAGGAGTCCGTGTTCTTATTATAGACGACAATCCTACAAACTGTGAAATTCTTGTAAGCCAAACGACCTCATGGGATATGAAAAGTGTTAGCAGCACTAGCGGTCCTGAAGGCCTAGAAAAATTGTATTCTGCCCATCAAGAGGGAAAGCCTTTCGATTTGATTATTTTAGACTACAACATGCCGGAAATGGATGGGCAGGAGGTGATGCAAAAAATAAAGGCCGATCCAGCTATAGCCAACGTAAAGATAATCATGCTTACTTCGGTGGGATTGAGCGAGAAAGACAAAATCTTTGGAGAAAAAGGCGCAGAGGTATTTTTAACTAAACCCATCCGCCAATCTGAATTGTACATCGTACTGCTTGAGGTCTCGGGCCATACTTTCGAGCAGCCACTTATGCCACCCACGATTGAGGAAGACATTTTGCATCCTGGTCTAAATATTCTGGTAGTGGAGGACAATTTGACAAATCAGGAACTTCTTGTGGCCCACCTCAAAAAATTTCACTGCCGAACAGATGTCGCTATAAACGGCAAAGAAGCCGTTGACGCTGTAATGCACAACACCTACGATCTTGTCTTTATGGATTGCCAAATGCCTGTCATGGATGGCTACGAGGCTACAGAAACTATCCGCAGCCACGAGGCCAAAAACGGATACAAAGCAAAAAGTGTGATAATTGCCCTAACTGCACACGCTCTGGAAGAAGAAAGGGTAAAATGTTTGGCTGTTGGCATGGATGACTTTATGTGTAAACCTTTCACAGGGGCCCAGCTCCATGCCATGATAAATAAATGGTCGGGCGGCAATCTGCCTCTCCCGGTAAAAGAGGAAATAAAGCAGAAAGATACAACTATCGATGCGAGTGTGAAAAAGGTGCAAGCGGACAGACAACCTGAGGACGAAGCAAAAGTTATTGCACCAATCGACCCCCGGGTCCTCCAGAATTTAGAAGAACTCCAGGTCGAGGGAGAAACCAGCATTGTTGGAAATATCATTAGTGCCTATCTGAGTGGTTCGCAGCCCCTTGTAACCCAGTTGCGAAAAATGCTTTTAGAAAATGATTTGGAAGCATTACAGAAAACCGCTCACAGTCTTAAATCAAGCAGCGCCAACGTTGGTGCAATAAGACTATCGACAATGAGCAAGGAACTGGAAATGAAATGCAAAAATAAGCATCTTGGCAATATCGACAACCTTGTTGCATCTATTGAAACGGAATTTCCACGGGTAAAGGAGGCTTTGATAATGGAGGTAGCTGAATAATGGATAAAAAAGTGACAAAACAGAAGCCACTTGCACTTGTTGTCGATGATGATGCTTCCCTGCGGCTATCTATGCGCGCAGCATTGATAAAATCAAACTTTGATATCCTGGAAGCAGAGAGCGGCTCCCAAGCGCTTGATATTTTTCAATCCGACAAACCGGATCTGATTCTGCTGGATGTAGTAATGCCGGAGATGGATGGCTTTGAAACCTGTACCGCAGTGCGTAAAATGCCAGGTGGAAAAGATGTTCAGATCCTGATGGTCACCGGACTCGACGACATAGAATCAATTGAAATGGCATTTCAGGCAGGGGCAAATGATTTTGTTTCAAAACCCCTCAACTGGCAATTGCTTGGTTACAAGGCAAAATATATGCTCCGTGCCGGCCACGCCTTTCGTGCTATAGAGCAAAGCAAAAAGCGCCTGCAAAAAACCCAGGAAATTGCGAGAATCGGCAACTGGGAGATTATCCTCGCCACAAACGAATTTTATTGCTCTCCTGATGCCTGCCAACTTCTTGGGTATGATAAAAAAAATGACAATGGTATTTCCTTTAAAGAGTTCCTGGACCCAGTGATAGATGATGATCATGGCCAGGTCCAGAATAAAATTGAATATTCATTAAAAACCCGGCAACCATTCGGAGTGCATTACCGGATTATGCTCAAGGATGAAACCGAACGGTACATACTAAATCAGGCCGAAATACT
>JAHEID010000054.1 GCA_024639555.1 Deltaproteobacteria bacterium
TTGTGAGGACGGTATCTCCTGCTTTTGGGGCGCGGATCTCTGTTAGCTTCTCTGCGTAAACATTAAATGTTGGAGGGTCTATTCTCCATTTGATCACAGCAAGTTTGTCTTTTTTGGCCATAAGAGCAGCGGATTTGATGGGTTGCTGCAGAATGTTGCCCATAATCGGCATGACAAGAAAATTTAACAAGCTCACAAACAGTAAGCCCATAACGCCATATTTTGCTGATTGCGGGACAGGCTTGATAAAAGGCAGGATAGCAAGCAGAAGCAGAACAGCGCTCAGGGTCATTTTGTAATAAGAACCAAGGTATAAGATCCACTCTGTTGCAGCGGTTCTGGCAAATTCATTCTCAATAGTGCCTGTAATATATGGCGCCAAATATGGCAGAAGCAGCAAAAGGACAATGAAGAGAAGCGGCCAGATAAAAAGATTGATGGAATGACGAAAGAAATTTGCAGCCCTGGCCATGATAATGAAAAGGGGCGGGAAGCAATAGGTAATGGAAAATATTGATTTTGGCTGGGCCAATGGCAAGAGTAAAAAAGCCAGCAGAAACCAGATAGTCATAAATTTCAACAGGTCGTCAGACATCAGTTTGCCGATGTGAAAAATGGCTTTGATGAGCATGGCACTAAATGGCAGCAGACCGATGAATATAAGCACCGGATAAGAGTAATAGGGCAGTGACACACCAATAAAATTGTATTTATAGGGTGCCATCCCCGGCAGCATGAGCAGATCATTGAGAAATGCCTCGCCGTGGAGCATGAATTCTCCCAGATACCATGGGATGACAATAAGCCCGAAAACCATCAGCCCCACCGGGTTGCTGAACAGCACCAGGAGGTCTTTCCATCTTTTCCTGATGGCAAAGAAGGTAAAGCTGACAGCAATAGGCAGCAGCAGGGCTATACCGCCTTTTGTCAAGACACCAAGGGCTGTAAACATGAATGATGAGTATATATGCTTTTTGTTGCCCGTATGATAGAACCTGTAAATATTCAGCAAGCTTAAGGTGAGGAAAAGGTTGAGCAGTGCCTCCGGGGTGGCACTCCTGCCGACAAGGGTGACCAGAAGAGAAGCACACATGAACAGGGTGGCATGCCAGGCTGACCTGGTATCATAACAACGCCTGGTAAAAAGAAAGATGGCGGCAGCCAAGAGAAGCGCTGCAACAGCTGAAGGCAGCCGCAGTCCAAACTCATTAAGCCCCAGGATCTTTATGCTTGCCGCCTGGGCCCAATAAAACAGTGGCGGCTTATGGGGAAAAGGCATGCCATTCAGCAAGACAGAAGTGAAATCCTCATTTTCCAGCATTTCCCGGGTGACTTCACTGTAAGCTCCCTCGTCTGCATCAAAGAGCGGGATACTGCCTAAGTGAGCAAAAAAACTAAGGAAAATAAGAAGGGACAGGATCGGCAGATGCGTTGAGATGCTGAAGGGTCTTGGCTTCATGGTGTTTAGTTCATCCTGATTTTTACACTATCAGACTTCAGATACTATCAGGGGATCTGCTGTACCGAGAGTACCATGAGCCATGGCAAGATGGCCAATTGTGTTCCATTTGATCCCCAAGAGTCTGCAACCATAAGAATCTATGGCAACCGGATCGTAAGATGCAGCAAGACGATTGGGTGGGGGATCACAGGTGGGGCCCCAGAGATGCGCCTCCTGCATGCCGATGGTGGCATCCAGCAGGGTGAAATCAGGGGTTCTATAGCGGTTTAGGTCAAAAACAGCTTCCTGGATCCCTTGATGAAAAGACGCCTTTTTCCAGGGGCCGCCTTGCTGATAATGTGCCGGTGGGGTCAGGCCGATCATGTTTTTCATTGTAAGTGTGACTCCGGCCAGGCTGTGCGCCTTTAAAACCGGGACTGAAATGAGAAAACTCTCAAATATGACTTTTGGCAGGTACATTTCCGGCCAGCGCCTGCATTTGCTGTTTTGCATGTGGACAAGAGGGGCCTCATTCAGATCCATAAGGGTGACATGTTCCAAGTTTGCAAGCCTGGTGTATCCCAGGGCTTCAAAGACCTGCCAGGTAGTGTTGGAGGAAGACCCGCATCCCTCAGCAATTATAATTTTGAGGTTGGGGCAGGTATTATGTATGTAATCAGCAAGAGCTGCAACAAGTTCAGCCGGGGTGGTAACGGGAGGGGCCTGGGGCTCGACAAGGTTTGGCTTGATAATAACTTGTTTGGCAGAAGCCAGCCGTTTTTTTAAACCTGCAGCATCGAGCAGAAGAGGTACGCTTTCCTGCCATGAAACAAAGCTGCAAGTATAAACCGGGCTATTGTTTTTAGATTTGATCATCTTGGGAATTAAATAAAGTGATTATACATCTGTATAAACTATTTTTTCTCCTGGCTGGATATTGCTTCAAGACCTTTGAGCAGAACAAAACGTCCCAGGGGGATAACTTCACAGGGAAGACTTTTGACAAAAAGAGGATTGTCGCATAATCCCCCGGAAAGATACAGTTTTGTGGGTGAACCTGCAAACCGGTATGCATTTATGGCGATTCCCATAACAAAACGGGCTACCGCCTCTGCATCAGGGGTTCCTGACACAACAGCATCAAAAATTCGGCTCATGCCCAAAACCCCGCAGGTCACGGAAAAAGGACGGGTTGGAAGCGGCAGTTCATGGTAGTCAAGATCATAATAGCGCTGCAGCAGTTCAATGGTGAATCCCATGGAGGCCCCGCACTCACTGTTCCAGCCCATGTCATTGAGTCGGCCGTTAAGATAATGGATAAATTTGATATCACGGCTGCCGCAGTCAAGAAGGACAAAGTCATCCTCAGCAATCAACTGCTCACCACCACGCGCAAGGACTGTCAGTTCATTGACATACCAATCAGTGAAACGCTTGCCGTTATGACCGGTTGCAATTGTTACCCTGTGTTCAGTACCCAGTTCCTTGCTCGAAATTATATAAGGCTCCGGCCCTGCAGCTGACAGGTCAAGAAACTTGCTGTAAGAGGTTCCAAAATCACCGAGAAGCATTTTTATCAGTTAACAGTAGTCAGTTATCAGCTATCAGCTATTAGCGGTCAGCGTTTAGTTTTTAGTTTTTGAAATCATTCAGCATTAACTCTGGGCTTCTATGGCTTTGTGCCTTTTCTTATAACTTAAAACTGTCTTTTATTCGTGTTTCCCCTTGGCCCCTAGAACCCTTGGCCCCTTGACCCCTTTCCCCTTAAAAATTCACCCCTGAGAGCTCAAGAAAGGCCTGGATCTTTGCTTTGGCACTGCCTCCTGCCGTTACATCACTATCAAGGTAGAGCCCATGGGGATGCTTGAGAGCCAGATGTCTGGCTAGGGCGGTTTTGGCGCAGAATGACTGGGCGTAAAAAACTGTCGGGATATCAGGGTCGTAACCAAGCTCCAGTTCATGGTCTGCCGGAGTTTTATTCTCCATGCATCGGGTCCAGCCGTAAATATGGGTCGTATCCGGAAAGAGATCAAGTATGGAAAAATCCCTGGGCGGCACTCCCCAGAATCCAGCTGTCGGAATACATGCAGGAGGAGGCTCACTTGGTTTTATTGCATTTTTCACGCCTTCTGTAATGCGTTCAAATTTTTGCAGAAGACCCATTCTGCTCTGGCTGACCGGCGTGCCAAAACCTGTCATATCATCATTTATGGTCTTCAATATCGGCATGGAAAACATATCCTCCAAAACAGTTGCCACATGCAGGGCGCAGTCACATTTGCCCGGCCCGACATCAATATAGATGGCATCAAGTGTGAGATGGAGTGCATTCAAGACAACGGTCCGCAGAATGGCGCAGTAAACCCTGGGAAGATAGGGCGTGGTCAATTCCATGTCTGCCTTGATCATGGGTGTATCAAGGTCGTGTATTGTTATGTTGTGGCGGTTCAGTTCCTGGATTATTGCCAGCGGCGGTATGCCGACAATGCCAACGTTATTATAGTTCATAGCCATTGTTCCAGTTACTAGCTAAATCAGCAATAAGTTGCAAGTAATTAGCTTTCAGCATGCATTGAAGATTTGAAAAATTGAAAATTGAAAATTTATTGTATTACATTCTCGATCTTCAATCGTCAATTTTTCAAATCTTCAATATCTTTTCACCTCTCCTCCTGCAGGATGAGAAATGTCCCGATTGCAGCTACCACCAGATGAATTGACCAGGCAGCAAGATGAGGATTGATGACTTCTGCCTTGGCCAGAGACTGCAGTACAGACCATCCACCCCAGGCCCCAAAGGCCAGGCCGCAACTTAAGGGTATGGCAAGGGATAAATCCCTGCCCCACTTCTGATGGGCGATTAACAGGAGGGGAAGTCCAAGCATCAGGAGCGGTATGCCCAGGAAAATAAACGATACCCGTTCAAGCAGTTTCAACCCGGCCTCTGTCCCTCTCTGTCCCTTATTTGCCCTGGAGAGAGAAAAGAGTTGAGAAAGTGACATCTCGTTTATCTTATATTCAGGGATGAAAAAATCTTCAGGCTGGACGCTTAGAGGAAAGCTGGTTTCAGCATACGTAGTCACTTCATAAGCTCCGGCTGCATTTTTTTGTTTTATGCTGGAGTTTGTAAATGTCCACTCGCCGTTATCCCGGATAGCGGAGTCTGCAGTCAGAAGTGTGTCCAGGCTGTAATTCTCATCCCAGCTGGTAAAAATAAAAAAATCGTAACGGTTGTCATTCTGCCCATGTTTCTCAAACGAATAAAAACCCTGCTCATCCTTGTAGTAGAAACGATTTTTTCTGAGGATGCCTTTGGGTTTTTCCTGCCGTACCTCTTCATAAAATATAGCATTGGTATTTGCGGTTGTAGGCGGCACAATCCATTCTGCAAAAGCAAGGGTCAACAGTGTGCAGACGACGGCAGTAGCGGTAATGGGGAAGGTGATGCGGAACGTATGGATCCCAACCGCCTTTAACGCAAGAATTTCGCCATGGTGGTTTAAGAGACCAACAACAATGATGCCGCCCAAAAGAATGATGATCGGGGTCAGCTGTTCTATTATCAACGGAATTTTGAACACAAAATATTTTGCAGCCAAACCGAGACTTTTGCCTCTTTCAACGAAATCATCAATGCGCTCAAAAAAATCTATCAGTAGATAAATTGTCAAGAGAGCTGCCAAAACGAGAAACAGGTTCATGGCAAACTGTTTCGCCAGGTATCGGTCAAGAAGAATCACTGCATCCCCCTTTTTCGCCAGGGCACCCTTCTGTAAATTGCATACGTGAAATCGTAGAATTTTTCCAGGTATACTGTATGCGCCTCCCGGGCAACGCTTTTAATGAACAACGTTGTTAGGATAAGAAAAATCAGGTTTGGCAGCCACATGACAATGCCAGCAGGCAGTATCAGCGATTCGCTGATTATCTTGGAGCCTGTCAACAGAACATAATAAAGAATGAAGATGGCCAGGCCCAGGGGAATACCAATGGTCTTATGCCTGGGCCCTGAAAGAAACCCAAGAGGGAAACCGAGAAGCGTAAGGATAAAACAGCTTACAGGCAGGGCCAGACGCTTATGGTATTCATTCAAATAGGAAACTGCTTCCCGGGTATTTTTTCCCAACCGGTCGGCCTCTGCCAGGAGTTCTCTCTGCAGCATGGTTGAGCTACCTGCCTTGGCAAGAGGGTTTGTGGCGGGGGGTTCAAGGGGCAGATTC
The DNA here is from genome assembly GCA_024639555.1 of Deltaproteobacteria bacterium. Lineage (GTDB taxonomy): Bacteria > Desulfobacterota > Desulfobulbia > Desulfobulbales > BM004 > BM004. The sequence continues at coordinate 5,662 of JAHEID010000054.1, forward strand.
ATTTCATACCCTTTGAAATCTATGGTCTGGACAGCATCTGATGAGGTGCGGTTTAAGACCCCATTATGTAATGAAATGGAAAGAGTCCCACGACTTGAATCGGCGGAAATGATACCGCTTTCAGAAATGATGGTAACAGGATGCCTGGAATCCCGCATGTCCGAGATATATACGCCTTTCCATATCTGTGTATTCCGGTCAATACTGTCGGCATACAGAACTATATCACCTAAACTTTCACTGAAACGTTTCTCAGGTATGGAACTTTCAACTTTTTCTTTGGCAAGCTGAAAAGCAAGTTCCACCTTTGCCCTGTTTCCTGCCGGCATAAGGTATATGGAAAAAAATCCGGTAAGGAGAGCAACGCTCAGGCCTACGAGGATAACGGGAGGGAGCATCCTGTATAGACTGACGCCGCTTGCCTTTAACACCATTAACTCGTTTTCGTTATTGAGGTGGGTTGTCCCCAGAATTACACCCATCATACTTGACATGGGCAGAGCAAAAAGCAGGAGTTGCGGCGTAAAATAGGCATATAATCTGAAAAAATCACTCAGTCCAATATTGTAACCCAGGATTATATCGAGTATCGGGATGAGCTTACTCAGAAAAAGAATACTGGTTAATATTATAAGACTGGCATAAACAGGAGCCAGGACCTGATTAATCAGGTATGTGTAAAGCAGTCTGGGCATAGTGCTTAACGGGATGAATATGCGCTGATGTGCAGTTGCATCCTTTGAGAAAAGTTTTATATGCAGTAATGTGGTTTTGAATCATATTTCAGTTATAACCTCTTAAGGTTATTGATACAATTCGCTGAAATAGTGTAACAGGGCGGGCAGGCCAGTGCAAGCATAATGGGATTCCGGATACAGTGAACAAAGCTGTTGATAGATAGGCTATAACATGTATAGTTTGCAAACCCGAACGAGACTTGGGGAGGGCGGACCAGCATTTTTCACAAGCTGGTACAGCCGCAGATTTCCGGATCAGGGAGGCGGTTGTGAAGCCAGAATTCCGGGATAGGAGAGAAGGATTAACTTGGAGCAGTTGTCTAGCGCATCATGAGTATCATGCGTTTGCAGAGCATAATACCGCAGAAGACAAGTAATATGCCGAAAACATTGCTGATTGTTACATAGGCCAGGGCAGTTTTCCAATCGCCGACCTTGAACAGTTGAAAAGCCTCCCGGGTAAAAGTGGAAAAGGTTGTAAAGCCACCAAGGAGCCCCGTAAAAACAAAAAGGCGCCATTCATGGGACCAGTGGGTCTCATCGAACAGGCACCAGATGAAACCGATGAGAAAGGAACCCAGGAGATTAACGGCAAGTGTTCCTGCCGGGAAGACGGGCCCTGCAAAACGCTGGACAAAGAGAAACAATCCGTGGCGGCAGACTGCTCCGATAGAACCTCCTGCCATAATTGCTATAATATTGAGCATAATAAATTCTTGTTGCTGGCAAATGGTTTCTTGTAAGTGGAAAGTTGGAGCTACACATACCATTCAGTGCTTTTCCCGTCAAGAAAAGCCTTGCTGTTGAGCCCAATGGTTTTAATATTGCTATAAAGGTATTGATATGCAGTCTTTGGTAAAGCTGTATCCTATAGAAACCAGGGAGCCCAGCCTGGGAGATAATACAGGTGACCTGGATCGCCTGAAAAAAGTCCTGGTCGGCTATCTCCAGGGCCGGAATCCCGTAGTGCCTTTTCACCGCATTGCACCGCTTGCAGAAGCATTCAGACAATCAGGATTCAAGGGCTTTGCCGTGGTAATTCATCACCCGGGTGGTCCCCAACTCGTGGATTTTTTTGCACAGGCCCCTGAAGCGCTTGTAGGCATGGCCCTTGATCTTGGCACAACGCATCTTGAGGCGTCACTGGTAGATCTTTTAAGCGGTAAAATCCTGGAGCGGGCTGCCGTTGAAAATGGTCAGCTGGAATTCGGTGCAGATATCCTGGCACGCATTCATTTTGCAGCAACAAAAGTAGGCAGGCAAACGGGATTGGACCTGCTGCATGAGCGGGTAATGGACTCCATTCATACATTGGCCCTTGAGTTGGCCGAGCGCGTCAGGCTGAAACCAGTTCAGATAATGGCCTTGTGCGTCTCAGGAAATACAACCATGGCGCATTTCTTTCTGAAGCAGAATCCCTATCATCTCTGCCGCGAACCTTATATTCCGGTGGTTAACTCCCCGGATCCATTTTCAGCCTCCGACTTGGGTCTTGATCTGCATCCGGCAGCCATTGTTTGGGTCATGCCGAGTATTGGCAGCTATTTTGGCGGAGATCTGATATCAGGCATCGTTGCCAGTGGTCTTGACCAGGAGGAGGAAACCTGCATGCTGATCGATGTGGGCACCAACGCCGAAGTTGTGGTTGGCAACCGGGATTGGCTCATAGCCTGCGCAGGTGCTGCCGGTCCGGCATTGGAGGGCGGGGTGGCCCGAATGGGCATGCGTGCTGGACCGGGTGCCATTGAGCACTGCAGCATTGATCCTGAAAGCGGAAAAATTGATTACCAGACCATCGGTGGGGCACCGGCCAGGGGAATATGCGGCTCGGGAGTTATCGACCTGGTAGCAGGATTATATCTTGCCAGGATTATAGATATTCGTGGCAAATTCAAAGCCAATCAGCCTCAGACAGAAGGACGCCTGCTCGAACAGAAAGACGGTCTCGCCTATGTCGTGGTGCCGGCAGAAGAAACTGACCTTGGAGAGCCTGTTTTACTGAGCCAGGTTGATATTGACGCCCTGATGCGATCCAAGGCCGCCATGTATTCAATCCTTGCCACCATTACCAATCAGGTGGGCGTATCATTTCATGACCTGCACCGGATCTATGTGGCCGGAGCCTTTGGCAAGCATATTTCACCCCGGCAGGCAATAGTTCTGGGCATGCTGCCTGACTTGCCTCTGGAAGTATACACACAGCTGGGCAACAGCTCCCTGGCAGGGGCCGAATTGATGCTGACCGATGAAACCGTCAGGAAAAGATGCAGAGATGTTGTGTGCAGGATTACCTACATAGAATTGAATGTTAACCAGGAATTTATGATCCGCTTTTCCGGCTCGCGCTTTATACCCCATACTGACCATACTCTCTTTCCTTCTGTGCCTTTCCAGGGTGAGTCTTAAGTCCATTCTTCACTGCTAACTTGCAACATCGGTATTCCGCATGTTATTATCTTGAATCTGATGAATAAAATATACCCCTGCATTAGGGGCTTGATACTGGTACTAAATATTTGAAAGTAAATAAACAGAAATCCGGTAAGTACAACAGGTACAGTACCGTCACCAAAAATACGGCCAAAGAGCGTCTGCGGCAGTTCTGGGAGGTCTTCGAAAAAGAGGATGATGTCCTAGTGCTTATCAACGCTGACCCAGATGCCCTGGCCTGTGCCATGGCGATTAAACGTCTTCTGCGTTACCGGGTAAAAAGCATTACCATCGGCTATCCGAACGAGGTCAGGAGACTGAGCAATATAGCCATGATGGACCTCCTCAAGATCCAGGCGGAAAGACTGCAGAATCTCAAGCTCAATGATTACTCTAAAAAGGTGATGCTTGACTCGCAGCCGCCCCATCTCCCGATTTTTCAAAATATCGAATGTGACGTGGTTATCGACCACCATCCGGTGACAAACAATTGGAAGGCAACGCACGTAGATATCAGGCCGGACTATGGTGCTGCATCCTCAATAATGGTGGAGTATCTGCGGGCTGCAGAATTGAAACCCTCGGTATATCTGGCCACAGCGCTTTTTTATGCTATCAAGATAGATACCCATAATTTTGAAAAAAAGGCCCGCATCGCAGATGCCATTTCGTTCAGGTATCTTTTTGATATAGCCAACCAGAATCTGGTGCGGAAGATTGAACTTTCCGAGTTGCGTCTTTCTGAGTTAGGTTACTTTAGAACGGCCCTTGCAGAAATGAAGGTGAGCAAAAAGCGGCTCTATGCCCATGTCGGAAGAGTTCGCAGCCCGGATATCCTTGTCATTATAGCCGATTTTCTCAACCAGGTGCATGATATATCCTGGGTTTTTGTCTCTGGCATTCATGGTGAACGGCTGGTAGTCATATTCCGGTGTGACGGGTATAAGAGAAATGCCGGCAAGCTGGCAGCAAAGATATTTGGAGATATCGGCTCGGCCGGCGGGCACAGGGAAGCAGCTCGGGCCGAAGTGCCCTTGAAGCAGCTTGATCTGCAGGACAAAGTGTTTACAACCGATACCCTGAAGAATATAACAACTGAACACTTATAGTTACCTTGCAGCCTGCTGGCTGTTTATATAATTATTTTTAGAAATATCTACTCAGGAACCTTATGAAACTAAGGCCAAGAACATTGGCTATGATTCTTGCCGGGGGCCGGGTCGATGATCTCACAGTCCTGACCTTCCATCGACCAAAATCAGCTGTCCCGTTTGGCGGCTTTGCCAGGGTAATTGATTTTCCTTTGAGCAACCTGATGAATTCCGGCCTGGAACGGGTCGCGATTCTCAGCCAGTATCGCAGCTATTCCCTTATAAACCATCTAGGTATCGGCGAAGCCTGGGACATGACAGGGCGTTACCGCGGTATATCAATCCTGCCCCCGTACATAGGTTACGGGCATTCCCTGTGGTACAGGGGATCTTCGGACGCAGTCTACCAGAATCTTGATTTTGTCGAGTTTATCAATCCTGAGCAGCTGCTTATCCTTTCCGGCGACCATATTTACCGCATGGATTACAGGGGAATTATCAATTATCACCGGGAAAAGGATGCCGATCTCACCATGGCCTGTATAAAGGTGCCAATGCGCGAGGCACACCGTTTCGGTGTGGCCGATATAGATGATGAAGACGGGGAGACCGGCGGCAGGGTCAGCCGCTACAGGGAAAAGCCGGAAAATCCTGAATATAACTGGGCTTCATTGACAGTCTTCTGTTTTAAACCTGATGTGCTCTATAAAGTCCTGGAGGCAAATATCAAGGAAGATGCATCCTATGAATTCGGCCGAGATATCATACCGAGGATGATGAATGAAAATCGCCGGGTGTATGGTTACAAGTTCAAGGGGTACTGGGGTTATACCCGGACCATTGAAGAATATTGGCAGACAAATATGGACCTGCTGGGGCCGGACCCGAAAATAAAATTTGCAGATTGGGGTGTGCGAACCAATCTGGAGCATCGGGGGATCAGGGATTGTCAGCCCCTGAAAATAGGTGATGATGCCCGGATTTCCGACAGTCTCATCTATAACGGCTGTATTATTGAAGGTGACGTCGAGCGTTCCATTCTGTTTCCCGGCACCCATGTTGAAAAAGGAGCCAAGGTCAAGGACTCGGTGCTCTTTTTTAAAAATGTGGTCGGCAAAGAGGCAATACTGGATAAAGTGATAAGTGATGTCAACACAACCTTTGGCAGAGGGGTCAGGATCAACACGGAAGGTAAACCCGGCCCCAGGGAGGCGTCTGTCATTGGCTGGAATAACTTTATCAAGGCAAATACAATAATTGGTTCAGGCTGCACTGTGTATCCTAGTCTTCCCTCAGAAAAAATCCCGAAGCAGGTTGAGTCCGGCGAGGTGATCCGGTGAGCAGTCGGGAGGATACCCTGGTTTTGTTGCTGGCAGGCGGGGTAGGAACCCGGCTCAACGTCCTGGTGAAAACCAGGGCAAAACCGGCAGTTCCCTTTGCCGGACTTTACAGGATCATTGATTTCAGCCTGAGTAATGTCATGAATTCAGGCATGAAGCATGTGGGTGTGCTCACCCAGTACAAACCATTGTCTCTCATGCGCCACCTTGCAACAGGGGAAGCGTGGGATTTTACCGGTCGCTCCCGGGGTGTAAAAATCCTGCCACCCAGCACCGGCTTCAGGGATTCTGACTGGTACAAGGGCACTGCAGACGCCATACGGCAGAACTTGAATTTTGTCAGGGCGCACCCTGCCAGGGAGATACTCATACTCTCCGGTGACCATATATATCAGATGGACCTCGATGCCATGATAGAGTTTCATCGCCAGAAAAATGCAGACATCACCATCGGCATGATGGTTGTGCCTGAAAGCCAGATCCATCAGTTTGGGGCCGGGATAACCAATGATGAAGGTCGGATTGTCGAATGGGAGGAAAAACCCAAGGTCGCTCGCACCAACCTCGCTTCCATGGGGATTTATGTCTTCAACTATGAGTACCTGGTGAAGCTGCTGACTGAAGACAAAGCGATGGTTGATTTCGGCATGCATCTGGTACCAAAGGCCATTGCCCGTGATAATGTGTTTGCCTATCCGTTTGAGGGATACTGGCGCGATGTCGGCACCATCCAGGCATACTGGGAGGCTAATATGGACCTGTTGAAGGATGATCCGGAGATTTCACCTGAGGCCTGGGGAATCAGGCCCAACCTCGAATCAGAACAGTTGCTGGCAGACCGGATCCCGGCCCGTATTGCTGCAGGCAGCAGGGTAAGTCGCTCCATGATATCAGCAGGGTGCGTCATAGAAGGCGAGGTGGTGAATTCTGTCCTCTCCCCGGGCGTCATGGTAGGTCCAGGCTGCCGGGTACTGGATTCCATCATACTCCATGACTGTGTCATAGAAGAGGGGGCAACAGTTGACCTGGCAATAATGGACAAGCGCGTAAGAATTGGTAAGGGAGCGGTCGTTGGTAATGGTGATAACAAAAACATCTCCAACAGCAGGTACCCTGATCATCTTTATACCGGCATAACCTTGCTTGGTAAGGAAGTTGAAGTTCCGTCCGGAACAGTTATCGGACGCAACTGCATTATCAATCCATGGTGTAAACAGAATTGTTTCAAAGACAATGTTATACAGGACGGGGCAACAATTTAAGCTAGTAACAAGTGGAGAATAATCTAACAAAAGGGGAATACTATGAAAAAAACATCAATTCTTGTTTGTGTTGTAATTCTGTCAGGTTTTGCAGTTGCCTTTGCGCAAAAAAGTGAGCCTGTTACCTTTCAGGATTTTATTGAAGGAAAGGCGGCATTTGAAGATAACTGCATGGAGTGTCATTCCCTGGAATGGCCCTTGAAAAAGATTGCCACGCGTGAAGAATGGGAACTCACCTTAACCAAGATGGCCAATACAGGCGCTGTCTTAAGCAAGAAGCAAAGGGTGCAGGTGCTTGAATACCTGGTGGCTAAATCCTCTTATCAGGTAAAATGTTCAGTCTGCCACGGCCTTGAACGTTCCCTGGAGAAGAACAAGGAATTCCAGGCCTGGATGGAAACTGTCAGACGCATGGCGGCTAAAAAGCCCGAACACCTGACCGATGAGGAAATACAGGCAATTTCCGGTTTTCTGAGGGCAAAAGGGGCGGAAACAAAACTTTACTAGTTATAAAAAGTTGACATGAAACCCTATTTTTTGTTGACAAATTTGATTGAAAAATCTATGACTGCACATTCATTTTTTTCGTGAGTATGTCTTTTGGTTGTTTCAATAATGGTTAATGAAGCTTCAGTAACAGGTTATACTTAGTTCTAAGTATTGAATAAAAACAAAAACGGAGGGTAGTAGATTATGAGTAGAAAGTCATTAGTACTGTTGGTTGTAACCACCTTAACCCTGAGCCTGGCCCTGGCAGTGTCTATGAGTTTTGCAGAAGCGGACAAAGGACCAGCTGAGATTACTCTTAACGATGGCGGCAAGAAACCCGCAACGTTCCCGCACGCAGCCCATCAGGGCAAAGAGGGTGTTACCTGTGGAACCTGCCATCATCATCAGGACGAATCCGGGGCCGCGGTTGCCTGCATGGATGATACCTTGGATAAAATTGCGAAATGTGACACCTGCCACAATGCTGATTTTCCTAACGAAAAACTTCGCACCTGGAAGGATATCGGCCATGGTCTGTGCAAGGACTGCCACACCAAGATGAAAGACCAGGGAGCACCCACCAAGTGTGGAGCCTGCCATATTAAAAAAGCAGAATAAACAGCACGTAACATTCTAGGTTGTCAAAAGGCTGTCTCGCAAGAGGCAGCCTTTTTTTTTGAGACAGCAGGGAGAAATTTATAAAGGCTGCAGGAGAAAACATATGTTCTCAAGGAAGGAGCGTATTGCTTGCACAGAGATATGAATTGGTGTAAAAAGTCCTCCTGCATGTCATAGTGCCCCCGTAGCTCAGGGGATAGAGCACAGGATTCCTAATCCTGGTGTCGCATGTTCGAATCATGCCGGGGGCGCCATTAAATGTATTCAGCAGTCAGCTAAGAGTCAGTTGCAGGTTTCAGGATTAGGAATCCTGGTGTCGCACGTTTGTGTCAGTCGTCCGATGTTTT
>JAHEID010000055.1:0-3880 GCA_024639555.1 Deltaproteobacteria bacterium
CACTGATAACCGTATCCAGGATATCTGACCCCAGACTGACCAAAGGGTCGCCGCCCTTAACCCGGTACCCCTCCTCAAAGAATACCCCCTCAACAACGCCATCAACTTCGGCGGCAACATTTGATTTCCGGGCGTAGTATACTGTTCCCACGAATTCCACCATGGGCTCTGCTTCACCGCTAATAATCTGCGCTACCTCAACCAGGGCAGGGGGAGGCCCCTGTGGCTTTGCCTGTGCCTTGGCATCGGATTTTTCTTCTGCGGCTGCAAAAGCGATCTTCACAAGCAGCAAAAAGATACACAACACGAATAACAAAAGGTTTGTCTTTATCTTCATGAATCCTGGACTCCTATGGCCAGTGCGGACAAAAAAAATTGCCGCATGGCCTTTGAATATATTTACCCTGGTTTTTTTGTTTTATAGAGCACAGCGGCCGGTACTTACAAATCTGGAGTTATATCAACAATAAACGCCAAAAGACAAGCAATTTCAGGCTCTATAGAAAAATATTTATCCTGGAGCCGGGAACTACCTTGCGGCCTGGCTACAAAGAAGGGTGAATACCGGCGCAAAGCTACGCAACCACGAAAAATGTATGAAAATCAATGGGTTGCCGGACGCTGGAATTGAAGCAGAATTTTTCTTTCAGGCAAATGAGGGCGCAGAAAGAGAAACCGGTCACTTCTTTTTTACTTTTTCTTTTTTCTTTGGTCTTGTTTTGCCATGCGAACCGCGAAAAATTTTACCTTTTTTGGTCTTTTTGTCACCCTTTCCCATGGAAATAACACCTCCTTCTCCTCACATTACAAATAATACGTAATCTGTTGCTCTACTGAGTATATCTCATAATGGCTGATCCTCTTGCAAAATCCCCGCTGCCTCAAGCATTGCCCAGCTTTCCGGGTGCTTCTCTCTGTCTTTTGCTCCCCCGTGACGCAGAATGCTCATGTGATCGAGTAACCGGTTGGCAAGAACTTTGCCAAGCTGCACCCCCTCCTGGTCAAAGGAATTTATATTCCAGACAAACCCCTGCAAAACAATCTTTGCCTCATACAGTGCCAGTAATGCTCCCATCGTATAGGGCGTCAATTTATCCGCCAACAGTATTGAGCTTGGCCTGTTTCCGGCAAAAAAACGATTTGGATTCTCATCCTTCTGGCCTGCGGCAAGCGCGAGAGCTTGCGCCAGCATATTAGCCACCAGCTTTTGTTGTGATGTGCTGCCTTTGATCACCAGGTCAAATTTATGCTGGCTTTGCCTGAAGCCGATGAATTCTGCAGGCGCAATGGCCGTACCCTGGTGCAGCAGCTGGTAAAAAGCATGCTGACCATTTGTGCCCGGTTCACCCCAGACAATGGGACCTGTTGAGAATGGGACCTTTTCGCCATTCCTGGTCAAGGACTTGCCGTTGCTTTCCATATCACACTGTTGCAGGTGCGCCGGAAAACGCAGCAGGGCCTGGCTGTAAGGCAGGACAGCCACAGTCTCATGGCCGAGAAAATTATGGTTCCATATTCCCAACAATGCCAGGAGCAGGGCGGGATTTTTCTTAAGATCTTTCTCCTCCGCTGCCCGGTCCATCTCATTGGCGCCCCGCAGTATCTCTATAAAGGCTTCATAGCCCAGAGCAAAGCCCAGCATCACCGCCCCCACCATTGACGTTGCGCTGTAGCGTCCACCTATATAGTCATACATGTGAAAAGAGCGCAGATATTTCTGCGGGTTGTCCATGGGACTTCCCTGGCCGGTGATGGCCACAAAGTGATTCCCGGCTTCCAAGCCGGCCCTGGTATAAGCAGCCCGGGCCATCGCTTCATTGGTAAGCGTTTCCAGAGTTGAGCCGCTTTTTGATACAACCCCTACCAGGGTCCTGGAAAGATCAAGATTTTGCAAAACCGCTGCCGCATCATCCGGATCCACATTAGAAATGAAGTGGACCCTTCTGTTTTCCCGGGCATACGCTGAAAGGGCAAGAAAGAGGGCGCGTGGCCCAAGGTCGGAGCCACCGATGCCGATATTGACATAATCTGTAAAGGTTTCTCCCCGTCTATTCGTTACTTCGCCCTTATCCAGCTGGGCCAGGAAAACGTCCAGTTTTTCAAGCTGCTGCTTAGCCTGTAGTGTCGCTTCGGCATTGCAGGGAGGGTCGCTGAAGATATCCCGGCATGAAGTGTGGAGTACCTGCCGGTTTTCGCTTTCATACCCTGCAATCCTGTTCATGACAACGCCGCGCTTCATTGCAAGGAACTGGTCCACGGCACCGGACTGATCGGCGAGCTGCTGCAGTCCACTGAGCACAGCATCATCCAAACGCTGGGTACTAAAAAGCAGGTCAAATCCGGCAGCGCTGGCTTTATAGTTTGAAATTCTCTCAGGGGCTAGAGCCCCGGGAGCAGTGAGGTCAAAAGGATTGCGGGCCAATTTCATAAGCTTCTCATATACCGGCAGCTCATCAAGACCTGTTGTATTCCATGTCATAGGTCTTCTCCTGGTTTAAAGCTCTAAGAGGAGGTTATTTCCACGTTTGCGGGACTGACTGACAGATGGACTTCATTTCCTGGATAACCTTAGCATAATCCTGCTGGCCGAACACCGCGGATCCGGCAACAAATATATTGGCACCGGCCCCTGCCACATCCCCGATGGTCGCAGGGCTGACACCGCCGTCAACTTCTATGCCGACCTCAAGACCCCGCTCTTCTATCATTTTCCTGAGAGTTTTTATTTTATTAATGGATGAGCGGATAAAAGACTGGCCGCCAAAGCCGGGATTTACGCTCATAAGCATGACAAGATCAACATCACCCAGGATTTCATCCAGGCTGCCAAGAGGGGTTGCAGGATTAAGAACTACGCCGGCCTTTATTCCCAACTCCCTGATCCTGCCGACGGTGCGATGGAGATGGGGGCAGGCCTCAACATGGACTGTAATCCAGTCTGCGCCTGCCTTGGCAAAGTCCTCTATATAGCTGTCAGCATCTGCAATCATCAGGTGCACATCCAGGGGCAGGTCTGTAATTCTTCGCACAGAGGTGACCACCGGGGGGCCGATGGTTATATTGGGTACAAAATGGCCATCCATAACATCTACGTGGATGATTTCTGCTCCTGCTTTTTCAACAGCCTTGATCTCATCTCCCAGACGGCTGAAATCTGCAGACAGGATGGAAGGTGCCACCATAAATTCCTGCATGCTGCTCATTGTCTCCCCTTTTTTGAAATTTAAAAATTTTGTGAAGGTTATTCTTCCGGTTCTTCAGAAGGTCTGATGTTGTCTGCCTCCGGCTCCAAGGCCTTCTCTGCAGGATCGGCGCCAACCGCGACCATAACATAGGCATCGGGCAAAATATATTTCCTTGCCACTTCAATCACCTTTCCAGCATCGATCTCTTCTATGGCCTGTATATACCTGTTGCCAAAATCCTGCCCCAGGCCATACGTTTCGTTTAATCCCAGCTCGAGCGCCTGGGCGCTGTGGGTCTGCAAGGCCAGCTCATACTGGCTTATGAGTATATTTTTTGCCCTGGCCAGCTCTTCGTCGCCCACTCTGTTTTCACGTATGGTTCTGAGTTCATGCCAGACGCTCTTTATCACCTGATCCTTTTTGTCCGGGCTGGTTCCCACATAAATACCGAAGGCTCCGGTATCCAGACCAAAAAATGAAAAGGACGAGAGACTGTAGGCCAGGCTCTGCTTATCCCGCAACTCGGTGAAAAGCCTGCCGCTCTGTCCGGACAGGACAGTATCCAGGACCTCAAGTCCGAAGCGGTCAGTATCCATCAACGTAGTGCCCAAAAACCCGACAACCAGATGAACCTGCTCCTTGTCGCGGCTTATCTCCCTGATCTTTTCTTTTGTCAAGGTGGCCGGAGGCAGCAT
>JAHEID010000055.1:3980-13838 GCA_024639555.1 Deltaproteobacteria bacterium
ACCGACTGTCGGTACCGTGTCATCCTCTCGCACCAGAAGGGTTATGCCGTTTTCAAGCCTGAAACGGTGCACCCTGCTCAGATAGGTATTCGGCAGCATCGCCTCCGAGTCACTCTGGATTGCAGCTTCCCGGGCCCTGGCAATAGATGCTTCTATCTCTTCCATACCAGGCTCAAAAACACTGTCTGCAGGCATAAGAAAACCAACAGTAACGGTTTTGTCGCTGAAATATTTCTGGGCCGCTTTTTTGATATCCTCATGGGTTACGGCACGGATTTTCTCCAGATACTCATCTTCTCTCGGATCCCCGGTCATCATCTCAAAGGACCCCAGAACCCGGGCCTGGCCTTCCACCCGTTCCAGGTTGAATATAAAATCACTTTCCAGGCCGCGTTTAGCCCGCTTTAACTCTTCATCCGTGACTGAAAAGTATTGCAGCCTGAAGAGCTCTGCAAGTGTTGCCTCAAAAGCCGGGAGCATATTGTTGCCGTCAAGAACCGCCGTTATCTCAAACATGCCCGGATCGGTGGGGGTGAACGCTGATGCATTGATACCGTACACGAGTTGTTTTTCATCCCGCAGCGATCTGTAAAGGCGTGAAGTTTCACCATGCCCGGCAATCTGGGCCAGGACATCGAGAACCGGAGTGTCAGGGCTGTCAAATTTTGAGATGGGTATGGCAATTGCCATCTGAGGCTGCATAATATCAGCCTTCATGGTAAAAAATCGTGCCTTCTCCTGGACAGGTTCATGGGGCAGGGCAGGAGCCTTTGTTTCAGCTCCGGGCATCGCGCCCATGATATCATTAACCCTTGCGATGACCCCCCGTCCCTTGACGTCGCCCGCCACAACCACCGTCAGGTTCCGGGGATAATAATGTTTTTGTATGTACGCCAGTATCTTGTCGCGGCTGAAGTTATTTATGGACTCTTCATTGCCGATGACAGGAAGCCTATACGGGTGTTTGGTGTACGCTGTTGCCATCAACTCATGGAACAGCATGATATTGGGCCGGTCATAACGCATGGAAACCTCTTCCAGAACAACTTTTTTCTCGCGTTCCACTTCAAGCGGATCAAAGACAGAGTGCATGACTGCTTCAGCCAGCACCTCAAATGCCATGTCCCATTGGACTGCCGAAAGGGTGGCATGATAGACCGTGTATTCATACGAGGTATAGGCATTTATCCGCCCACCGACCCTTTCAATGGCCCCGGCCAGCTCACCGGGTCCCCTTGTTTCCGTGCCCTTAAAAATCATGTGTTCTATAAAATGGGTGATGCCTGCCTCCTCTGCATTTTCATAAACGGACCCGGCTTTGACCCAGATCTGTACCGTTGCCACTCTTGTTCCCGGCATCTCTTTGACAAGGACGGTCAGGCCATTATCCAGAGTTGCTTTATGAAGGTGAGGGGCCAGTTCTTCCGCCGTCACGGGTGAAGTACTCATAATTGCCACCAATAGGAAATTGAAAAATATTAATTTTGCACGCATTGTTTTATTCTCTGCTGTTATTTTACTGATTTTATTATTAAATAGTGCACCATACTGCACTTGTCTCTCCGGCGTCAATCGCTAAAGGCAACTAACACTATAGTATTGTTCAGGCTGTCCCGCAAAGGATAGCTGAATCATTGGGGCCCTGAAATTGCAGGCGCTGAATATCCCCGGCCCCGGCCTCCTGCATCAGGGCGGCCACTTCTTTTTCCGAGTAGGAACGACCATGGTTATTGAGAAGCATATTCATTGAAAAAAGGGTTGGAAAAAGCGGGCCGTCCAGGGAGTCGTTCAGGAAAAAATCATGGATCAGGATAAGGCCGCCCGGCTCCAGGGCCCGCATAGTTTTTTCAATGAGTTTGCGGCATTCCTCCAGGGAATTGGAGTGCAGTATCTGTGACAGCCACGCCACGTCATATGGCCCCTCGATGGGGTCGGTATTGAAGTCGCCGGTGACAAAATTGATGCGGCCCGTTAACCCGAACCGCTCCGTTGTCTTCTTGGCAAAGGGCTCGGTTGTCCCGCGGTCGTAAATCGTCGCCGTAAGCCCGGGATTTGCCAGGCAGAAGTGGATGGCATGGGTGCCTGGCCCCCCGCCGAGATCAAGCAGATGGTGCCTCCCCTCAAGATTTACCGCGGCTGCTATTGTCGGTGCAATGGCCATGGCCAGGTTAAACATGCCCATCTGAAAGCTTTCCCGCTCCGCTTCCTCGCCGTGGGATCTTTTTTCAACTGGCCCACCCAAGATTACGGCTTCATGCAATTGGGCCCACGCATCAACCAGATGAAAGTGATGCATGATTATGTATCCAATATAGCCCGGCTCGTCTTTTACCAGGTATGTGCGGCTGAAAGCGGTATTTTTATAGCGGCTGTCAGCATGTTCCAAAAGTCCCATTGCCGTGAGCGCATTAAGGAGCATTGCCAGGCCCCTCTCGTTTGCCCCGATTTTTTTACCGGCCTCGGAAACCGTCAGCTCTTTGCCTCCTATAACTGTAAAAATTTCCAGTTTTACTGCAGCATGGACTGTGCTTGACCGCCAATAGGCGCTTGAGGTGCTTAACAGCCGGGCAATGTTCCATTCCGTTCCATTATCCATTCAGCGCTCCTGTTAGTTCCGGGTTTACTTTCCGCAAATCCGGTAGTTTCTTTTTCTGTTACAATAGGGCATAATACAAAATGATCACCAAATAACAATTATACACTAAACATCTTAAAGAAAGTACGCTTGACTGCGTTCAAAGCGCACGTTTACATTATGGTAATACCTGATAAGTTATGAGCAACCACAGAAAAACCTATTACATGTTGAGCCTCATGGGGAAACTTGAACCCTGCCGGGAAATATTGTGCTAGTTATCCGTTGCGCTGCCTGTAAAAATAAGCTGTGGAAATATGACAAGATCGGCCCGGGTGAGGTTTTGCGTTGTCACAAGGCAAGAATTGCCAAAAAATATACCTTTACAGCCCGGGATGAGAAGATACAATGTAGTTGCGGCAAAGAAATTGGGAAAAATAAGGGCTCTTTTATCAAAATGATCAGCAAGGCCTTTACGTATTCCGGCACCAAGAGAAACAGTTGACCTGTCTTCAGGTTTACAAATAAGCTAACAATACAGATGTATAACAAGTTTTTTGGTTTCAAAGAAAACCCCTTTAAGCTGGTACCAAATCCAGAGTATCTTTTTTTGAGCAAAAGCCATGAAGAAACTCTGGCCCATCTCACTTACGCCATTTCCCAGGGTGATGGTTTTGTTGAGGTAACCGGGGAGGTCGGGACCGGCAAGACCACCTTATGCCGTGTTTTTCTGGAAAACCTGGATAAATCCATTCATGCTGCTTATATTTTCAATCCCAAACTCGATGCTTTGCAGCTTCTCAAGGCAATCAATGATGAGTTCGGTATTGATGCCAGGCCTGACAACACCAAGGATTTGATCGACAGGCTCAATGCTTTTTTAATAGAGAAAAAAGGTGCCGGTCAAAAAGTCCTGGTCCTCATTGACGAGGCTCAAAACCTTTCCCTCGAGGTTCTTGAACAGCTGCGCCTTCTCTCCAACCTTGAAACAACCCAGGAAAAACTCCTGCAAATCATTCTCGTTGGCCAACCTGAACTCCGCGACATGTTGGCCTCCCACGAGTTGCGCCAACTGGGGCAGCGCATAACCATTAACTCCCAGTTGTCGCCTTTAACCTATGAGGAAACCAAGGAATATATCAGGCATCGTATTACCCTGGCTTCCCACAGGGCCGTGCCTCCTTTCGCTAAAGCGTCCTATAATGCCATATATGAATACTCACGGGGCATACCGCGAATGATCAATATTGCCTGTGACAGGGCTCTGCTGAATGCATTCAGCCGCAACAGCTTTAAAATAACCGGCTCAATTACCAGAGAGGCTATCCGTGAGCTGGCAAGAAAAAAACCAGGCCTTTTATATAATTGGTTTCAACGAACTGCAGGCGTTGTCATTATCTCTGCAATTTTTATCCCCGTGATACTCCTTTTGCTTTTTCTTGCCAATGGAGAACCGCCGAAAATACCTTACATAAGCAAACTGTTTTCTCCTGAACGGGTCACGCAAGCAGAGACCCAAAAGGTTATTTCTGAAGGAGACCGGATTCCAGAGCTTTCTGCCCCAGCAGAAAAACCTGTTGCACCTCAAGCAGTGGAGCCATTCACACTTCAGGAGGATTCACTTCCACCAGGTCATGAGGCAGAGTCCGGCAACAACATAGAGCTTCTGGCCCTATATGAAAATAAAAGCGCAGAAAACCCTCTTGCGCCAGGGACGGCCATTGCTGAGCAACAAGCCCCAAACATCATGGATACGCAAAACTTTGAGGCCTATTTGCAAAAACTCAATTCCCGCTTCTCCAGGAATAACTCCATCAAGGAAATCCTGAAGCTCTGGTTTCCGACAAGCAAGATAAAAATAAACCAAAATAAAATAATAGCTGACCAGCTCTTCTTCCAGGATGAAGCCAAACAGTATGATTTGGAGGTGCAGCCGATTGCGACCGAATCAGACCTTGCCCTTATTCAAGCCCTGAATCTACCGGCAATTTTTACTTTCTACCTGTCAGGGCATGCATGGCCCAAATATCTTGCAGTGGCAAATATAGATACTGAAAAAATTTATTTTTTCCCCGGCGCACAGGGCCAAATAATCTCTGTGGACAAGGATATATTTCTCCAATACTGGTCCGGGGAAGCTTATATTGTATGGAAAAATTTCAAAAATTTGAATTGGGTGCTCAGCCAAGGCTCCAAGGGTAACGACGTTATAACACTGAAGAAACTCATGCTACGCTTAGGTTATAGCAGCATTATTATAACAGACAGTTACGACAACGACACCGTGCAACTCATTAAGGCTCTTCAAGCAAAGTATGCTTTGCATGTAGACGGGATCGTTGGCCCGTTTACAAAAATTGCCCTGTATAATGAAAGCCGTGAATTTATAAAACCTTCCCTTGGCAAATTTGCAGCAGCCAGAACGGAGAACGGCAGTTGAGCTCAATACTTCGCGCCCTGAAAAAGCTTGAGAGTGATCCAAGGCACCTGGAGGAGACGCCGCTCCTTGACAGCAAATTTGTCTCGTTGGCAGATACCGGCCCGCAGAAAACAGCAGCAGGACTCATCATGATGGTCTTTGGTGGCGGTATTGTTTGCGGGCTTGTTATCTTGGCAGGCTGGTGGCTCTTTTCAGAAAAAACCGGGTCACCCCCTGCACCTCAAGAAATTTCCCCACAAAACATGCAGCAAGCAGAAATGGTTTCTGCCACACCAACGAAAGCAAAAACTCCAGAACGTTCAGCTCCTGCAGTTGTGCCCGTAAAACCTGCTGCAGATATTAGTGCGCCCCCACTAACAACTGATCAGATCCCTGAGCCAAGTCCTGTAAAAATACCACAGCTATCATCCCCTGCAATTAAGCAAAGGCAGGATGTTATGCGTGTTGCTGAGCCTGGGCCAGAATCGGTGGCCCAAAAGCCTTCAGCTCCAAGCCCTGAAATTAATGAACAGGTTGCTGCTCAAGAAGTTGCGGTTGCTGTCGCCAGAGCCCCTGAAACCTCAATAACCGTAACGGAAATTGAAATCCCTGTCCTCAATGACCCTGGAATGAAGCTGCAGGCAATTACATGGTCAAAAGATCCGCAAAAGCGCGTAGTAGTGATCAACAACCGCATTCTGCGGCAAGGGGAAGCGGTTTCTGGGTATCGTATTGACACCATCAACCAGGACGATGTCTTGCTCAACGATGCAGGCGAAAAATGGAAACTCTTATTCCGCATCAAGTAAATACACCATACCGTAACAGGAAGACCCCATAATGAAAAAATATATGCTGCTCTGTTTGATTGTCCTTTTTCTCTCCAGTAGCAACGCCCTGGCTGAGAGCACAAAAGACTTTGTACCGGAATCCCTGCCTTCACTCATTTCCGCCATCAGGGTTGATGGTCCTCTTGACTTTTGTGGTGAACCGCTGCCGCTTGATAATCCTGATGTCCGCGAAAGGCTTGAAAAGGAGCTGCTTCTCATTCTCTGGAACAGGCCGCAGGTTATCCTGTGGCTGAAACGCTCCACCCGCTATTTTCCCTTTATTGAAAAAACACTCGCCCAAAATAGTATGCCGCAAGACCTTAAATATATTGCTGTTGTGGAAAGTGCCCTGCTTGACCATGCCGGTTCACCACAGGGTGCTGTGGGGTACTGGCAGTTCATAAAACAGACCGGACTCCGTTACGGGCTTTCCATTGATCGAAATATTGACGAACGGCGCAACTTTTTTGCTTCGACCAGGGCTGCCGTCGCCTATTTACAGGACCTGTATGATCTTTTCGGTTCATGGACCCTGGCTGCCGCCGCGTATAACGTGGGGGAAGACAGGATCCAAAATGAAAAAACGAGCCAGAAGGTTGACAATTACTATGACTTTTACCTGCCCAAGGAGACAGAGCGGTTTTTATTAAAGATTATGGCCGTCAAACTTATTTTATCCAATCCTTCCAGTTACGGCTTTCACCTCCTTGAAGAAGATTTTTATAAGCCCCTGACCTTTGACAGGGTCAAAATAACCCTGCCGAGCATAACGCCTCTCTACCTTGTGGCCCAGGCCTCGGGGTCGTACTTTAAACAGATCAAGGATCTCAATCCCGAGATAAGGGGGGGTGAACTCCCGAGAGGAACCCATATCATTGCCGTGCCGAAAGGTTCAGGAGAGAGCTTTCACTCCCGCTTTGCCAAACTCTCGAAAAAATGGCGGCAGGAATACAATATGCATATTTATATTGTTAAAAAAGGCGACAGCCTTTCCACTATTGCTGAGCAGTTCAATGTTACTCTGCCTGCCCTGATGGCCTGGAATGACTTAAGCCCAGGTAACTTTATCCGCCCAGGCGAAAAGCTTGTCATCTACCATCAATGATTTTCAAAATTCCGTGTTTTTACCATTCAAGCGGAGTAATAATTTTTTTGGGAGATAGTTTATGAGTAAACAAACGCTCAAAGTGCGGACTCCCCAGTTCCCCCTTTATTCTGAAGTGCGTCATCTGCTGCAGGTTTTTGAGGGCATTTCCCAGTCTACTATCAAAAAAATGCTTAAAACCATTGAAGGACAAACCGGTACACCGCGGCATCCCGTGGACTGGACAGACCCTGAATCCTGGGTGCAAAAAAGATTGAGCGGCAAATCCGCTGTTCTGGCCCAACGCATCTGGCAGGAAAGCAACAATGAAGTCAATCCTCGACATGTATACGGTTCATACCTTTTCATTAACAACAATGGACTGTTGGCGGATAATGTTTTTAAAGTCTATCAAATCACGCCGCGCGGGCAGGCCTTTCTCGATAATGACCCCAAGCTTCTCGCTGAAATAGATGACAACGAGGGCATCCCCCATTTGTTAAGAATTCTTGCCGGCAAAACAACGGCCAGGCGGCGTGATCTTTTGCCTGAGTGGAGCGATTTCTTAAGAGAACACTCTCACTTCGGGACGCAGGCCACCATCAGGGACACCTTGCGCCGCAGGCTGAACAACCTTGCAGAAAGAGGATACGTCTCCCGTGAGGGCGTAACATACCTTATCACCAAGAAAGGCCTGGACTATGCCGAACTGTTCACCCAGGCCGATCTTGACCAGAAACGCGATGTTGTCAGAGCCATAAAGGTTTTTAACCAGGAGCAGATGCAAAAATTAAGCAGCCTGCTTGCCTTTATGAACCAGAGGGATTTCGAGTTTCTCGTACAGGAACTGCTCGAATCAATGGGGTATGAAGATATAAAAATAACCAAGGAAAGCGGCAGCAAAGGGGTTGAGGTGACAGCCTTTATTCAGTCCGGCATCAGCACGCTCCCTGAAGTCATACATGTCAGACGTTATCAGACCTCTACAGGACGGCCCGAATTAGAACAGCTCCGCGAGGCGATTGCCCGCCATAATTGCCTGCGCGGCACCTTAATCACCCTGGGGCGCTTCACGCGGGAATGCAAAGAAGCTGCCTTAGTTGCAGATGCGCTGCCCGTGAAACTCATCGACTCCAATCATCTGCTGCTGCTGCTGAGTGAAAACATGATTGGCGTCACCAGGCAATCAGTTTCGCTCTATCATATTGATGATGAATATTTTTCCTCATCAAATGATACTTCGACAACATCTGAAAACTAATTCTTTCTTAAATTAGGCCATAGCCCTTAAACGATTTATGCGTTCCTGAATCGGTGGATGCGTACTGAAAACCCTGCCATGGTCCCACCGGCAAGAGGGTTGCCTATATAGACCCGGGCCGTGCCAGGGTTAACCTTCATCAGCTCTCTATGATTATATTCCTCCTTTAAAATATCACAAATCTGTCAACCATCTAGTCAAAGAACTGTGAACTTCTCTTCTTTTTGGCGTTTGCTCATAATTTATTTCGTGGATTTTCAAGATCCTGGGGTGTATCGATCTGATAGAGCCGTATTTTTCTGCTCCGGGGAAACTCATATTTAATCAATGATTTTAAATGTTTCCGCAGTCCTGCCTTGTCAACAACCTGCTCGGCTTCGCGGTACCCACGCTCACGCACAAGAAATGTATTATCGCCAAGCAGTAACACAGCAATGGAACGGTTACGCTTATAGGACAGCAATTCAATACCCTGGGGAGGGCTCAGTTTTTCAAGCTTCGGCAACAGGGTACGGATGAGAGAATCAATATTAACCAAGGCCATTGGCAGTCGTTAATTATGGCAGGAAATAATCCTTGTCCGAATAACATCGGGGTGCGCTTCGATCTTGGCGATCACCTCTCGGGGGACGGGGGACTCAACATCAATGATATTATAGCCTATGAGGCCATTGCTCTCGTTGATATAGCTCGCTATGTTTATGTCGTTGGCACCTATAATGTTGGTGGCAAAACCGATCATGCCGGGAATGTCCCTGTTTATCATGATTAACCGGGCATGGCAGCTCCCGGAAGGTATCGATTCAACAGTAGGGAAGTTAACTGAACGGCTGATAGTGCCATACTCAAGGTAGTCTTTCAGCTCTGAAACAGCCAGGCAGGCGCAGTTTTCCTCGCTTTCCTCAGTGCTGGCGCCCAGATGCGGCGATGTCAGCACCCTGGGGTGGCTCAGGCTTTTATTGTTCGGAAAATCGGTGATATAGCCATCCAGCCTCCCTTCATCAAGGGCTTTTAGAACGGCCCCGTCCTCAACAATTTCCCCACGGGCAAAATTAATCAGGGTTGCTCCGGGTTTTATCTTTTGCATGAATTCATGGTCTACCAAACCCTGGGTCTTCTTATTCAGGGGAATATGTAATGTAACAATATCAGACTGCTGCAGCACTGCCCCAAGGTTCCTGGTAAGCTTGACGTCGTATGATAAGGCATGAATATTTTCAAGGGCCGGAAAGGGGTCAAAAGCGACCACGTTCATATGCCGCTGCACTCCGCCATTAGCAACCATAACCCCAATTTTTCCCACGCCTATGACGCCGAGGGTCTTGCCTGCAAGCTCCACACCCCGGAAGGCAGCCTTCCGAGACTCCACTGCAGTGCTGATTGCAGCATCATCAAGCCCTGCCAGCTCTTTGCATAATGCAACCCCTTCATGGATATGCCGCATCTGGATGCCCAGCATGGTGAACAGCAATTCTGCTACGGCATTGGCATTGGCGCCCGGGGTGTTAAAGACGCAGATGCCATGCGCTGTGGCCTTGTCCACCGTAATATTATTTACTCCGGCCCCGGCTCTTGCTAGTGCCAAAAGATGCGGATATTCATCCGTGTCGACCTGGCTGCTGCGCACAACAATGCCATGCGGATCAGCTTCATCAGGGTCAACTTCAAAGTTGGGGCCGAAAAGTGCCA
>JAHEID010000056.1 GCA_024639555.1 Deltaproteobacteria bacterium
AAAAGGTATCTTCAGCCATGGGACTGAAGAGGCGTTGTTTTCGGAATGTGCCGACAGTCCCTTCAGTGCCCGTGATAAAAAGCGTATTGAAATAACTGTTGTCTGAATATTCCGGTAATGAACCAGCAATAATAACTTGGTATTTTGCGCTCAATTTCTGCAGCTTTTCCAGAACCTCAGGGATTGTTCCTGCAAGCGCCGGGAGTTTTTCATAGGCAAAGCCCGTGGCCCAGAGTTCAGGCAGAACAATGATCCCGGGAGATATCTGCCTGTGGGAGTCAGCAATTTTTGCAAGCCCTTTACTGACCCGGGAAAGGTTTTTTTCGATTGCGCCGCTCTGCACATCAAATTGCAGAAACCCTGCAAAAAAAGAGGCTGTATTTGAGATGATTTCAGGCATGACCCTGCAAGGCTAAGCTTCTTTTATAATGTTGGCAAGAGCTTTTTCTGCCAGGTGGCTCACCGTTTCATCAACAAAGGAGCGGTTGAAGTAGTGTCTCACCTGACCAGTGTCTGAGATAAGTTTTTCCAGGTAGGGAATGGCTTCTTTTTCCTGGAGCAAACCCAGTGTCCAGGCAGCAAGACCGCGGACTGCGGTATCTGAAGAATCAAGATAGGGCAGGAGGTGGGTCGCAGCGTTTTTTTCCCTGAGCAGGGAAGGCCGAACCTGGGCGAGCCTGCCAAGCCCCCACATGAGACCACGCTGCAACATTTCAAGTTCCAGGAAAAAACCGTCTTCACGCATGTAGGCTACAAGGATGTGTCCATATTCCTGTCCAAGTCCATCATGGCAGGCCATGATCTCACCCATGGCCTCAGGGGCACCCCAGCCGATGCCGCCGGATTCATCATTCAGGCTCCACATGAGCCTGCGCATCACCACCCGGGCCGCTTCCATGTCCCGGTCGGCAAGATCAGCCACAACCGGGCCAAGGGCAGTTATGGCATGCCAGCGTACCGTCTCATCATTGCTGCATAAAGCACCAATGAGCGGATTTATGGCCCGGGCAGGGGGGAGTTGGCGCAACTCCTGTATGACAGTTTCAATGTTCGAAGATCCCAGCAGTTTGCTGATGCGTCGCTTTTCCCGGATTCCCATGAAAAATCAGACCAGAGAATATGGTATCATTCATCTGTCTGTTGAATGACAGCCTGCCCAATCCTCTTGCCCATTTCCACACATTCCTGCAGGTCGGCATGGTCTGGAACGTATTTGAAGCGCAACCCCGGTTCGATGATATCGAACTTCATTTCTTCCATGGCCGCGTTCATGAGTTTGACCGCCTCGCCGGACCAGCCGAATGAACCAAAGGCCGCCCCGATTTTGTTGGTCGGCTTCAGTCCCCGCATGTACATGAGAAAGCCGGCCATCCTGGGCAGCATTCCGTTATTGAGGGTGGCACAACCGAGAACAACGGCCTTGGCATTGAGCACATCGGTCATGACGTCGCTGCGATGGCTGACCGCAAGGTTGATGAGCTTAACACTGACGCCGGTCATATCTATGCCGGTGGCTATTGCCTTGGCCATCTTCTGGGTGGATTCCCACATGGTGTCAAAGATGACCAGGGCCTTTCTCTGGCCCTTGTTCTGGCTCCAGTCAGTATAGGCCTGGATGACATCCTTGATATGCGAGCGCCAGATAAGGCCGTGATCAGGGGCAATCATATCGATCTCAAGTCCCATCTCCTGCACCTTGGCCAGGAGCTTCCGGATAAGGGGGGAATAGAGGGTCAGGATGTTGGCGTAGTACTTGGAGGTCTGTTCCATGAGCCCGGAAAAATCGACCTCGTCATCGAAGCGTTCGCTGGAGGCATAGTGCTGGCCAAAAGCATCGCTGGAGATAAGTATCTTGTCTTCCTGCAGGTATGAGAACATGGAATCCGGCCAGTGCAGCATCCTGGTCTCAAGGAACTGGACAGACCTGCTGCCGAGGCTGATGGTCTGACCGTTTGAAACAGCTTCAAGGGGCCAATCCTCGGGATGGAAATGCTCTTCAATGGCCTTCAACCCCATCTTTGAGCAGAAGATCTTTTCCGGTTTGATCAATTCAACTATCTCGGGCAGAGAGCCGGAATGGTCCATTTCCACATGGTTGACGATCAGATAGTCTATATCAGTCGGGTCCATGAGCTGCTTGATATGGCGCACCAACTCATTCATATGGCTTTTCTTGACCGTGTCGAACAGGGCGATTTTCTCATCCTTGACCAGGAAGGAATTATAGGTTGTTCCTTTGTAGGTAGAGTAGCCGTGAAAATCCCGGATATTCCAGTCGATGGCTCCCACCCAGTAAATATTGTCTTTGATCTCGAGGGATTTCATACTGTCTCCTTGTTGCGTATAAGTATATGAGATTCAGGCCTGCTGCAGTGCAGGGAAAAACAGAAACCCCATTGCCTGAGATGATTGAACTGCCCTGGCAATACAGGTGCCCACAGCACAAAAGAGGCCGTGCAGTTTATTTTTTTGCCGGCATGGTAAACGTCCGCTGACCCAATTCCGTATCCAGCATGAACAGGCCATTGGCATCCTTGCCAATCAGTTTCAGCTTGTCCACCAAGGCACCGGCAGTATCCTCCTCTTCAACCTGTTCGGACACGAACCACTGCAGGAAGATATTGGTGGCATGGTCCCGTTCATCCAGGGCAAGGTTGACCAGATCGTTGATCAGCCCTGTCACCTTTTGCTCATGGGACAGGACATTTTTCATTGCATCCAACGGTGAGGCCCATTTAGCGGGCGGCCCGTCAATGGCTTTGAGGGTAACCCTCCCGCCGCGCTCACAGACAAAGTCAAACATCTTCATGCCATGAAAAAGTTCTTCCTGGGCCTGCTGCCGCATCCAGTTGGAGAAGCCCCCAAGACTGATCGACTCAAAATAGGTGGCCATGGACAGGTAGAGATACGAGGAATAAAATTCGGCATTGATCTGCTGGTTAATGGCTTTTTCAATCTTCTTACTCAGCATAACTACTCCTTGTAAAGAGCTGTCAGCTCTTAGCTCTCAGCTTACAGCTTTAATTGGCTGGTGAATTTGTTTAAATAGCTTACTGCTGAATGCTTGTGGCCTTTATCAGGCTTTCCAGAGGCCGTGAAGATTACAGTATTCCCTGGCGCTGACCTGGGCTGCATCAACCTTGAATACCGCCTCTGGAGCTCCGCCTGGCTTTAAAAAATGCCTGTATGCAGTTTCTCCGGCAATGAGCTCTATCCATTCGATGTAGTGCTTTTCTTCCATGGGGTGGGGAACAGAACCCACAGAAACCTTGAAACCGCCATCGACTTTCTCGATAACCGGGACATGTTTTTCTTTTGCGGCATCCACGGTATTCTCGACCTGCAGGGTCATGTCCTGGCCACAGCAAACCAACGTGCCCTGACCTGCATGAAGGACTTCGACAATGTTTCCGCAAATATCACACTTGTACACTTCCAGTTTCTTTGCCATGATGAACCTCCTTTTATGTTAGACCTAAAAAATGACACCCATAAAAATTATTTCGGGACGTTAAAAAATCTTTTTGAACAATTGTGCAAGCTTTTTCAAATTGTGGTTCTTAAGAATTCGCAGGTAAATAGTGTAACCAATTACATATTAATAGTTCTCGCCCAGAAGTTCAAAATGAGCCCAGGAGTGGGCACAGGCCGGGCATTCCTCAACAACCTCATCGCCTTCATGCAGGTAGCCGCAGTTGCGGCATCTCCAGGTGACTTTTGTCTCCCGCTTAAATACTCGGCCGGCTACTATATTGGCTGCCAGGTCCTTATATCTTTTCTCGTGCTGTTTTTCTGCTACAGCTATGGCCATAAATATGGCGGCAATATTTATAAATCCTTCTTCAGTGGCTGTCTTGGCAAAATCAGGATACATGGTGGTATGCTCGTAGTTTTCACCGGCTGCCGCCTCCTGCAGGTTTTCGAGCGTGGTGCCGATTACTCCTGCCGGAAAAGTTGCAGAAACCTGCGCTTCACCACCTTCAAGGAGCTTGAACAATCTCTTGGCATGCTCTTTTTCCTGGTTAGCGGTTTCTTCAAAAATGGCACTTATCTGGACAAATCCGTCCTTTTTAGCCTGGGAGGCAAAGTAGGTATAACGGTTGCGTGCCTGCGACTCACCTGCAAAGGCGGTAAGAATATTTTTTTCTGTCTGGGTTCCTTTTAATGCGGCCATAACTTCTCCTTATAAAAAATGGTGTATAAATAACCTCATATTTTTTGAGAATAATTCCTAATAACAGATTGGGGCAGTCCCTGACAAGATAAATAAAAACATTCAAAGCCAAAAACTGCGAATTTATGTGTGCGTACCAATATTTTTAGCTGTCCAAGTGACAGGTGAAAGAATGCTGCTAATATACAATAAAAATTTTATTTTATAATAATTATTGTTAGCCTCTTAAAAAAAACACTCGGCCCACAGGTATTGCGCCTATCACCAACTTATATTATCAGGCCCTGTTGATGACTAGGGGATTTTTTTGTTTGCATCAATTGTTGGTCGTTGCGCAATAAGCAACTCCGGAATATCAGCTGGTTCAAAGGCGAGAAAGGAAAACATCCTCTTCTCCAAATCCTGGCAGCGAGCATAGTTTCTCTTGATAGCCCTGCAGCGGACTTCATTGTTCATACCGTATCGTTCTAGGATATAGGCTAAGCGCTCTTCCAGGCTGACCACCTTGTCATGGTTGACCCTTTTATCGGCATAATAGACTATTTCTTTTTCAGCAAATCCATTTCCCGGCGCATAATTTTTCAGGATTACATGTTCGGCAACAATATCTGCTATTGCCCCCAGGTTATGGGCCAGGCATATTTCAAGCCCCCTGGCGGCATGGTCATCGTCATTGTCAAGACAGGCTGTTTTACCTATGTCATGCAGTAAGGCCCCGGCAATAACCGTTTCAAGAGATACGTCGTAACCGGCAGCGATCAAACCGTTCGTAATGACTCCCGCCACTTTCGCCACCACTATGGAATGATCCTTGATATTGGGCAGCATGTGGTACTGCTCCATGAGGGCCAGGCATTCGTTAACGCCAAGAATTGTCAAAGGCGCATCTTCCATGATGATCAGCTGCCTTTGCGGCTCAGTTCATGTACAGCATCTATAAAGAGCTTGGCCTGTGCAGGCGGTGTGAACTGGTGTATACCGTGTCCAAGGTTACATATGTGACCGCGGGCCATACCGCCCCCGGCAAGAATTTTTGACACCCTTTCCCGCAGCTCTTTTTCAGGGAGCAGCAGGGCAATGGGATCAAGGTTGCCCTGTACCGAAACATCTGGGCCAAGCTGTTCAACTGCCTTGGCAATATCAATTCGCCAGTCAAGGCCAAGGACATCGGCGCCCGATGTCTTGGAAAGATCAAGCAGGGTAGCCCCGTTATTGGCAAAATAGATTATGGGCACATCGGTGCTTTTCTTGAGATCGGCAATGATGCGCTGTACATAGGGAAGGGCAAAGCGTTCAAAATCACCTGGCGCTAAAACCCCGGCCCAGGAATCAAAAATCTGCAGGGCCTGAGCCCCTGCGGTTGCCTGAGCCTTGAGATAGTCGCTGGTGCATTTCGTTATTTTTTCAAGCAGGGCCGAGTAGAGCTCAGGATCGGCAAACATCATCTTCTTGGTATCAAAAAAGAACTTGGAGGAGCCTCCTTCGATCAGGTAGGTAGCAAGGGTGAAGGGTGCACCGGCAAAGCCGATGAGCGGCACCTTCTGCGCAAGCTCGCGGCGCAGGATGCGAATGGTTTCCAGGACAAAGCCCAGGTGCTCTTCCGGATCGGGTATGATCAGGCGTTCAACAGCCTGACGGTTGCGGACAGGATCAGGAAAGACGGGACCGATCTTTTCATGGAATTCAAGGGTCAAACCCATAGCTTCCAGGGGGATGAGAATGTCTGAAAACAAAATAGCTGCATCCACACCCAGAATGTCAACAGGCTGGATAGTGACTTCTGCTGCAAGCTCCGGGGTTTTGCAAAGTTCCAGAAAGGTAAGCTTGTTTCGTATTTGCTGATATTCCGGCAAGTAGCGGCCGGCCTGGCGCATCATCCATACAGGGGTATAATCTACCTTTTCACCTCTGCAGGCCCTTAAGAAAGTGTCGTTCATGAAAACAAATCCTCAGTAATTGGTTTTTTAAAATTGCTTAAAATGTTTAAAGTTGGGTGCTGCAAGTGCCTATGGTGCCAAGAGTATTTGTAGCCGCTAAGTTTCATAAGTCATTTTATCTGCATGCCTGTCAAGCGTTGTTTCGTTTACCGGCCTCATAAAAGGCTAATCGATGACGGACAGAAAAAATGTTAAATGAGATTTATTTTGCAAACTGCCAGCAACAGACTTTCTGTATACATCAACTATGCCTTGACTTTTTCCTTTGGAGTATAATTGCAGAAAGGTTCCTCGGCAAGGTAGTCGCCGGTCATGGAATAGGATCGTGCCCTACAGCCCCCGCAGACATTAATGTATTCACAGCTGCCGCAACTTCCCTTATAGCTTTTGAAATCTCTTAAACTCTTGAATAGTTCTGAATTTTCCCATATGTTCTTGAAGTGTTGCGTGCGGATATTACCTGCAGATTTCGGGAAGTAACTGCAGGGCAGAACCTCTCCGTCGACATCAATGAGACAGATCAACTGGCCGGCCAGGCACCCTTTGGATCCGCCGGTTGAAAATTTCAGGGAACGGCGCTTGAATTTTTCCTTATCTTTCTTGGCGCGCTGCAAAACAATACGGTAATAGTGCGGGGCACAGGTGGGTCTGACGAGTATATCATCCTCTTCCTTTTCCATATCGTAATGCCAGTTTAGGAGCTCTTCATAATCCTCAGGTGAAATGAGTTCCGCAAGTATGTCCTGCCCGCGACCCGTTGGCACTATCATGAACATATACCATGCCGTGGCACCAAGCTCCTTGGCAAGTTTATATATTTTTGGAACTTCCGCCTGGTTTCGCTTGGTAAAAGAAGAATTGATCAGAAATTCGATGCCATGTTTTCTGAAAAGACCAGCAGCCTTGATCGTACCGTCAAAAGCACCTTTCTGGTTGCGAAAATCATCATGCACCCCTGCTGAGGCTCCGTCAAGACTCAGGGAAACCATTCTTATCCCCGCCTCTTTGATCTTTTGACAAATTTCATCCGTCACCAGGGTGCCGTTGGTGGCCAGACACATGCGCAAACCCTTTTCAGTACCATAGGCAGCAATATCAAAAACATCCTTGCGCAGGAGCGGCTCGCCTCCTGAAAGGACAATCACCGGCTGGGCATAGGAACCGATGTCATCAAGCACCCTTTTGGCCTCATCAAGCGAAAAGTCGGGATGATCTTTAACCGCCAGTGTTGAAGAAGAGCGGCAGTGTACACAACTTAAATTGCAACGCCTGGTTATCTCCCAGGCAATCCATTTCACGTCAAATTCCATAAAGGTTTCCTCAAAAAAAAGATAGTTCAAAAAAAATGAACTGAAATTATTTGCATATATCCATTGTACTATATTGCCGATGAGGTGGCAGGTCAATGTCTAACGGTTTAAAAAAGTTGTGATTTATTCACAAAGAGGTTCACTGTAAAATATAGGAAAATCAAGCTTGCCTTCTCTTGCCTTTATAGGGGAAACCAGGAATGTGAAAGCCTTAGGGTTTGGATATTGCACATAGCTTACTGTTCTGGAGAATTTAGCAAGAATTCTGATAATATAAATATTGTTGCATTCCACTACGCTATATGGGAAATATGTAGATATGAATATAAAAATATTCAGTTGGGTTGCTTGGGTTGTTGCTCGTTGTTTTTTTGAAAGAACAGACTACGTTTACAAATAAAAAAAGAGGAGGAGAATAATGGAGATAAAAAACGTTCTCGTACCGGTGGACTTTTCGGAAAACTCCAAGAAGATTCTTGAAGCAGCCGGCTATTTTTCAGGTATGTGTCAGGCCCAGCTCCATGTCGTGTTTGTAGTACAAAGCTTTGACGACTACTCAGGATTTTTTGTCCCCCATATGCCGGTTGCAAAATTTGAGGAGGAGATGGTTCAGGCGGCTGAGCAAAAAATGGAAAAATTCCTTGAAGGCCATAAAAATGTTGAGGCTAAGGTCCTTGTCGGTGATGTTTCAGAGGAAATTATCCGTCATGCGGAAGAAAGCGGCATGGATCTTATCATTATGGGCACTCATGGCTACAAAGGGCTTGAAAAGGTGATGTTTGGCAGCGTGGCTGAAAAGGTCGTACGGTCTTCTCCCTGCCCGGTCCTGACCATCAATCCGTATAAAAATCTCTAACCTGAATCTGTGACGGAAAAATTGCGATAGCTGGGTCTATGCCTTTGTTGTCGAGAGCATGCAGGCTTTTTGACGATAAAGTATAGATTCATTGCACCAATTCAGGATAAGTTAAAAGCTTTGAAATTTTTCAATTGTCGGTCTCGCATAAAGCACTCGACGGACAGGCATACAGTCCGTAACCTATCGATTTTATTGGTTATGTTGGTGGCTACGAAATTTTTTACGGATATATTAAGATTTGAGGATTGCCAGTAAAGCTGTAGGGCGTTGTTGCTTATTATTCGCGGGAATTGGTCCATCTACGTGGTAAAGTCGTTGAAACAGTTCAGCAAAAGAGATGCCTGGGAAACAGTAAAAATCAAGTTTTTTAAAGCGTGTTTCCGGGTCAGGGAAATGGACTTGCACCTTTTCCTCCCAGGCGGAAACGTTTTTGGTGAGCAAAGAAATTTCCTCACGGTTATTCGGTGGTAATCCAGCTGAGGTGGCTGTTACCTGGAGGAACCTTGCAAAGTATTCTATATTTTCTTGTGCAGCTGACCGGAAAGCGTTTCGAGATGCAAGGTACTGGTCCCAGGCTCCTTCAATGTCTGCCGGGTTAACAGCCGGGATGGATAGGGAAAATAATATTTTCGGGTCTCTGCGCCAGGTATTTTCATAGCTGTCAAGGAGGATAGCGCCACTTTCCGCGTTGGCAGAAGCAAGTATCAGGGTATGCAGGTCCGGGGAATCGGCCAGGTAAAGTTCAGCCCATGCCTTTAGTCGCAGGGAGATAAGCATTCCAGATGTTTCCAGCGGAGATTCATGCGGCAGATTGTCTTTAGATTTTTGGCGCTGGAGCTTATCGAGGCCGTTCAATTCTGTCAGATCAGCTGTTTCCGCTTCACCGAATCCTGCAAGGGAGGCAAAAACTTGCTGCTCAACAGAAGAGACCTGTGCCAGTCCCTGTCTGACCTCCATTTCTCTTCTGTCTAACATTTCAGCCAGTTTCAGTATCAACCTGGCCTGCCACAAGCGCTCTTTATACCGGGTGCTGGTTTTTATCTCAGCATCCTTGCTCAGGGCGGAATACACACCGGCAGCAGAGGTTTCATCCTGGTCCCTGGCGTGTCCGGCAGCCATGGGGGCCTTGGCAGTAGAGAAGAGGCGGGAAAGCTCATCGGGCCGGCTTGTTTCCATTTCGCGCAGTAGCCGCTTGAAACGGTAAAGATCATCGCCAAGCGGCGCAGGGGCATATCCCGCGCACAGATTTGTAAAAAAATTGCTGCTCCCGTTGATCGCCCCATCTGTTTCAGTCGGCAGGTAATAGGATAAAGCAGTAAAGAAAATGAGAAGCTTCGCCACGCCATGGATAGACGGTTCTGTCTCCGGAAAAATAAGTGCTGATGTTACTTTTTTCATATGAGTGCAATTAAAAAAAACATTTCATTGGGCCTGGTAATTTGTGTTTATCTGCTCTTTAATCTCAGGTTTGCACCGGAAAGCCTGTTTACCACCTTTAAGTCAACCCTGATGCAGCTCATGATGACAGCGCCCTTTGTTGTGGGCTTGACCATTCTGGTCGCATCGTTCATGCAGCGCTCAACCGGTGAGCGTCTCCCCTGGGACAGGATTGCCAGGATTTACTGCACACTGGGGATCATTATCGGCTTTTTTTATGCCTTAAGTGAGTATTGGCTGAGGGCACAGTAGAAAGCTTCAGCAAGCAGCTTTCAGCAGTCAGCAATAGCAGGTAAAAGGTTCAAAGGCACAGAGGCACAAAGGCGAAGAGAAAATGTTGAAAAAGTAAATTGCATAATAACATTTAATATTAATTACAATCTTTCCCTTGACCCCTTTACGCCTATTTTTTTATCGTATCAGCGAGCCATCAGGATGGTATCCTGAGGGTACGGTGGTATTGGGGATGACCATGGATTTCTTGCCCAGCAGCGTGCCTGGATTGGTAACAGAATTGCACCCTGTCTGTACATGGTCGCCCAGTATAGCCCCCAGTTTACGCAAGCCGGTCTTCACCGTAGCGCCAGGGGTGGCTATGGAAATATCCCCCTTGGTAAATCGCAGGTTTGCCAGCTTGGTTCCTGCTCCCAAGTTGACCTGGTTGCCAAGAATGGAATCCCCCAGGTAGGCAAAATGTCCAGCCTTGGCACCATCCAGGAAAATGGTATGTTTGACCTCGGTAACGTGCCCTACCACGCAATTCCTGCCGATTAAGCAATTGCCTCTGATGTAGGCGCCATGGCGTACTTCTGTCTGGTCGCCGATGATGGTCGGAGACATGATAAAGGCACCCGGCTCGATCAGCACCCCTTTGCCTATCCTGATCCGGCTGCCTTTGAAAATGGCTCCGGCCATTATAACGGAAGCCCCAAGCAGCTGCTTTTCGTCATGGTATATCTTGATGCCCCCCTTAGCGGCATCACCATACTCAATAGTGCATTCACCGGCCTCCAGCAGGTTGCCGTTGTAATACACCAGGGTCTTTGTTAAAGGCTCGCCGTCCTGGACCAGTACCGGTGACAATTCGGGATAGCGCTGGACTTCAAGGTAGTGCCTCAGGTTTTTCAGGGCAAACCAGACCTGATCATCAGGCTGGATGAGTTCAGGGTGTTCATAAGAGGACAGATCAAAAAAAGAGTGAGCAGAAAGCATAATTGCTGGTCCTAATGTATTATTAGTAATTAACTGTTGACCGATTACATAAAAAAGAATATCGCATTTAAGCAACAAAAAAACAAGCAGGCGTGAAGGGAGTATGCAGAGCTTGACTTCAGTCTCCCCAGTGTTTAGATTCACAACACCAGAACAGTATCATTGATAAGAAGGCAGTTCGGAACACTTGGCAGCCTTATACACCAGACACTATGTTTCCTGAAGGAAACGTTTACTATAACAGGAGGATAAACCTGTGGGTTTTGATGATTCGATTCATGCCAACCTCGATGATTTTGCAGAGAGGCAGGATATTGAGATACCAGATGATCTGCCCTTGATGGCGGTTCGCGATGTCGTAGTTTTCAACTCCATGATCATACCGCTTTTTGTCGGCAGGTCGTCTTCTGTGACCGCAGTCAATGAAGCACTTTCCAGAGACAAACTCCTGGTGCTCCTGACCCAGAAGGATGCCACCCAGGAAGATCCTGACTCCAAAGACCTTTACGAGGTCGGCATGGTGAGCATGATAATGCGGACCCTGAAGTTGCCTGACGGCCGTCTCAAGGTCCTGGTCCAGGCTCTGACCAAGGCAAAAATTCAGAAATTCCTGCAGAAGGAGCCCTTTTTCAAGGTAAAGGTCGATGTTGTGGAAGATCAGGAACTGACCGAGATCACCGTTGAAGTCGAGGCGCTTATGCGCACAGTACGGGAGCAGACAGAAAAAATAATGTCACTGCGAGGCATCCTTTCCTCGGATCTCATTATGATAATGAATAATATTGATGATCCGGGGCGACTGGCCGACCTGGTTGCCTCCAACCTGCGCTTGAAGATCCCTGAGGCTCAGTCTATCCTTGAATGTTTGGATCCGGTGGAAAAGCTCAGACTAGTGGCTGAATACCTGAACAAAGAGCTTGAGGTATCCACCATGCAGGCCAAGATCCAGACCGAGGCCAAGGAAGAGATGACGCGTTCGCAGCGGGAGTACTACCTGCGTGAGCAGTTGCAGGCCCTGAAAAAAGAACTGGGCGACGTGGATGACAGAACCCAGGAAGTCGAGGAACTACTGGGAAAAATTCGCAAGGCCAGAATGCCGATCCATGCCAGAAAGGAGGCCACCAAGCAACTCAAACGGCTGGAGATGATGCACCCTGATTCTTCTGAGGCAGGCATTATCCGGACCTATCTGGACTGGCTGATCGAAGTACCCTGGAGCAAGGGCAGCCGCGACAGGCTTGACCTCAAAATTGCCCGGGAAGTTCTTGATACTGACCACTATGGTCTTGAAAAGATAAAGGAACGGATACTGGAGTACCTGGCAGTCCGGAAGCTCAATAAGTCGACCAAAGGCCCCATCCTCTGCTTTGTAGGTCCCCCTGGTGTGGGTAAAACCTCACTTGGCCAGTCCATTGCCAGAGCCCTGGGCCGCAAGTTCCATCGCATTTCCCTGGGCGGCATGCGGGATGAGGCGGAAATTCGCGGCCACCGGCGAACCTATATCGGTGCCATGCCCGGCCGTATTATTCAGGGGTTGAAAACGGTCAATGCCAACAACCCGGTTTTCATGATGGACGAGATCGACAAGGTGGGCTCCGATTACCGGGGCGACCCTTCGTCAGCCCTCTTGGAAGTGCTGGACCCTGAGCAGAATTTTTCCTTTTCAGATCATTACTTGAACATACCCTATGATCTATCCAAGGTGATGTTTATCACCACGGCCAACCTTACCGACACGATCCCGTCACCCCTGCTTGACAGGATGGAGATCATCCGACTGGCCGGTTATACGCTGGAGGAAAAGCTGGAGATAGTTAACCGTTATCTCCTACCCAGGCAACTTAACGAAAACGGTATTTCTGAAAAACACATTAAACTCGATGATGAGACCACAAAACGCATTATCTCCCACTATACCAGAGAGTCAGGCCTGAGAAACCTGGAGCGTGAGATCGGCAAGGTCTGCCGCAAGGTGGCGAGAAAAATTGCCGAGGGATCCAGGGGGCCGTATATCATCTCCAAACAGACCCTGCACAGGTATTTGGGCCCGCCAAAGTTTCAGCCGGAGTGTGATATCGAGACCATTGACCAGCCCGGTCTTGTTACCGGCCTGGCCTGGACAGAGACAGGAGGTGAGATCCTTTACGTTGAAACGATCATCATGAAGGGCAAGGGCAGTCTCATTCTGACCGGTCAGCTTGGAGATGTTATGCAGGAATCGGCCAAGGCGGCCTTGAGTTACTGCAGGTCAAGGATGGACACACTGAAGTTGGGCGAATCATTTTTCGAAGAGGTGGATATCCATATTCATGTACCTGCCGGCGCCATCCCCAAAGACGGCCCTTCTGCCGGCGTCACCATGGGTACCTCGCTCTATTCAGCGCTTTCCAGGAAAAAGGTGGCCTGGGACGTTGCCATGACCGGGGAAATAACCTTGCGGGGCCGTGTCCTCCCCATCGGCGGCCTTAAGGAGAAGGCGCTTGCTGCGCTCCGTTCGGGTATTAAAAAGGTTATTATACCTGAACAGAATAAAAAAGATTTGGTGGAAATCCCCAAGGACATCCGTGACCAGATGGAGTTTATTCCTGTAAAGAATATGGATCAGGTCTTGAAAGTTGCTTTCCGGGAAAAGAAGAAGAATAAGAGGGCGTGTAAGGTATAAAAAAAGGGTCTAAGGGCACCAGGTGTCGAGGATTCAAGGGAAAATATAAGAAAAAGGTACAGAGATATCAGGCAAAAGACGCAAGGTGAAAGCATAAGGTACTGAATTGACAATTGGCAGTTGTCAGTTTGCAGAAGATAAGGGTGCAGAGTTCTTGGTTCTGGGTGCTGGAAAAGCTTTCATAAAACCTGTTATTTCAAAAACAGAAGAT
>JAHEID010000057.1 GCA_024639555.1 Deltaproteobacteria bacterium
GGATGCACCACATTGATCTCGATGCCATCTACCCCTGTTTCACCGTGACAGACGTTACAGCTTTCTTCCGTGTCCGGGACAGCAGCTTCCAGCGAAGCAAGCCATTCCGCCTCAGTACCGACAAAGCCGTTGTCTACAGCGATATCGTAGGCGCTCATGCCATTTATGCCGTCATCACCCTCACAGCCGGTGAGCAGGCCCAGCGTAAAAACGAGCAGAAGAACAATGAAAACAGAACTCAAATTACGTATTAATAATTTACCCATAACATTTTCCTCCTTTTGTTGAAATTGTATTAAGGGAAATATTTCTTATTCTGCACTGTTTAGCTCTTTTACGCTTTACACCTCCTTTGACTGTGTATTAATTAATGTGAAAACGCCTGGCCCGTTGCAGGACCGGTCTGTCTCAAAGCTGTGCCGGGACTACTTTTCCAGCGATACTAGAGAGTTAAATTGTTATGAATCGACGATTGTACAAGCACAATTCGATTCAGGTTTGAATAAATAAATATTAACAAATATTAATCACTAAATCCAGTAATCTCAATAAAAAAAAGAAGCGGCTTGATAAAAGAAATTCTTCTCCGGCGCTGATAAAAGGCTACCGTGAACAATCCGGGGAATAAAGGGTAATTGGGTTGGGTACACTTAAAAGGTGAAGGCAGGGGGCAATATTGCTTTTTCAGCAATATTCCGGCGTGTTTTTACATCTCGGTTTCCCTGGTATAGAATCGCAGTTCGCCGGTGTAGATAGGGATGGCGAATTTCAGCAGCAGGGTATAGATGAGGGCGCCGGTGGCCCAGACTCCGACAGTGACCGCCTTTTCAACAAATGTGGGTACGTACTCATAAATCTCGCCTAACGTACCGGGAACAAAACCGGGGATTGAAAGCCCCATGCCTTTTTCGATATACACGCCGATAATGATGAGGACGCAGGCAATATTGAGGGTGAGTAAATTCTCTCTGGTCCTGGGCCTTAAGAAAAGAAAGAACGCAGTGATGTTGAAGAGCATGGCGGTCCACATCCAGGGTACCAGGGCATTGTGGCCGTGCAGCCCGAAGTAGAGATACTTCATGGGCGCAAGATGGATGGAGCCTGAATAGAATTCCTTGAAAAACTCTGCTGCCAGCAGGAAAAGGTTGATGCCCATGGCATAGGCGACCAGTTCGGCAATCTTGAATATGGCCTTGTTGTCAATCTCTATCTTGGAAACCTTTCTTATGATCTGAAAGATGAGCATCATCACTGCCGGACCGGAGCAGAAGGCCGAGGCCAGAAAGCGCGGCGCCAGGATGGAAGCGTTCCAGAAAGGCCTGGCTGACAGTCCGTTAAACAGGAAGGCGGTGACGGTATGGATGCTGACCGCCCAGGGAATGGAAAGGATTATGAGCGGCTTGATGATCTGCAGGCTGTATTCCCTGTTATGCGCCATCTGGTAAAGCGCATAAAATGAAATAAGGAGATTGATTGCCAGGTAGCCGTTCAGTACAATGATATCCCAGGCCAGGAGCGAAGCGGGGAAATTCATCTTGCCGACAAAGGGAATGACATGCCACAAGCGGTCAATCCTGCCCATATCAATGACAACAAACATGATGCACATGGTAATTGCCGCCACTGCCAGAAGCTCCCCGAAAAGAACAATTTCCTTGATAGGCTTGAAGTTGTAGATATAGGCCGGCACCACCAGGAGAACGGCTGCCGCCGCCAAGCCCACGAGAAAGGTGAAATTCGAAATATAAAAACCCCAGGAAACCTGGTCACGCATGGCCGAGACAATGAGCCCTTTCTGGAGCTGGATACCGTAGGAAGCGGCACCGATGAAAATGAGAAGGCCGAGAAAGGCGAGCCAGGCATAGTAGAACTTGCTGCCGACCGTAACCTGCTTGAGAACGATAAAGAAATTCTTGATTGGGTACATATGCAACATCCCTCCACTACATGTATCAGGTAGCGAAAAAGTAATAGAATTTGGGCGCGGTGTTCAAGTCTTCCTTCAGGCGGAACACCCTTTTGTTTTCAATAAGATAGCGGATCTCGCTTTTCGGGTCCAGGAGGTTACCGAATTTTCTGGCGCCCACCGGACATATCTCGACACAGGCCGGGTAGCGGCCCGGATTGCCACGGACTCTCTGGATGCAGAAGGTGCATTTTTCCACGACCCCTTTGTAGCGCGGCCTGTTACCGAGATAATGGGTTTCAGGGTTTATTTCTTCCCTGGCGATCTGCGGTTCACCCCAGTTGAAGCGTCTGGCGCCATAGGGGCAGGCTGCCATGCAGTAGCGGCAGCCGATGCACCAGTTGTAATCTACCACCACTATACCGTCAGGCTCCTTCCATGTTGCCCTGGTTGGGCATACCTTGACACAGGGCGGGTTTTCACACTGCTGGCACTGCACAGGCATGTAGAAGTGCCCGTCCTCCGGCACTTCATGAGGGTAGTAATACTTGTCTGCCTCCTCCAGGTCGCTGACCCATTTATGGCCTTTTTCAAATTCCAGGACCGAGATATAATGGATCTGGGGATCTCTTGACTGGTTGTTTTCGCGCACGCAGGCATAGACGCATCTCCGGCAGCCTATGCAGCGTGAAAGATCAAGCCCGTAGCCGAAAAGTGTATCGGGCAGGGCGGTGCTTGTTTTGATGTTGAAAGAGGTTTTGTATTTTTCGCCATAATTTTTTTCGAGGCGCTTGATAACTTCCGCCATTTCGGCCTTGCTCATTTCCTGAAAATGTTTCTGGAAAAATGCCTGCCACACCGAGGCATCCGATGTGTTGACGGGGATTGCCAGGGTTGCAGCGGAGGCAGCCGTCCCCTTGAGAAAATTACGGCGCGTCAATGGCTTGAATTTACTTCTGCTGCAAGTATTTTTACTCATTACTGTAATCCGTTGATGTTCTTGAGGTTTTATAGTCAGCAGCCATAGTGCCCATTTGTTATTGGATATTCCCCAGAGGGTTCCTGGGGATATCTTCATCGGAAAGTTTCTTGTATTGTATTTCCAGGGGATTATCCGGCGGCGGCAGGGGCTTTATGGGTTTGAATTTCGGGCTGTGAGGATTGTGGCAGTGCACGCACAAGCGGTATTGTTTTTTGCCGTTCCATGCACCGGTCCGTTTGCCGTGGATGCCGGCTTTCCAGTCCCGGAAAATCGTACCATGGCACTGGCCGCAGAGATTGTACGATTCCTCAAAGGAGACAAGGTCGCCATTGGCCAGACGCAGTTTGTCCCTGTCGTCCTCGTTGTGACAGTCAAGGCACCATCTCTGTTCGCTGGCATGGTTGAACATCCCGGAAATTTCAACATGCTCATCTTCCAGTTCCCTTCTTTCCGGGTTGGCCTCCATGTCAGCATGACAATCTGAACAGGGGAAGATGCCTTCGGAAAAAGGTGGAGGTGGCACAAAATACTGGGGTATATCGTCGCCACGGGCAACGCTACCAGCTGCCAGGATAAATATTCCTGTACCGAGACAGAGAGGTATTAAAAACTTGTCAACCTTTCGCATAGTTTTTTACTCCGCGCTTAGAAAACGGTTGCCAGGATGATTCCCTTTGCCTCAAAATTACTTTAGAAAAATTTCCCGACAGATGTTGCTGATATTCCTACCCGCTTTTTTGCTCATAGGATTTTGAGAGTAAATATACCACAATACTTAAACCAATAAAAACCAGAAAGAGATAGGCAGAGAAATTTCTTCTGAAGGCAAGCTGCTTGAAGGATTCACGTATCTCACCTTCGATTATCTCTAGATTCTGGGTATAATCGCTTGATTTTTCCCTGACGGCATCAACATCAATGGAGTGAAACAGGGTGCGGAATCCGGCATGGTTCCTGAAATAGGCCTTTTCCTGCCTGTCAGTTGCAATACCAAACACTTTCAAGCGTTTGAGATCTGTATTGATGGTATTCAGCTTGCTTTCCACCATAAACAGGGCCTGTTTCATTTCCTTGGCCCGTTCGTAGGTATGGCAGTGGGAGCAGAACTGCTCGCTTATTATATCCATGCTTGCCTGCTGAATATCATGTGAACCGTGACAGTTTACACAGCTTGGCCCCTCGCCGGTGTCGAGGAAGGTTTTGCCGTGGCCGCTTTGGAGATAGTTGTCCTTGATGGCAATGTGGCACGTGCCGCAGAAGGCAGGAATGTCCTTATCATTTGGGGTGCCGCTAAAGCCTCTCTGGTGTGACATGGACATGCTTGCATCTTCAGGGGCGCCCCCGTGGCAGTCGTGGCATGAAACATTGTTTTTTGCATGCCAGCTGGCGCGCCATTCCTGCACGAGCTGCTGCATTTTAGAATCCATGCTGTCCGAGGTATGACATTGGATGCAGGCGCTGATCTCGCCCTTTGCTATGGCCCAGGGTGAGAGCATGAATTCCCTCTCAAAGGTTTCGCGGTAGCTTGCCAGGGAAAGACCTGTTGAGACAACAGCGATTAACAGTACTACTGGAATTATAAGGTATCTCATCATGAATACATCCCCCAGATGGTAAATATGACCCACAGAGCCAGAACAATTAAGCCAAGGCTTAACAGCATGGGCCGCTTGCGTATATTTCTTCCTGCATCCTTGGCGTCAAAAAAGGGCCAGAACAGCAGGACCAAAGAGAAGATAACCACCAGACTTATACCCATTACGTCATTGGGTATGGTTTTGATAAGTTGGTAGGGGGCGAGGAAGTACCATGCCGGCCGGATGGCTTCAGGTGTCAAAAGTGGATCTGCCTGGATATTGGCTTCAGCCGGCAGGAAGAGATTCGGGAAAAAGGTCAGGATAAAAAAGAGAACGGTGAAATAGAGCATCACCATGAATGATCGCTTTACAGAGAAGTGCGGGAAACATGGCTGACCCTCCAGGTGCGGTTCACGTCTGAATTCTTCCGGAGGTGATGCATCTGCCCCCGGCTCAATGGCTGGCGAGGTTGAAAGCCCCTGGCGCCTGATAAGAAGGACATGCAGGATCATGAAGCCGACGATAAATACAGGCAGGATGACAACATGGAATGAAAAGTACCTGGAAAGCGTGATACCGGTGACGGACTCACCACCCCGCATATAGGAAGAGATCCCTTCACCGATAACAGGCAGGAAGGAAGGGATGGTTGATGTAACCGTTGTCTGCCAGAAACCGGTCTGGTGCCAGGGTAAAAGCTGGCCGGTGATGCAGGCCAGCAGGACCAGTAAAAACATGAGTGCACCGGAGACCCAGGTTATCTCTCTGGGTTTTTTATAGCTGACCCGCAGGAAAACATGGATCATGTGCATAATGATGACCGCAACTATAATATTGCCCCCGACATTATGGATCAACCTGAAGAGCCAGCCAAAGGGAATCTCATTAGTTATGGTCTGCATGCTTTTAAAGGCATGCTCAGGGTGGGGGATGTAGTAGAGGAGCAGCATGATGCCGGTGACGGCCTGAAGGATGAAGGCAATGAGTGCCACAAAACCGAGGGTGCTCCAAAAGGTGGCGCCTTTTGGGGTTTTGAACTGGCGTAAGTGTTTGTTGACAAGTTCTTCGAGACCTATTCTGACTTCTATCCAGTGTAAGATTTGTCCCCACATGCTGTGACCCCGCAGTAAATTGTCCTAGTTTGAGTGCATCCTCTACCCGATGGTAATTTGATCTGCCGTGATTTTGAGTGGATAGCGCGGCAGAGGCTTCGTGGCAGGACCGGAAAGCACTTTGCCCTCCAGGTCGAAATCTCCTGCATGACATGGGCATACCAGCTTATCATTGAACTTGTCGTACCCCACGAGACAGCCCAGATGGGTGCATATCCTGGAAAGAGCTATGAAGCCGCTGCCCTTGCGGTTGATGACGACCAAAGGTGTCTCGTTGAAAATGATTTCTTTGGCAGTGCCCGGCGGGATCTCATCTTTATCGATGGTGAGAGGCGCATCTTTTGCACTGCTTGTGGGTGGTACAAGAAATCTTGACGCAGGATAGACAAAAGAGACAAGGGCAGTTGTACCGAGGAAAGCAAGAGAAGTTTTTAATAATTGCCGCCTTTCCATATTTACACCCCCCTGGAGCTGTTATGCGTTTACAGAGACAAGGCCATAAGGCCCTTTGGTTTTTATGTTTATGGACAATTTATTATCATTTATGTTCAAGTGCCGGCGTGACCTTATTGATGATCCATAAAAGAGCAAACGGTGTTGCCAGAACGGTCAGAGCTCCGAAGAGACCTTCCTTATATGTTTCCATGTTATGGGGAATGATCGGCATGTGATAGTGCATATACCCTGCAAACGATAAGGAAAAGGCCTGTCCGCCTATAACAACGTTCCAACGCATCATGAATACGCCGAAGAGAACGAGGATAAGTGCGAAAAATGTCCGTCGAATCGTAACCCCCGGGATAAGCAGCATGATAAAGGGCACCAGGTTACCAAGGGTATACTGCAGGACAAAGATATTGATGAAATCCTTGCCGTACATGACGGAACGCAAAATATCCCATGACTTCATGGCTGTGTAACCCCTGAATATCAGGTCAAGCAGCTCAAGAGAGATGGCGGCAACCAGAAAACCCAGGAGGTAGCGCGAGGTCTTGGTAATGACATCGAGCTCGGCGCCGGCAATGACTAGTACCGATTCATCACCCTTGCCCTTGGCAATGATGGCGCTCCATTTCTTAAACTCCATGATAAGGATATAGGTGAGCATGCAGAGAGCGATGCCGGAGACTACCGCAGACATGATAAAGATTACAGGCATGAGCGGTGACATCCAGAGGGCATTGGCCTTGACGGAGCCGAAGATAAAACCGGCGTAGCCATGCAGAAAGCAGGCAACCGGGATACCGATGCCGGCCAGGATCTTGACAGCCTTTTTATCCAGGGCGATTGCCTTATCACTCAGGTCGAAGGCGCCAAGGGAGAGCAGCATGTAAAGATAGTATTTAAAACGGTCGACAGCGCCTTGCTTGCCTTTGAGTATCTGGACCTGGTCCACAAAGAACGTGCGGTAGACAAACCATATTTCACTTAAGACAATAACGGCATAGGTGGAAAAGACAATGCCGAAGGCCGCAATGGCCGAGGTGAAATGGGGTGTGAACATGACATTCATGCCACGGAGCGGCTGCTGCAGGTGGAACTGCAGGGGCATCATTGCCACCGGCAGGAGAGCAAGAGAGAAAACAAGCGAAAAGCGCGCTATGGTTTTCAGATCCTGCTGCCCGAAGACATGATACAGTGAGGAAAGAACGAAGGCACCTGCCACAAGACCGGTCATGTAGGGATACATGACAATCTGAATGGACCAGTAGATGAATTCATTCGGATACGTAAAGAGTTCCTTTGAGGTCCACTCAAGACCATGGACGACCAGATGTTCAGCGCCCTGGGCTACTATATGTTCTACCGCCATTTGTCTTACCTCACATTGGTATCCAGGCCGATGTAATAGACCTGGGGTTTTGTGCCATATTCATCTTTTAAGACAGATACACGTTCGGTCATGATTACCTTGGTTACAGGATCATTGGGGTCTTTCAGGTTACCTATGCGGCGGGCGCCAAACGGGCAGTTTTGTACGCAGGCGGTTTTCATGCCTTGTTTTATTCTGTGGTAGCAGAAGGTGCATTTTTCCGCCACTCTATGGATCGGATGGAAAAAACGCATGCCGTAGGGACATGCCATGATGCAGTAGCCG
Source organism: Deltaproteobacteria bacterium (assembly GCA_024639555.1). Lineage (GTDB taxonomy): Bacteria > Desulfobacterota > Desulfobulbia > Desulfobulbales > BM004 > BM004. The sequence goes on from JAHEID010000057.1 coordinate 7,676, forward strand.
CAGCCGATGCACCATTTACGATCGACAAGTACAACCCCGTCCAGGGTCTGGTAGGTTGCCCCGACAGGGCAGACCTGGACACAGGCCGGTTTTTTGCACTGGTTACAAAGTTTCGGTACGAAGAAGCCCTTGGCAATCTGCTCAGGCGGGATTTCGTTTTCCCGTATTTTCGTATCCGTGTAACCATCCCTGCCGCCGTATGGTGATTCGATATGAGCCTGGCCGTTTTTCATCAGGACGTATCGTTCAACCCATGTCCTGGTAATGGGCGGGGCATAAGGGATTTCATTCTCATGTTTACAAGCCTTGACGCAGAGACCGCACCCCACGCATTTTTGCGTGTCCACCAGGAAAACCCAGCGGATTGAAGAATCACCCGTGTAGGCTTTCACCTCTGCCGGACTCAGCATCTTGAAGGCTGAAAGCGGCAGAGCCGAGGCCAGGGTGGTTTTGAAAGTGTTTTTTATGAAATCTCGACGAGAGCAATTCATTACATAGTCTCCAAATCGGGGTTATGCGGATTATGACAATCAACGCAATTTTCACCGGGATTATGATCGTGGGGGTTAATACCAGGAAGCTCTGAACGCTGGCTGGTGGGGTAGGGCAAATAGGCGTGGCACCTGAGGCATTGTGCCCTGCTGGTATCTATTGCCAGTGTTTCAGGATTGTCTGGATGATCCACGGCGGGACCGTGGCAGTTTTCACACTCAATGATTTCATGGGGTGAATCAAGAATGGACGCTGCATTTTCTTCATGGCACTCCTGGCAATACTCCCTGCCGCGGTATTTTACCTTGAAGTTTTTCCAGTCATCTTTACTAGAGAGCCGATGATAGTTATACGTAAAGTTTCCGCCTTCTTCAACGCCAAAATCCCTGGGTACTATAAAGTGACGCACTATCAGGAGCAGGGCGATTCCTGCCAGGACTACCCACAGAGGTCGCAATACATGATTTTTCATTTACGCTATCTGCCTCCTTTAACCGGGGAACATTTCTATTTGCGCAACCTGATCTTCACTGGAGTTGCCCCTCGAATATTACGGCCGTATGGCATCGTACACTCAAATTCTATATGGGATAACACCTGTAACTGTTGTGCCTGAATTGGTTGCTGAGTTTTTTTATGAGTAATTTTTGTTATGATATAATAATTATTAATGGGTTGCCGTATTATTTATATTACATATCGTGGTAATTATTATTGACATAGTTTCGAATATATGGCAACAGGTTTTGTACCACAATGTGGTATTGAATTATGGTGGAGGAATATAAATGCCTCCTGTGATTTGTGCAACCAGTAATTTCATTTATTATTATTTTTTTTGAAGAGTATATAAAAAAACGAACAATCAATCAAATAGAGAAATAATTGAATATGGCTGAGACGCAGGGTACACTTGAGGTGCAGCTGAAATCTTTGACCCAGCAGGTCCGGTTTCTGCAGGAAACGGTCGATGAAATATCAGCCAGACTGTCAGGTCTGGAGAAAGGCAAAGGGCTTAAGGAGGAGCGTCCGGAGGTCCAGGAAACAATAGCTCCTGCGCATCAGGTAAATATTCCCAGGGAGGGGGTCCTGAAAAAGGCCGGCACAGGCGCACTGCTGCCCAGAGTGGCAACTGTCTGTTTCGCCCTGGTATTTGCTCTTATCCTTAGAACTATAACGGACAACGGCACAATTAACACTCAGCTCGGTTCGATGCTGGGCATGGGGTATGCTGCCGCACTCATAATTGGGGGCTGGTGGCTGTACAGCAGGCAAAGCCGCCTGGCGCCTATCTTTCCCGCCTGTGGTTTGCTGCTGCTTTTTTCCATTGTGCTGGAAACCCATACCCGCTTTCAATCGATTTCCTCTGTAATGGCATATGTTATTTTAATCGCAGCCGGTACCGTGGTGATAATACTCGGCCTGCGTTACAGGGCCTCCGCTCAGCTTTGTATTGCCGCCCTGGGTAGTGGACTTGTCGGCATGTCCATTGACTTTCCATATCCTCTTTATCCGATGCTGGCCCTGTTGCTTTTTGGCGGTTGCGTGGCGGCCTATATCGCAAACCGCGAAAAATTATGCCCATCGCTGCGCTGGACGACATTGGGGTTTGCTTTTGTCTTCTGGCTTTTCTGGGCTTTTAAATTAACCGTCCCAGCCGCCTGCGATGAACCTACGGCAGTTCTGCTTCACCTGACCTGGTTTTTCCCATTGCTTTTTGCTTTCTGGGCATTTTACACTGTCACCAATATACACAGGATGGCAACGGAAAATGAAGACCTGGGGTTTTATGAAAGTTTGCTGCCAACCGTTTCTGGTGTTGGTGCTTTTCTGGCTGCCTGGACCGTTACGGTCCCCTGGTACCGCAGTACGTTGTGGCTGGGTATTATCGGGGTGCTTGCTGCTTTGCTCCATATTGGGGCAGGTGGTTGGCTGGCTGCCCGCAATAAAGACGGGGCCATTGGCAGTACGACCTACACCTTTGCAGGGGTAATTCTGCTCAGCTTCGGGGTTGGGGCTATCTTTTCTAATCTCCTGTGGTCAGTACCTGTTTTATCCGTATCGGCATACCTCCTGGCCAGGGTAGCAAACAGGTGGCAAAGCGGTGGCATCCGCTGCACCTCGTACCTGTTTCAGCTGGCAGCTGGTCTTGTTGCTTTAAGCAGCGGCGTAGTGGCATCTGATATTGCATCTCCGCTTGTTGGCAGCCTGGTCTTAGGTACCCTGATGACCATGAGTTTTCTGCAGTATCGCTGGTGCAGGAGCCATACTCCGCCCGCAATGCACTCGGCCTTTTTCTCTTGGCTCGACAGGAAGGACTTCAGCGCGGTCATCCTGCTTCTCACAGGACTGATAAGTGGTTTCTTTCTCCTGCGTTTGGGTCTTTATCAGGTATTGGCCAGGACCACTGCTGATTTTGAATATATGTTTCGGGGTGGCCAGACAGTTTTCATTAACCTCGGGGCCATATTCCTCCTATTGGCCGCTAGCAGCAGGAAAAATAACGAAATACTGACCGTAGCAATCGTGGTCGGTCTGCTGGGCATGCTGAAATCGTTTGTCTTTGACCTTTTCGGCATCAAGGGTATGCCGCTTGTCTTCAGTATATTTTCATCCGGTGTTGTTGCTGCTGTGGGTTCGGTTGTATCCACCCGCTGGCAGGGCAAAAAAGAAAAGATGAAGTCGGAGAGTATGACTGGACCGGCTTGAAAATCAGGACATTTACATTAAAACTCACCGCCGCTGATCTTGTAGAGCAGAAAATGGTAGGAGCTGACTGCTGCAAGGAGCAGCATCAACAGAAGTGATATTATAATCGCCGTCCGCTGGTATTTCTGCACCGGCCAGGTAAGATTCTTCTTGCTTTTAAATGGCTCTACAAGCAGGGTTGAAAGGCCGAAGAAAGAGGCTGGGATCAGTGTGAAGTAGAGAGCGAAGCCGATATAATGATACTCCGGCTTCAGTATGCAGAAAGGACAGTGATGATACGGCATTGCATAGATATAAGAGGAAAAGAGGGTAATTATTGCAACCATTGCCAAGCCTAAAAACCAGAGCCAGCCTGCGGAAAAGAGAGCTGCAAGGGGCAGCAGCCAGCGTTTCAGCAGTATGCAACCCAGCAGCAGCAAAACAGCAATGGAGCCATAATAAAGAAATAGCAGTGTGGTCTGGGAATAGCCTTGCAGCAGGTTTCTGCCGGTTTCAGTTGAAGAACCGAAAACAACGGCACAGCAGGAAGTTATGATATCAGGTGAGAGATAGGCAATATACAGGGTCTGAAGCGTGATATCAGCTATGAGCAGGGGCAGGATCAACAGCAGGTAGATATATTTGGTTTTAACCAGGGGATAGGTTTCTGAGCTTATGTCCAATTTGTGCAGAACGATCCAGAAGCCGTAAAGAAAAACACCGGCTATCTTTACCAGCAGGGCCGGCATGCCGAAATCATTTGCCAGCAGAGCACCGGTGGCACACATGGCCCCGACAATAACCTGACAGAAGGTATCAGCTGCCAGGACAAAAAGTACCAGGGTAAGAATCTGAAAGCCAAGACCATATTCCACCAGGGTTGAGGCAAGCCAGATTTCATTTTCAAGCTTGATCTGCAGGTTTGAGTCACTGGCGGGATCCCAGTGGCGCAGAACCCTGAATGCTGTGCGGCAGGCAAAAATTCCAAGAACTAAAACGATCAGGCCTGCCAGGGTAAGGCCCAAGCTCCATGAGTTAAGGAACATGGAGCCGTCCATCCCGGATATTGATAATTTTATCTACGGCATGGTGTTTTGAAACCAGGGTGTCATGCGAGGCAATTATGATTGTTTTGCCGGCAGTTTTGAGGTCAGCCATTATTTGCATAAACTCAGTGCTGAGGCGGCTGTCAAGATGAGCGGTTGGTTCATCTGCGAGGATTATGGGCTGGTTGTTGATCAGGGCCCTGGCTATTGCAACGCGCTGCATTTCGCCACCGGATATCTGTCCGGCCGGGAAATTCTCCCTGTGGCTGATGGATAACCGGTCCATGAGCTTGCGCGCTCTTGTTTTTCTTGCGCCCGGTGAAATTCCAAGGGGCATAAGGGGAAGGGTGATGTTGTCAAGAACAGAGAGACGGGGCAGGATATTGAACTGTTGAAAAATAAAACCGATGCTCTCGCGTCGATGGATAGTCAGAAATCTGTCGGGCATGCGTGAGAGCTGTTTCCCGGCAATGGAAGCCCTGCCGCTGGTTGGTGGGAAAACACAGCCAATAATGGCCAGCAGGGTGGATTTGCCTGAACCGCTGGCACCCTGGAGGCAAACCATGGTCTGGTCCTCTATCTGCAGACTGACATCATGAAGTGCCGTCACCTCGTTGGGCTTTCTCTGGTTATAGATCTTGGTTGTGTTTTCCAGTTCGATCAGCATGCTTTGTCTGGTTATTCTGTGGCTCTATATGTGACTTTCACTTCTCTTTCTCATGTGCCGGATATTTTGTAGAAGATCTTCACAAAGTATCTTTCCGTTTTCCAAAGAGCCCTTGAAGCTTAAAGTTCTTGAACACTTTTTTTATACCACCCATAGGTTTCAGCTATTCCTGCCCGCAAAGATATCTTTGCCTTCCAGCCCAGCTTATTCATACGCGATATGTCAAGCAGCTTCTGCGGCGTGCCGTCCGGCTTGTCTGTGTCAAATACAATCTGCCCTTTAAAGCCGACAATCTCCTTGACCAGTTCAGCCAATTCTTTAATGGTGATGTCCTTACCCATGCCTATATTGATGAGACAAGGTTTCAATTTTAGCACAAGGTCTTTGTAATTCGTATCAGGCAGCCCCAGGAAATAGACGCAGGCAGCAGCCATGTCGTCCACATGCAGAAATTCCCGCCGCGGTGAACCGGTACCCCAGACTACCACCTCACGGGCCCCTCTTTCCTTGGCTTCATGGAACTTACGGATCAGGGCGGGCAGCACATGGGATTTCTCCAGGTCAAAATTGTCTCCCGGCCCGTAGAGGTTTGTCGGCATCACAGATAAATAGCTGGTGTTGAACTGTTTGTTATAGGATTCACACATCTTTATCCCTGCAATCTTTGCCACTGCATAGGCATCATTGGTCGGCTCCAGTGGGCCGCTCAGGAGATATTCCTCCTTCATAGGCTGGGGAGACAGCTTGGGGTAAATACAGGAGGATCCGAGAAACAGAAGCCGCTTAACCCCTGTCTTCTGGCTCCAGTTGATGATATTGGACTGGATCATCAGGTTTTCATAGATGAACTCACCGGGATATATGGAGTTGGCAAGAATGCCCCCCACCTTTGCGGCAGCCAGCACGACAATCTCTGGACGTTCCTGTTCAAAAAAGCTGCGTACCTCGGACTGGTCGATAAGGTCCAGTTCTTTGTGGGTCCTCAATAGCAGGTTCCTGCAGCCCTCAGCCTCCAGCCGCCGTACAATAGCCGAGCCAACAAGTCCTCTATGTCCTGCAACGTAAATCTTCGAATGCTGTAACATATTCATGGTAAGTTTAATTATTCATGATAGTTGAAGGATTTAAATCCATGTTTCTCAACCAATGTATCCCGTTTTGCCACCTCAAGATCCGCAAGCACCATCTCCCGCACCAACTCTCCAAAAGAGATTTTCGGCTCCCA
>JAHEID010000003.1 GCA_024639555.1 Deltaproteobacteria bacterium
AAGTGAGGGTAGCAGAAAATTACCCAAATGGAACCTGGGTAAATACAGATGATTTGGGTACTATTGATAATGGTTTACACTTTGATGATGTTGGATATCGATTACTTGGTGAAAGATTTGCACTCGCAGCAATTAGTTTAATTGACCCTTAAAATGAAATAGTTCAGATAAACAACAAAGCCAAGTAACAGACTATTATTGAATTTGTCATTACTGCTGATATGTCTGACAGTGTCAAGTAGAAAAAACCTAGCCATTGCCCGTGTTTTATCGGGAGTTTTTCATTTCATATGCAGGGCACCGCCAACTGTAAAGATCTGCTATATCTTTACAGTCGTGAATCATTCCTGAATTATCAAGGTATCCACAATACATCTTAACTTTTTTAGTCAACATATCTCCCTAATATATTGACCCGACTCATAAATCACGATATCTATATCCATCCAGTACTGATATTTTGGATATATCTTGACTTTTGATTGCCAGTGGACATCTTGAATCATTTTTTGCAAGATGAAAGTTAAGATGTGGCAAGACATCTATAATTTTTAAAACCTTTCAAATAACCTCACTGTGGCACTTCCCCCCTTGACTTACCTTTTTTAGGTTTTAATATTTATTCTTATATAAAAGTAACTCATACAACCTCTACAAAATCTTTTTAAATAAAGAGGTGTACATAGACTAAAAAATTATGGCAAACAACAGGGTGAGAACTATGTCTGATGTCACTGATGACAACAGCAAGAATCAGCAGGAGTCCGGAGAAGAATCGGAATTGGAAGCATCGAACGATACTGGGGAAAAAAAAGTACAGACAAAGTCCTATAACCACCTCAGAGGAGCAAGTTATATGGTTCTGCTCATTGCGGCTGTTTTTGTGATATACAAAATAATGACAAAAAGCTGTTGCGGAGCGTCTTGGTCAACGGTTGTCTTCACAGCTGTCCTCGGTTTTGGACTGCTGGCATATTCTTTCTATCACAAATCCCATGATCATGATTGATTCTTACAATACCAAAATATCCATTGGATACATTAATCCTGCCTTCGGGCGGGGTTTTTTATTTGATATTTAAAATGTACAGTGGAAATATTCAGTCAGATTTTGTATGACAAAACCCAAGATGTTGGCAAGACATCTATAGTTCATGAAAAATCCCTTTCCTAACACATTGTGACACTTGATTTATCCATCCACAAAATGTTATTAATAAAACTTAATCTTACCATAAATATAAACCTCTAAGAGAGAAGACTCTAGTGAGAGAGGTTTTTCTTAAAATGCCAGTTTAAAGCCTTCATCGGGAAGTGTTGTTTTCTTTGAAGGCCATTTGTGTTTTTGACAAGGACCGAAAGAAGCGATTACTTATCACCAATGTATAAGTACAATAATTAGCAACAATCCTTTCTAATCCATCATCATGGAGACAAGTATGCATAGTAAATATATTCGATCAATCTGTGCAGCCGTAGCCTCGGCGTTTCTGTATATAAATGCTATGCCTGCTTTCGCCGACTACACCAGAGTTACTGTTACTGGTACTGTCAGTGGCGTAGAAAGTGATTTGGGTGGTGGAACCTTTTTCGATCTCGGAGTGGACGATACAATTACCGGGCAGTTTGTTTACGGCACCAGCGAGGCGGATGCGACTTCAGTAGATTCAGAGGGCACTTTTAGCAAAGATTACTTTTTTACCGGAAACAACTACGGCGCATCCATTACGAGCGCGAGCGGATCGGCAGGTTTTCAGAACGATCGGCTATCGCTTTTTGTCGATAATAATTTTCCGGTCGAAGCCGAAGATGCCGCTATTGTTGATCTTATTAACGAGGAATTCGGACTGAACATTCAAGTGGGGAACCAGCTGGATGGCTGGGGGATTGACGCAGAGTCACCAGACGCAATCTGGGATAATCAGAATGACTGCCTGGTTAATGGTGCAGATTTGGAAATTATATTGCTTGATGTTGATGCAACGATGTATGACGGTCTGCCAGCAGCCCCCAATCTTCCGGAGCCGCCTGCTCAGAATGTGATCGATGCCCCTTTGTTCTTTATCGAGGAGGCCAGTGGCTCAACAGGCTGCGAAAATATAGTCTACTCCGCTTACGGCAGGATTACCGATCTCCAGTACGAGCTGATTGAAAATGTAGCGACTCCCTATAATGATACCCAGGTTGCTATCATCGATGATTTCACCATCGTGAAAAACGGCAATACCATCTGGTCGGATTCCTTTGGTGATGGCATTGCACCGATTACCAATGACGACTATCTCGTGAATGGTGCCGTGGGGCCGGAGTCGGGTGGAAAGCTCGCAATGGATACCTCTGTGGGTTCGGAGATCACTACGGGTACGAGCGGGCTCGAGATCGTTCGCCACCGGGTGCGCAAGAAGACCTCCACTGGCAGTGATATTACCAAAGGCCTCAGGACCGACGATACCTTTTCGGTGACGGCGACCTTTGACCTGACAGTGCCCGAGTTGCCTGGTGAGCATTACGGGATCATGCTGGCTGATAGTGTCAGCGGCACACCGGGGAATGACCACCTGGGCCTGGGTGTGCGGCACACATTCAAAGGCGATTTGAAGATTCAATTCCGTCGACATGACAATCAGACAGGTACAGTCACCGTAATTGACGAGGTGGCACTGGATACGACCTCAGGTCATGAGCAGATTACCCTGAAACTCAACCGGGCGAGTACGGGTACCAATGCCATTACCGCCTCCTATACCTACGGAGCCGGGTCGCCTGTTCCCTTTGCATCTACCGCAACCATCTTCAACGGGGAGAATTATACCCGGGCACAGTTTATGGCAGTGACGCCTTTGGAAGTGCCGGAAAGCGCCGCGCCCAAGGCCATGCCCTGGTTGTTCTTGCTGCTCGAGGAATAATGGTTTTTATCAATGAGACAGATGTCATCCGTAAGATCCTGGAGCATCTTGGGCTATGGGAAGACAAGACTCCCCCAGAACGCGCTCCACCCGATTCAATTCCCTAAAAGAATTACGAACCGTATGACGACGGCTGGCCGCAGTAAGAGGAACCGTCAGTTACTATCCATTGAGCCTGTCTTTTAAGATTATATTTTCAGGCTGGTGGATTATTGCGCTGTTTGTTTTAACCAATAATCTAGATTTATTCCTCGCTTATCTATTTACGCATAACTGCTATATCGTTACACTCTTGAATAATTCTCAATGTGTCAAGATGTACAGTGGATATGTTGACTCTCATCAAAGAGTAAGGGGACCAACCAATCACGGCTGATCCCCTTTTTTCGTTGAATTTCAATGACGACACCCCGGACGGCTTTTTGTTTTTTGCCTCCCTCCATTGGTTTAAAATCGTTAATCTTTCCTATAGAATCAAGGTGTACTTTGGACATCTTGAATGGCAAGCAATCTGAACTTTAGGCTCAATCTCCCCAAGCCACCACATTGTGGTACTTTCTTCTTGACTATCTGATTGTTTCTATTTAAGAATAACAATTACATACATAACCTCTATGAGGAGTTTCGCCATGAAAAGGAGTAAGTTTAAAAAGCTTATATAAGGCCTCGTGGGTATAGTCCACCCCAACGGGGCTTTTGTGTTTTATTATCTCAAGAAAAAGCCAAACCTGCCGTGAGACAGGGACGGAAAATTGCGGGTCTTATAGGAGATAGCCGGGTTGCCTTGAAAAGGGTTTCGGCACGCCCCAATTATTGGCGCGTGCCGAAAAAAAATTACTTATCACCCCAATCTTGAGGAAAAGAAAATGAACACAAGCGGAAGACATCGAATCTACATCACCCTGCTGCTGGGAAGCTTGCTGATTGCTCCGTCGCAAGTATTCAGCGAGCCACCCCGTCCTGAAGCTGAAGCTCAAGCAGAACTTAAACAAGTTCTTAAAGCAATTTACGATGATGCTATGTCAGCAAATGTCGAAGGACTTACAACTAGTCATCTTATTTCATCTAAGTTTACTAAATTTGGACCTCGAAATTTCAGTAGACAAACAGCCGATGAAACGAATGAATCAGAGGCATCTTTCTTTACTTCAATCAAAGATCTAAAAGTGGAACTAAAAGATGTCAAGATAGATGTCTTTGGAGAAGTCGCAGTTACAACATTCTATCCTCATTTTTCATTCGTGAAGGATGACCAACTTAAAGAAGGCTCCAGTCGACAGACTCTTGTCTTTCTAAAAACAGATCAGGGCTGGAAAATCATTCATGAGCATGGAACTCCTAAGAAGTGTTTCACTGAATGACAGTCAAAACTCTATTTAAAAATAGCAACGAAAGTGAGTGACCATTTCACGGCCTAATGCTTGAATTAGAATACAAAAGTGATGATTAGAAAGTGGGCACTATTACTTCATATTATCAAGTTAACAGTGTTGATTGCGATCCCCATGGGCCAAATCCAGAAAATTTTTATAAAGTTTTTCCAAACGACCCAAGCATAACAGGAGTGCAAAACTCTTCGTATCCGACACCGTCTTTTTCACTTGGTGAGATCCCCATAGCCTGTTGCGCTCCTGATCAATAGAGAGCAGTTCACATACCACAAGAAGAATCCTGCCTCCGGGCGGGGTTTTTTATGTGATATTAAGATGTACGTTGGATATGTTAAGTCAGAGCTTGAATTACTAAACTCAACATTATGGCAAGGATATTTAACTTTCAGCGACAGAGAAAAGTTAACATATCCAGTGGATATATTGAATCTGATTCTGACGGCTTTTAAATCACATAGACGGCGTTAAACGGACATAGCCGGAGGTAAAGTCAGGTAAAGTACTCTCAAAATTGGCCTTTCACGCCGGCGACACGAGTTCAAATCTCGTTGGGGGCGCCACATTATAGGAGTTAAGGCCGCAAAGTGTTTATTCTGTTTCCCTGCACCACTGGTAAGCATTCTGGAACATCTGCAGCCAAGGGGTAACCCTCAGTTCCTTTTTCATCTCTTCAGGGAGCCAGTGGGCCTGCCATTTCAAAAAGGAACGCTCAGGGTGCGGCATCATGGCAAGATGTCTTCCATCATTTGAACAGAGTCCGGTTAAGCCCTCAGGAGAGCCATTCGGATTAAAGGGATATTGCTCGGTCGGCAAGCCTTCATCATCTACGAATGCCAGGGCGGCTAAACCATCGTTGCTGATCTTTTCGTGAATTGTTCCATCCGGGAACTGAAGGCGTCCTTCCCCATGCGCCACATGAATACCAAAAGTCAAATTTTCCATGCCCCTGAGCATGATTGCCTTGCTGTTCAGTACCTTTACAGTTGACCAGCGGGACTCGAAACGGCCTGACACATTCCTGACAAATCTCGGCTGATCGGCAGGTTCAATTCCCTGCCACGGCACCCAGCCGAGAAGGGCGAAAAGCTGGCAGCCGTTGCATACGCCCAGGGAAAAAGTATCAGCGCGTGAGTAAAAATCATCAAACATTTTTTTCAGCCGTTCATTGAAGAGAATAGTCGCCGCCCAGCCCTTGGCACTTTCCGGCACATCGGCATAGGAAAACCCTCCCACTGCTGCCAGTCCCCTGAAGCCTTCAAGCCCTACTTTTCCTGCAAGCAGGTCTGTCATGGCAATATCCCATGGCTCAAACCCGGCAGCATAAAATGCTGATGTCATCTCCCTGTCGCTGTTGCTTCCTTCATCTCTTAGGATGGCTACTTGGGGCTTATCGGGACTTTCAAGAACCTCTTGCGATGTTTCCCTGGGGGTAAAGCCCATGAAATATTGGGGGCCCTGCCGATCATAAATGTTTTGTTTTTCTTCGACAGCGCAAACAGGATTCATCTGCAACCTTTCAAGCTGATAACTTGTCTCCTCCCAAACCTGGCGAAGCTCCTGCATGCTTTCAGCAAGAACTGGCTCGTTGTTAAACTGTACCTGTATGTGCTTTTCAGAAGTCGTCCGGCCAATAACCGCAAAAGGGATGGCCCTTTCCGTGAGCAGGCCTTCAACTTCCTGAACCTTTTCAGGTGTGCACTCAACAACCAGGCCCAATTCTTCAGAAAAAAGATGCTCGATAGGGCTCCCGGTTCCCCTTAGGTCAATATCAAGACCACAGTTGCCCCCAAAGGCCATTTCAAGAAGGGTGGTGATCAGGCCTCCGTCACTTCTGTCATGCCCGGAGAGAACCAGTTCTTGGGCGATGCATTCCTGCAAGGCATTAAACCCTTTTTTCACCAGGGTCGGGCTATCCATATCCGGTGCAGTATTGCCTATCTGCTTAACGGTCTGGGCAAGAGCTGATCCTCCCAGCCGGTTTTGTCCCTGTCCAAGGTCTACAAACAACAGGATACTTCCGCCGGCTCTTTTTAAATCAGGTGTAACAACCCTGGTGATATCCTCCATGGTTGCATAGACGGAAATGACTAATTCTCTTGGTGATTTTACCGTTTCTTCATCTACGCGGGTAGCCATGGAAAGGCTGTCTTTACCACCGTCAACTGCAATGCCCAACGATATCATGGCATCACGCATGGCGCAGGCAGCATCATAGAGCGCCGCTCCCTCACCGGGTAATTTCGGGGCCCACATCCAGTTGGCAGAGCACTTTACCCCTTCCAGGGTATCAATTTGAGCCCACACCAGGTTGGTCAGCGCTTCACCGACTGCCATCCGGGCTCCTGCCATGGGGTCTACCAGCATTTTTATGGGTTGCTCGCCAATTGCTGTTGCCGCGCCGCTCAGTTCAAAATGACTCTGGGCAATAACAGCAACATCAGCAACGGTTGCCTGCAAAGGCCCGCAGCATTGCTGTTGGGCAATAAGCCCGGTGACGCTCCGGTCGACTTTATTAGTGAGAAAACGCTTGGAACCAACTGAGACAAGGCGCAAAACATTTTTCAAGGCTTCACGCACCGTCAAATTATGCGGCAGTTCCAGGGGGGCGAGTGGTTCTTGCAGCCGCCTGTCATAAAATGTCTTCTGGGGAATGTTGCCAAGAACTTCATGCAACTCCAGATCTACGGGCGTGGTGTTGTCCTGCCCGTCGGAAACAACAAAACGACCATCGCCTGTCACTGTGCCCAGAACTTCACAGTTTACCTTTTCTCTTTTACAAATCTCCTTAAATTCTCCGATGTTCTCCGGACGGATCAGCAGGCCGTTACGCTCCTGGTACTCAGCCACATAGATTTCAAGGACCGACATGGTGGGATCGCCTACCTTGATTTCTCTGATATCAATCCTGCCCCCGGATTTTTCTACCAGCTCTTTAAGCACATTTCCCGGTCCGCCGGCTCCCTGGTCATGGATAACATCTATGAGAGACTTTTCCCCCATCTCTATACAGGTACGGATGGCACGATTCATTTTCTGTTCCATTTCCGCATCACCGCGCTGCACTGCATTGAAGTCAAGGTCCTCTACATTATCTCCCTGCAGCATGCTGGAGGCTGCTCCACCGCCAAAACCCACCCTGTAGGCCGGCCCGCCGATCTGGACAATAAACATGTCTTTTTCAGCATCTGCCTTTTCTATATGCCTGTCATCAATCTGCCCAATACCTCCTGTAAACATGATCGGCTTCAGAAACCCCCAGCGCTCACCGTTGGAAAGACGCATATCAAATGACCTCGTAAAACCCTGTATAATCGGTTCACCAAACTTGTTTCCATAATCAGAGGCTCCGTTGCTGGCCTCAATTTCAATTTCAAGACCACTCGCCAGATTGGAAGGATAGGCAAAACCTTTTTCCTCCCAGGGTAAATCATAGTCCGGAATTTGCAGGTTCGCGACGCAGTATGCAGCAGTACCACCCACCACGAGTCCGCCCCTGCCTGTTCCCTGGATATCCCTGATCCTGCCGCCTGTCCCCGTTTCAGCCCCGGGAAAGGGGGCGACACCAGTTGGGAAGTTATGGGTTTCAGCAGTAAAGATTATGTGATAGGGCAACTTGCGTTTGGTAAAAGGAGAAGGGTTTCCGGGGCTCTCCGGCAGGATGGTGGAAATATCCCGGCCGCGGATGCCGCTGGAGTTGTCCTTAAAAGCTATAATACTGTTGGTCCCATTGGCTTCCAGGGTAGACTGCACAATTTCCATCAGCGTCTCGGGTTCTTCCTTTTCATCAATAATATGCTTGCCGCGAAAAAAACCATGGCGTGAATGCTCGCTGTTGGCATTATTTAAGTCCATGATTTCTACGATGGTCGGGTTGCGCCCATGCTTTGCGACAAAGTAGTCATAATAGAAATTTCTATCCCACTCATCCATTGAGATGCCAGGTAACTCCTGAAGAGCCGCTGGTCCTTTTTCCATCAGAGGAACATCGAAGACGCCATCAGGGGCGATGCCGGTTTCAAATGTTGAAAGCGGTTCGGGGTATAGACATTCCGTCATACGGTCATGATGCTCGGCTATAAACTTTTTCCGGTCACTAACGTCTTTAACAAGATATCTCCGGGAGCGTTCCATGCGGGTAACCTTGTTTAGGCCGGTAGCATGACAGATTGAAACCATGTTGGACGACCAGGCAGTTGCAAAATTCAGCCTGGGTCCAAGCTCCACCACATCTTTTTCTGCCGCCAGAAAATGTGAGCGTATACCGACTGTTTCCAAAATAAATCCATCTGCAAGAAGAAACTGCAACCTGGATATTTCCCCATCTGTCAGGGGTCCTGTCGATTCAATATTAAAGCAGAACTCCTTTTCATTGTTTACCTGCCTGTATAAATGTCTGATATGCATCACGGTCCTCATCTGTTCGTTCTGTGAAAATGCTTCGAAAAACACAATGATACTGGGGTGTTACGGGAAGCCCTTTTTAAAAGGCCGATCTTCTGTGCTTGAAGCGTAAAAGATAGCGCGAGACAACAAATAGAACAAGGGTCTTTCAGCAGAAAAGTACCTCTGAAATAAAATTCTGGCGCGGCTCTTCCCGGGCTCTTAATTTTATGAATAAAGTTGACGGGTTAAAATGAGTCTAAAGACTGCTGAAACTAAACGTTGTATCCTCCAAATACTCGGCGCAGGAGCCAGTACCCCCCACTTCTTCTTTTTGCCCTCAAGCTTTGCTTTTTTATAGAAAAGGATATTATTTATTAGCCACTTCGGGCTATAAATGTTCCACTTATATCTGAGAGAATATTCTCCTTGACAATTGGTATTGTATTCCATAGGTAATGAAGCTGTTGAAGACAAAATATACCTATTGTTAAAGCCCTAAATACAAACCCGATCAGTAAGGATAACCACATGTCAATCCCGGATAAAGACGGCGGTTCAAAAGATGTAAAAGGCCAATCCACAAAAGCTGTGGAGCCGGATTTTCTTATAGAGTTATTGGATGGAAAAGAAGAGGCTACTCTCAGCAGTCCTTTTCTGCCTGATGAAAAAAAAATTGAGGTCATTTTATCCCGCAACGGCAAGAAAAAAACCTATGCTCTGCATGAGGTCTGTTGCATCCTGCAAAAAGACGACCCGAACCATCGCAGCAGCCTGCACAAAGACCATGACCTCATGGAAATCGAAACCCTTGCCGGCTCCCAACACCTTGTAAGGATTGCCAAGGGGCAATCATTCCAGGAAGGATTTTATGGTTCTTTTCTTGACCTGGACAATCCCTACAGGTCTGTTTTTTTTACCCACCTTGGAGTGAAATCAAGCCGGCAGCTCAACTTTCTTGGCACAATACTTGAAGAGCAGGGAATGGTGTCCCGCGAAACTCTGCAGGAGGTTATCCGTGATTACAACAGCATAAAGAAAAAAAGGATTGGCGAGACAATTGCCCAGAAGCATAACCTGAACCAGGAGGAGATTGAAAAAATCCTGCGCAAGATGCAGAAAGCTGGCAAAATTCCTTCCAGTGCACGTGTCGGTGATATTCTCATTGCCTCAAAACTTATTACCCAGGAACAACTGGAAGATGCTATTGCCCAGCAGGTCATAGATAAAAAGAAAAAAATCGGGGCATTGCTTGTTGAACGCAAGCATATAAATGCAGACCAGCTCCTCTCAGCACTTGCAATCAAATTCCAGCTTGAGTTTGTTAACCTTGAAGGTTTGGAGCCGACACAAAAGGCTTTAAATGCAATCCCCCCCCCCCTTGTCTCGCAAATGCAGATACTGCCGCTTAAAGACAAGGGTGACCACTTATTGGTAGCCACCTCAAAACCTGCCGAGCATGCGGAGCTTGGGGACCTCCTGCGATTTATTACCAACCGCAGGATAAAATTTGTGGTGGCGCCCACCGCACAAATCAGTGAGGCCATCGACAAACATTACACCAGAGATGAAGAAAAGGTTCAAGACCTCATCGGCGAAATGACCGAAGAAGCCGTGGCTGTTGCTGATCCAGCAGACTCAGCAGATATTGATGAAACAGATTCTCAAATCATCAAACTGGTGAATAAAATTCTTATAGATGCATATAACAAAGATGCGTCAGACATCCACCTTGAACCGGGGATAGGAATAGACCCCCTCACCGTACGCTACCGAGTTGATGGCATGTGCCATATCAGCCATAAAGTCCCCTTCGGGTATAAAAAAGCCTTGCTGTCTCGAGTAAAAATTATGTCCAATTTGAATATTACCGAGCGTCGCAAACCCCAGAGCGGCAAGATAGCAATCCGCTACAAAAATAGAAAAATCGAATACCGGGTGGAAACCACTCCTACAGTTGGCGGCAATGAGGATGCTGTGCTGCGTATCCTGACAAAGGCGGAGCCCATGCAGCTAGAAAAAATTGGCTTTTCGGCCCATGGGCTGAAAAAATTTAAGGAGGTGCTTTCGCGGCCCGCTGGAATGATCCTGTGTGTTGGGCCTACAGGATCAGGCAAAACAACAACGCTTCATTCTGCCTTAAGTTTTATCAACACGCCGGATCGAAAAATATGGACCGCGGAAGATCCCGTGGAAATCACCCAGAAAGGGTTGAGGCAGGTCCAGGTCAACCCGCTGATAGGCTTCACGTTCCAGGAAGCACTCCGCTCATTCCTGCGCTCCGACCCTGATGTCATTATGGTTGGCGAGATGCGTGACAGGGAAACAGCCAAGACAGCCATTGAGGCATCCCTTACCGGCCACGTTGTTTTTTCGACGCTCCATACAAATAATGCCCCTGAGACTCTGGTTCGCCTTGTTGAAATGGGCATGGACCCCATAAGTTTTTCCGAGGCACTTGCCATGGTTATTGCCCAGCGACTGATTCGCCTGCTCTGCCTAAAATGCAAAAAGGAACACAAACCCGGCACTGAGGAATATGACAAGCTGAAAGAGGCTTATGATCCAGTATGGTTTAAGAAACACGGCATGGATAAAATTTATGCAAAAGCGATCTTTAAAAAAAAGGTGGGGTGTAAAGAATGTGACCAGGTAGGCTACCGGGATCGAAGGGCAATTTTTGAAATACTGGAAAGCACGGCCGATATAAAGCGTGGCATTAAAGAAAGGGCATCAACCGAAGAGTTAAAAATGATGGCCCTTCAAAACGGCATGCACACCTTGCGCATGGATGCAGTTGAAAAAATTTTTCTAGGTGTAACCGACCTTAGTGAGGTTTTAAGGGTCTGTTAAGATCTACCCTGAAGAAATAATTCTGCCATCAGGCCATAATCCTTTCTTCATGCAGCATTTTATCAACGAACCGCAGGACAAAGTCGCGCTGTGCCGCTGTCGCATAAGCAATACAGGAACAGTGCAGATTCGCCTGGCTGCGGACCAGCATTTCAAAGCAAACCGCCTCGGCTTCAAGCACCACGCCAAAGAAGAAGGGGTTGCAGCCCTTATGGGCACGCTGTTCATGACCGAGTAAATCCTGCGGAACCTCAATCCAGTAGACCCCATCTACCGGACCGGGCGTCAGGGTCCTTTGCAGATAGCTTTCAATGTTTGCCCTTTCCTCCCTGCTGAGCTCGTCAATCTTATACTGTCGCACAGCGCGCCTCCCTTTACAGACATTTCGCTGCAATCCCGCCCAGGCTAGGCTGTTTACCTTTCATCCGGGCAATATAGCTTTTTTATTTGCACCTCTTGCTCGCTTCCTGCCGGAAAACCTATAGTTGCTTCTTCAATCCTGATATGGGAGCTATCTGTCACGGTTCAAACGGCTGCCTACAGATCAAGAAACGTTTTGTCCCGGTTGAGGATGGTGCATCCTTTCTTTTCAATAACAACCATGTTTTCCAAGCGAACCCCACCCCGGCCTGGAAGATAGATACCCGGTTCCACGGTCACAACCATTCCTGCCTGGAGTTTATTGCGCCGCATCCTGTTGAGGGACGGTGATTCGTGCACAGCAAGACCAACGCCATGCCCGAGACCGTGCCCAAAGTTTTTCCCATATCCCGCCCCGGAAATTACCTCCCTGGCCGCCCTGTCTGCCTCCCTGGCCATGATGCCGGCTTTGATGGTTTTGAGGGCAGCGCGCTGGGCCTTGCGCACCAAACGTATAATTTTTACAATGCCCTTGTCGGGTTTACCCAGAACAACTGTCCGGGTCATATCAGAACAGTAACCGTCCAGCTTCAAGCCCATGTCAATAATTATTGTCTCCCCTTCGCTCATCACCCTATCTGTAGGTACTGCGTGGGGCAAGGCAGCATTCGGGCCGGCAGCAACAATAGTTGGAAATGCCACCGCATCTGCACCTCTATGCATCATGGTTGACTCAATGTCAAGGGCAACCTCTCTTTCTGTTTTTCCTGGTTTTAAATGAGCAAATACCTCCTGAAAAACAGACTCATTCAACAAAACAGATTGTTGGATTTTCTGTATTTCTTCCCGGGATTTTCTAATCCGCAGCTTTTCAACCATGCCGCTGACCGGTATCATTTCAATCCCCTGCTTTTGCCCCAAATCCATGAGCTTTATTGCGGCACCATACAGCAGGTAGTGGCTTTCAAAGGCCAGCCTTCGATGACCGCGCCGCCTCAAAATCCTCTTCAATCCTTCCAGCAGGCTGCCCTGCAAGAGCAAGACCTCAAAGCCGACTGCCTCCTTCTCGGCCTGGAGCTGATAACGGGAATCGGTTAAGAGAAGAGGGGTTCCACGCCCGGGAACAAGCAGGACACCGGCGCTTTCTGCAATGGAGAGGTCGGTGGCTGTAAAGCCACTGAGATAACGCCTGTTTTCTGGCTGGGTAACCAAAAGGGCGTCAGCACCCTTTCGCCTTATCGCTGCCTGGATTTTATCAAGTGATTTCAAATTGTGAGGAGTTAATTGTTTTTTATAATGGGACAAAGTAGATATATGCCTTTGCTCCCAGACGATAGACCCTGGCGTGCAGGTCCCGAATTGCCGCAATAGGATCAACATTGCCCAGACTAACCCGATAGCTGAACGGTTTTTCCAGTTCCATCATGTGGCCGAAACAGTTTTTGTCATAGCGTATTTCGGCTCCTTCGGCATACCACTCTGCCAGGCGCTGCTTGATCTTTGGGTAATCTTCCGGTGCGGCTTCTTCTAAATCCAGGTGGATTTCTATTTCCATGTTTTTTGCTGCTCCAACGTATTCAATATCGGAAAAGTGCCTTGGTCTTCTACAGGGTAACGGAAAAGCTCTGGGCTACCAATTCTTTATGCTGCTGCAGAACTTGATTGTACTGGCCGTCCAGGTCTGACTTCACCTTGGACCACTCCTCCTGAAACTTGGGATGCGTCCTCGGGTCCATCTTCATGCCCAGGCCCTTTTGGCCTGTCTGCTGGGCCAGGGCCTGCTCCATCTGCTGCCTGAAGGCGTCTTCCACCTGCTGGTGAATTTCTTTTTTGTGCTGCTGGTAGTGCTCCAATATTCCTTTCATTTCCCTGAACACCGATTCCAGATCGCCGCTTCCCTTCGCAAGCTCTAAAAGACCCTGCATCGCCTTTTCGGCTCTTTGCTTTTCATCATCTCTTGGCAGGGTGATATTTCTTAAAAGGACCTGCACCAGGCCTTTTTTTACAAGAGCTGAAACGCCTGTTGCCTCCAGAATACCAGAAAAATCAACCTCCTTTCCCTGAAGATAGTCAGCAGCCATGCGCATGCCTGCTTTCATTCTTTCTTCGGTCTGAATTTCTTCCTGGCTGGCGCGGCCCATGGAGGCGGCCCGTTCCATTACTTTTTCAAGTGTGCTTTTTATCTCTGCCATTATGGAGCACCTTTTAGGGGAAGCTTTTGCAAACAATTTCAGCCTGAATTCAACGCCTCATTTCTTATGGCGTGACGAGCTTTATACGCTATATTCGGTCAAGAGACAAGAGAGCAACATAAAGATATTCTTTCTCTGCCTGCCTGTTAACTTTTACTGTCTGCGCTGGACAAAGAAGATCTTTTATCAGGAAGTTTTTTACCCCACTTCGTGTGGCACTAAACAGATGTGAAAAAGAACTTTTTACAGTACAGTGCTTCCGTGTAAATCTTGCCCCCGGTCAACAAACATCGAAATATGCGGCGAAAGCCCAATTATATATTTGCATATATCTATAACGCAATTGCTTCTGTTTGAGGAGAATAAAAACAATGGTCCACATAATTGTCCTTGCCACAAGAAATGCAGGCAAAGTAAAAGAGTTTCAACAGCTCTTGAAAGATTTTCCTGTGCAGGTAAAAAATCTCAATGATTTTGGTCCTATTCCAGAGGTTGAAGAGGATGGCGCCACTTTTGATGACAATGCCTATAAAAAGGCTTCATTTGCGGCCAAGGTCCTTGGTTTGCCGACTATCGCCGATGACTCCGGGCTTGTGGTTGAGGCCCTTGGCGGGGCCCCTGGTGTAATGTCAGCCCGTTATGCCGGCGAGAATGCCACAGATCAGGAAAACATTGAAAAACTACTGGGAGAAATGGAGGGGAAAACCGATCGGGGCGCTGCATTTGAGTGCGTCATATCAATAGCAGTACCTTCCGGCCCGGCCTTGACATACGAGGGGCGCTGTGAAGGAAAAATCTCCACGGAACCGAAAGGTGTTTCAGGCTTTGGTTATGATCCGGTCTTCTACTTCCCGGAATATGGCAAAACCTTTGCCGAATTAACGAGCGAAGAAAAAAACAGGGTCAGTCACAGGGGAAAGGCGCTGGCTCAGGTGGCAGCGGAGTTCGATAAAATTCTCGCATGGCTGAAGGCGCGGTTGGCTGAAGTCAGGCCTCCAAAGCCAGACCACACCAAATTTGAGCATAATGACTGGTCGGAAGACAAAATGGTATAGTTCCTCTCTTCACAGACTTTGTGGGTTTCATAAAGCTCGACCAATTAAACTTGCAATCTGTTCCTTTTGTTCTCTGTCACCTTTTCAAAGGGGTGTCACTGGTACTCATGATGGCAAACAAAAAAATCCGGATACTAGGCGTGCACATTTTGCGGAATGAGGCGTACTGCTGGTACGCCGCAATGACAAAAAATGTAGCACAACAACGTAGACGGACTTTTTTTGTTTGTCATTAGTATTGTTCTTCTTTAAGGCTCCTGGCCAATAGATCCCTGACAGCATCCTTGCATGGTTTATCCTGGTATAAAACCTGATAAACCTGGTCCAGGATGGGCATTTCCACGCCAACTTTCCTGGCAAGATTCCAGGCAGAGCGCGTTGTCTTTACCCCTTCGGCAACCATATTCATCTCAGAGAGGATCGTGCTTAATTTTTTGCCCTGTCCCAGCTTCAAACCTACCATGCGGTTACGGCTCAGGTCTCCTGTACAGGTAAGAACCAGGTCTCCCAACCCCCCCAGGCCGGAAAAGGTGAGAGGGTCTGCCCCCATTGATACTCCGAGCCGGCTTATTTCCGCCAAGCCTCTCGTGATAAGCGCTGCCCTTGTATTTGTGCCGTATCCGAGTCCGTCACAGATGCCGGCCCCAATGGCAACAATATTTTTTAATGCGCCGCCCAGCTCTAAACCGATCACATCTGTTGCGGCATATACTCTGAAAAGAGGGGTGGAAAGAGCCCTTTGGATATAGATGGCCTCTTCCTTATTCTGCGAAGCAACCGTAACAGCAGTGGGTAATCCTGCGGCAACTTCCTTGGCGAAACTGGGGCCGGACAGCACCCCTGTCTTAATATTTCTTTCTCCTGCACCTGCTGCGGATGACAGGACATCCTCCATAACCTGGGTCATGGTGAGCAATGAGTCGTTTTCAATTCCCTTGGACGCGGAAACGACGGACGCTTCATTGTGCAGATATGGTTCGAGCCCTGTGAATACTTCGCGAAAAACATGGGAGGGTACAACCATTATGATGATTGTATGACCTTCAACCGCTTCCCTGAGATCAGCAACCGGCGTAACCGTGTCTGCAAGTGTAAACCCCGGGAGATAGGCCTTGTTCTGGCGGGTCGCTTTGAGCTCTTCAACGTGTTCCTTGCGGTGGGCCCATAAAGATACTGTTTGGCCCAGGTCACCAATTGGTTTTGTCAGGGCTGTTCCCCAGCTGCCTGCCCCTATAACAGCTATCTTTTCAACTGTCATCAGTTCGCCACCTGACCTTTCTCCTGAAGAAATTCTTCATAATTATCCCCATCCAGGCGTCAACTACCGCAACTTGCTGGAGGGGCATATCTCACCGCCAGGTTAGATTAATCCTCGGCTGATGTCTCCGTCCCATTGCTTTCCTTGTCATCAGACGGCTCGGCCATCCGGTCCATGCCGACAACCTTTTCACCCTCGGCCAGCCTAAAGAGGTTCACTCCCTGGGTGTTCCGGCCGATAACCCGAACATTCTGCATATTGGTCCTGATAATCTTGCCGCCGTTGGTGATCATCATGATCTCATCATCATCAACGACCTGAAGAGCACCAATCGCCTTACCGTTCCTTTCGCTGGTCTTGATTGTGAAGACTCCCTTGCCGCCGCGGTTCCTAACCGGATAGTCTTCGACCGAGGTCCGCTTGCCAAAACCGTTCTCGGTAACAGAAAGGATCGATTCGGTGGTATCATCAACAACCACTACGCCGACTACGATGTCGCCGGGATTAAGGGTCATGCCCTTGACTCCTGATGCTGTTCGGCCCATTGGGCGGACTCTCTGCTCGTTAAAGCGGACCGACATGCCGTTGCTGGAGAAAAGCATTATATCGTTATTGCCGCTGGTCATGACCGCAGAGATAATTTCGTCGCCTTCCCTGATCTTCAGGGCGATTTTGCCTCGCCGCATCGACCGCTCATATTCACGAAGATCGGTCTTCTTGACGATACCGTTCTTAGTGACCATCATTACGTAGCGTTCTTCGCCTTCTTCCAGTTCAAAGCTCTTGACCGGCATGATCGCCGCAACCTTTTCACCGGGGGTCAGATCCAGCAGGTTTACCAGCGCCTTGCCGCGCGCGACCCGGCTGGCCTGCGGAATTTCAAAGACTCTTCGGTGAAAAACCTTACCGTAGTTGGTCAAGAACAGGAAGGTATCGTGGGTGTTTGCCAGGTAAAGGCTGTTGACAAAATCCTCCTCGTGGGTCTGCATGCCCTTGACCCCTTTGCCGCCGCGGCGCTGGGACCGGTAAAGGTCAACCTGGTTGCGCTTTATATGGCCCTCATGCGAAACGGTGACCACCATCTCTTCCTGGGCAATCATGTCCTCAGGCAGAATCTCATCCGGGGCCTCGGTTATCTCGGTACGGCGTTCGTCGCCGTACTTCTCCTTGATCTCTTCGAACTCATCGTGGATGATCTTAAGAACCTGTTTTTCGTCTGAGAGGATCTCCTTAAACCGGGCTATCTGACGCATCAGCTCTTCGTATTCCTCAACTATCTTGTCACGCTCAAGACCGGTCAGCCTCTGGAGGCGCATATCAAGGATCGCCTGAGCCTGAATCTCCGAAAGATCATACTTGTCCATCAATCCCTGCTTGGCCTCTTTCGGACCCGGCGATGCCTTGATCAGTTCTACCACCTCATCAAGATTACTGATTGCGATCTTGAGACCTTCAAGGATATGGGCCTTTTCCTCTGTTTTTCTCAAGTCGTAAGCAGTACGACGATAGACGATGGTTTTACGATGCAGAAGAAAATGCTGGAGTATCTGCTTAAGGTTAAGTATTTCCGGACGGCCGTTGACAATACTCAGCAAAATCACCCCGAAGCTCCTCTGCAGCGGGGTCATCTTGTAAAGCTGGTTCAAAACCACTTCGGCGATCTCGTCCTTTTTTAACTCAAGAACGATGCGCATACCGCGCCGGTCCGATTCATCGCGGACCTCGGAGATCGAATCTATTTTCTTGTCCTTGATCAACAGGGCTATTTTCTCGATCAGGCTTGCCTTGTTCTGTTGATAAGGGATTTCGGTGATGATGATCGATTCGCGGTTGGCTTTCTTGCTCTTCTCAACCTCGGTCTTCGAGCGCATGAGGATCGAGCCGCGGCCGGTTTCGTATGCCGCCCTGATTCCTGCCCTGCCGCAGATGTAAGCGGCTGTCGGGAAATCCGGCCCGGTGATGATATTCATCAGCTGATGGATTGAGATACTGGGGTTGTCGATCAGGGCTATGAGTCCGTCCATCACCTCGGTAAGGTTGTGGGGCGGAATATTTGTGGCCATGCCCACGGCGATCCCGGAAGAGCCGTTGATTAACAGGGTGGGAACCTTGGCCGGAAAGACCACCGGCTCCATGTGGCTGTTATCGTAGGTGGGGGAGAATTCGACGGTTTCCTTATCGAGATCGGCGATGATCTCCTGGACGAGCTTGGTCATCCGCGCCTCGGTATAACGCATGGCCGCCGGCGAATCGCCGTCCACTGAACCGAAGTTTCCCTGGCCGTCAACCAGGAGATAGCGCATTGAAAAATCCTGGGCCATCCGAACAATGGTGTCGTATGCCGCCGTATCACCGTGTGGGTGGTATTTACCTATCACGTCACCGACAATCCTGGCTGACTTGAGGTAGGGGCGATTGTGGTAGTTGTTCAGTTCCCGCATCGCAAAAAGGGCGCGTCTATGGACCGGCTTAAGGCCGTCGCGTACATCGGGCAGAGCCCGGCCGACTATGACGCTCATGGCATAGTCCATGTAGGATTTTTTCAACTCGGCTTCTATGGATATATCAGGGAACATTTCCCTGAGTATTTCTTTTGTTTCTTCCACCATTGTGTGTTTACCTGTCGCTTTTCTTAAACATCTCGTTTGTTAATAGTTATGATACGGTGCATAGGTCAGTGAAGTTGGTTCTTAGATATCCAACTCGGATACTTCCATGGCGTGATGTTGGATAAAGTCGCGCCGCGGCTCAACCTTGTCCCCCATCAATGTGGTAAAAATGTCATCGGCCTTGTCTTCATCTTCAATTTTTACCTGGAGCATGACCCGCTTAGCCGGGTCCATTGTCGTCTCCCAGAGTTGTTCCGGATTCATCTCACCAAGACCTTTATAGCGCTGTAAATGGCTGCCCTTGAAGGATTCCTTGCGAACCACCTCAAGGAGCTCTTTCCAGTCTCCAGCCTCAATCTGCTGGCCCTTATTGTCAATTATATATTCACCCTCGATAAACTTTTTAACCTTTGGGTAAAGATTGATCAGTGCATGATATTCCGGTATCAGGGGAACCTGCGGACCGACAGTCACCATGAGGTGAGCTTTATCTTTGTAAGCGGCATCGAACTCATAGCAACTCGGCTTCCAGTGACAGGGTCTTGTCGTTCCCAGAATAAACTCCTTGTCCTTAAGGTGGTCCCTTAATTTTTCAACAAAAGTAATATCCGCAAACTGGTCGGCCGATTTGACATCATTATTGAGCAGGAGGGTTATCATGTCCTCCCAGATTCCCACCCTTTCAAGATATTGTATGATTTTCAGGTAACCGGACAGCTTTTTCAGGAGATCAACCATCTCATCTCCAGCCACCCCTTTGCCTTTCTTTCCCTTCCTGATTGACATCATTGAACTGGCCTGCTTGAAAAGGAACTGATTCAGTTCCTCATCATCGGCAAAGTACTGCTCCTTCTTGCCGCGCCCCAGGCGGTAAAGGGGCGGTTGGGCGATATAGACATGGCCGGCACTGACCAGTGAGTGCATCTCCCTGAAAAAAAAGGTCAGGAGCAGGGTACGGATATGGGCGCCGTCCACATCGGCATCGGTCATTATTACGATCTTGTGGTATCGAAGCTGTTCAATGTCAAAATCATCTTTGCCGATGCCGGTGCCCAACGCAGCGATGATTTGCTTGATCTCCTCACTCGAGAGGATTTTGTCGTAGCGGGCCTTTTCAACGTTCATTATCTTGCCGCGTAAAGGCAATATAGCCTGAAACACCCGGTCACGGCCCTGTTTGGCACTGCCGCCGGCTGAATCACCCTCAACCAGAAATATTTCTCTTTCTTCTGGTTTCTTTGATTGGCACTCTGCAAGTTTTCCGGCCATCAACAGATCAATACCGTTACCCTTTTTCCTGGAAAGCTCTTTGGCGCGGCGAGCCGCTTCCCGAGCCCGGGCAGCTTCAACAACCTTGGCAAGGATCTTCTTGGCTTCCAGGGGATTCTGCTCTAGATATACCCCCAGTTTTTCATTACAGATCGTCTCAACGATCGACCTGACCTCGCTGTTGCCCAGTTTGGTCTTCGTCTGGCCCTCAAACTGGGGGTTAGGCACCCGCACAGAAACCACACAGGTGATACCCTCCCGAACATCATCTCCCCCCATTTTTTCTTTCATGCTCTTGGGAATGATGTCTTCGGTGGCATAGCGATTGATACATTTGGTAAGGGCACCCCGGAAACCGGTGACGTGAGTACCTCCTTCCTTGGTATGAATATTATTGACAAACGAGAAAAGCCTTTCTGTGTAGCCTGTATAATACTGAAAACAAACCTCGACCTGCACTCCATCCTTTTCACCTTCTAAAAAAATTGGTTCTGGGTTTACAGGGGTCCGCTTGCGATTCAGATATTCGACAAACTGGCTGATGCCGCCTTCGTAGTGAAACTCATCCTCAGCACCATTTCTTTCATCGTGGAGGACAATCTTGACGTTCTTGTTTAAAAAGGCCAACTCCCTGAGCCTGTTTTGAATAATTTCATATTTGTACTCCGTTGTCTCCGTAAATATTGAGGGGTCGGGCTTAAAGGTTATTTTGGTACCTGTAAGTTCTGTATCACCAATTGTTTCAATCTCGTTGTCTTTATCCCCGAAAGAATACGACTGCATGTGGGTGCTTCCGTCTCTTTTTATTTCAGCACGGCACCATTCACTCAGGGCGTTGACCACTGAAACCCCCACACCGTGTAACCCGCCGGAAACCTTGTAACTTGAATGGTCAAATTTGCCGCCGGCATGCAGGGTGGTCATTACCAGTTCCAAAGCAGACATGTCTTCGGTCGGGTGTTTGGCAACCGGGATACCGCGTCCGTTATCCTCAACAGAAACAGAGTTATCCTGATGTATATTTACCTTTATCTTGGAACAGTGTCCGGCCAGGGCCTCATCAATACTGTTGTCAACCACCTCATAGACAAGATGGTGAAGGCCTTCTTCCGCAGTGTTGCCAATATACATGGCGGGTCTTTTGCGAACGGCCTCAAGTCCTGCCAATACCTTTATCTGTTCGGCTCCGTAAGACCCGTTTTCTTCTTTTTTTTCTGTCTTTTCCATTTTTTGTTTTTTATTTTCCTTTATTAAATAAGGGCTTTTTTAAAATTCATTTTTTTCTATCTCGCTAAAAGCCGCATTTCTATCTTTGGACGTATTGTCGGCCAACGAAACAGTCGATGATTGATACGACTTTTATGAAACCATCATATTTTCATGGGCATTATTATACTAATAAACCCCTGATCAGCAGCACCCTCTAAAAGACATGGACTCTGGTCTGAATTCACATAGGCCCTTACCGTGTCACTCCTCATTACCTGGAGTGTGTCTATGAAATAACGGCAGTTAAATCCAAGCTCCAACGGTTCACCTTTGTAATTTATTTCCATTTCATCTTTGGCATTTCCGTAATCCATATTTTGTGATGACAGCACAAGCTTATTCTCATCAACAATCAACTGGATTGCGTTAAATGTGTCTTCGGTAAAAAGGTTTGTTCTTTTCAGGGATTCAAGAAAACCCTGTCTTTCAATTTCTAGAAAATTGTTTTTTTCAATAACATTTACAATACTTCCATAATCTGGAAACTCTCCGTTCATTAGACGCACAATCATCAGAGAATTTTTTGTTTTTACAACAATTTGTTTTTTATCAGAGCCAATGGAAAAATTTTTCTGCCCCTCGCAGGCCTTCTTAATTTCTGAAACCCCTTTTCTGGGTATAAGCGTATTTTTTTCTATAATAATATCATTACTTTCTTTATCTAACTCCTTTTCCATGATAGACAAACGGTGTCCGTCCGATGAAACCATTCTTAAAATATTTTTTTTATCTTCATTTTTTCCTTTTTCGAAAAGAATGCCTGTCAGGGTGTAGTTGCTTTCCCTTTCCTGGGCTACTGAAAAAATAGTCTTATCTATAAGTTCCTTAACTAAATCACAGGGTATGGAAATAAGTTTTTCTTCATTATACTCAGGAAAATCAGGATACTCTTCACTCGCAGTACCTGCTAGGTTATACATACTGGTGCCTGCTTTAATTTTGGCCCAGTTTTTATCCTTTTCTTCTATTTTTATACTGTCTGATCCTGACTCTTTTACTATTTCATATAAAATTTTAGCCGGTAAGGTAATCGAGCCAGGGTTTATTATTTCAGCAGCAACACTTTTTTTTATTCCAACTTCCAGATCAGTTGCTATTATTTCAATAAAATTGTCCTGGGTTTGGATAAGTACGTTGGCCAATACAGCCATGGTCCCCTTTTTGCCGGTGATGCTTTGCAAGGAACTAAGAGCAGGTAAAAAATCTTCTTTTGAAACATTGATTGATAAAGGCATAATTTGAGACCTCTCTATATTTATTATTTATGTAGTAAGAAGAATATTATTATTAAGAGCGGGAATATGTTAATAATAAATATAAAATATTGATTTTTTTATAAAAGTTTTTAAGAAAAAATTTTTATAAAAAAGGTAAAAAAAAAGAAAATAAAGTTATCAACATTTTATAAAAATAATACCAAACAAAAGAACAAAAAAAAGCAGCAAAAGAACATAATTATTATAGTGGAAAAAGAACAAAAGAACAATGTTTTTAAATATTAAAAACAACTATTTTTTCTTTTTAATTACAAACACTTACAATATATAAAAAATAGTAAAAAATGAAGTGCGGAAAACCCCCTCTTATTATACTGCAAAAGGAGATTAAAAAACTGCTTGAAAAGGGGGCTTTAGAAGGGGTTTTTCCTTCTGCTGCAGCTGGTATTGCCTGTGGTTTAGGAAAAGGAAAAAAACAAGCCATTGTCCATCATGGCAATGCATCGCTATATCCGGAAAAAAGGAAACTCCATAAAAATAATTTTTTTGATCTTGCCTCATTAACAAAACCACTTGCCACAACACAGGGAATCCTTTGCCTTATCAAGGATAAAAAAATTGATGTTGATGAAAAACTATCCTCTTTACTGGAAAAAAAAATAACAGGAGAAAAAAGCAATATTACCACAAGGCACCTGCTGAGTCACAGTTCCGGATTTCCGGCGCACAGGGAGTATTTTCATATTCTGCAGGATATACCCGGAAATAAAAAAAATGAGTTTGTTGAAAACCTTATACTGCAAGAATCCCTGGTATATGCCCCTGGAACCGCTTCTATATACAGCGATCTTGGCTTTATTCTGCTTGGTAGAATAATTGAAAAAAAAGCAAGATGTAGCCTGGCGCACTATGTTGAGGAAAAGGTTTTAAAGCCACTTCGCCTGGAAAAGAAAATTTTTTATAATCCCCTGTATGAAAGAAAAAACAACCGCCCCATTACAGGTTTTGTTGCAACAGAAAAATGTCCGTGGAGAAAAAAAATACTCTGTGGAGAAGTCCATGATGATAATTGCTATACCATGGGAGGTGTTGCCGGCCACAGTGGGCTGTTTGGAAACATTGAGGGCGTGACAACATATGCCGGCGTTATCCTTGACTTGTGGAAAGGAGCGGCGGAACATCCGAATATTAATAAAGAGGACCTGGTAAGCTTTCTGGCCAGGCAGCAACAAATACAAGGCAGCAGCTGGGCTCTCGGGTTTGATACACCGGCAGCAGAAGAATCGAGCTGTGGCAGCCGTTTATCACCAATAAGCGTAGGGCATCTTGGTTTTACGGGGACATCATTTTGGATAGATCCGGAAAAAGAGGTTGTCATTGTTTTACTCAGCAACCGCGTGCACCCCAGCAGGGAAAACATCAGCATAAAGAAATTCAGACCCTATTTTCATGACAGGATCATGGAAAAATTGTGTCCGGAGGGCAAATAAAATTTTTTTATGGCAGAGAGTAAAAATATTGTTTAAATGAATGAACATTCATTTAAGCGAATGTACTATTTTAGATCGGTGTTTTGTTGGCAGCTGCAGCAGCGTTTCACCAAGAATAAGAATTTCGCATTATTTTCCACCGGAACACCCTTTGGACAAAACCACAAAAACGAAAAGGAGTTAACAGTACTATGGAAGGCAAGGTGAAGTGGTTTAATGACAAAAAAGGATATGGCTTTATTGAAACAGATAGCGATGGTGATATTTTTGTACACTATTCTGGCATTGAAGATTCCGGTGGTTTTCGTTCCCTGCAGGAAGGTGAGAAGGTGGACTTTCAGATAGAACAGACACAAAGGGGACCGCAAGCAGTTCAGGTAAAAAAACAGGCCAGTTGAAAGCCTTATTCGATAGATACCTTGTTTGTAAAAAGCCGGAGGGTGCAGTTAATTACCCCCTTCCGGCTTTTTTTGTAAAGATGGTCCGGCCGGTTAAATATCAACCAGCTGGCCCCTGCTCATTCTGTATTTTTTTTGTGCCTTTCCTGCCAAGCCAAGGTTGTGGGTTATCAGAATGATGGTCACTCCCTGCTTCTTGTTAATTTCTTCAAGCAGGTGCATAATTTCAGCCTCTGTCTCCTCATCCAGATCGCCAGTTGGTTCATCAGCAAGGATGATATCCGGGTTGTTTAACAGGGCCCTGGCAATTGCAACTCTTCTTTGCTGACCGCCTGAGAGTTGCGAAGGGTAAGAGTCCAGCTTTTCTCCGATCCCGACCATTTCCAGAAGGCCCCGGGCGGTATTGTCGTTATCTGTTATTTGACCGGGGTTGAATATTCCAGGCAGCAGTACGTTTTCTTTGGCTGTAAGAATGGGCAGCAGGCTGGCAAACTGGAACATAAAGCCGATTCTTTTGGCCCTGAATTCAGACAATTTGCTGTCGTCAAGGGTGCAGATATCCACACCCTCAAGCAATACCCTTCCGGCGGTTGGCTTCAGGATGCCGCCGATGATGGAGACCAGGGTGGTTTTGCCGGAGCCAGAGTGTCCGACAATGGATAAAAACTCTCCCCTGTTGATTGAGAGGGAGACGTTGTCCACCCCCATAAGGGTTTCGTGGTCAACAGTATAGGTTTTTGTCAGGTTTTCAATGTGTAGAAACGACACGTTATTCCTCTTTAATAACCAGCAGCGGTTCCATTTTTTTAATGCGGTTGATCGGCATCATGGCACCGGTCACACAGATTGTGGTTCCAACAAGAAGACCCACCATGGCGATTACACTTTGCTGGCTGACTGTCAGGCCCGCAGAAATGTTTTTCAGCAGGCTGAACGATCCTGCAAGCATTGCAGAAAGGTACGTGCCGGCCAACACTCCAATTATGGAGCCCAAAAGGCCCAGTACCAAAACTTCTATAAGGTAGAGTCTGACAATGTGGGACTCTTTGGCGCCCAGGGCCCGCATAATTCCAATCTCCTTTGAGCGCTCATTGGCAATGGCAGAAAAAATAGCCCAGACAAGAAAGGTTGTCAGAACTGAGGCCAGAATTGTGGTAAGCAAAAATATTTTGTTAATATCAGCCAGGGTATTGATAAACTTTTCACCCATATCACTTCTAGCCACAACATCAACCTCGGGGATTTCACCCTCAAGCACCCTTCCCACAAAATCAGGGTCATAGCCTTTTTTAAGCTTGGTGAAAATTATCGATATTTCCCCTTTTTTCAGGGGTGATTTGCCGCTTTCAATGATGTTTTTCAGGTTATCTTCGGTCATGAACAGGGCATGATCCAGGCCGGTACCGGTTTGCTCAAGCACGCCTACAATTTTAAAGCGGTTGTCAAAAATTGTCGCCTCAATATCCAGGAGGCCGAGGCCAAGGTTTTCACTGGTGCCGAAACCTGCTATAGACTCTCCAAGCTGCAGCGGCCTGCCGAGAGACTCCTGCAGCCAGGGGTTGATGATAAAGTCTGTTTTCGGGTTATAGGCAACAATTCTGGTCGGCATGATATCGCAACAGAGCCCGGAAATTGAAGAAAGGTATGTATGGTAGGTCAAAGCCTCAATGCCTTCAATTTCCCAGACCTTTTCGATAATGCTTATCGGCATGTAGAAGGAGGTGTTTTTTGATTCAAGAAGAAATTCTTCGGCAAAGCCCCGGGCACCAACAGGCACAACAACAAGATCAGCCCCCAGGCGATCCGCAGATTTTTTCAGGCTCGACGCAACGCTGACCGTAAAAGAGATGGCAAATATCAGGAGTGATACAAGCAGGGCTATGGCGAAGACAAGCACCCCTGTGCGGAATGTTTTTCTCTTCAGGTTTTTGAGAGCTACTGAAAAAAAAGAAATTTGAGCCATGCGATTTATCTTCTAATAAGCTTAAGAAAAATGAGCAGAATAAATAAAAAACGGGCTTCGGATCAAAATAACCCGAAGCCCGTTTGTATCAATATTTACTAACTATTGCAAGACCGGAAAGAGTTATTTCCAGTTAGCATCCAGACCACAGAGAATGGCCTTGCCGAGTCCCTCGCCTTTATGGCAGGAAAAGCAGACAGATTCCGACTTGCCAACGGTATGCCTGTTTTCGATGTCATAAAGCAGGATGGTGCCGTCTACAGAGTCATTGCCCTCAAAGTCCTTGGCTTTTTCACGCAGGGTCATGACAGCGAATTTCCCGTCAGGCGTGGGAATGATATCATGATTTTCGCCTGGAAGCGGTGTGATCTCGTCGAGCACTTTCAGGGTTTCGGCATCGATGAGGTAACCACGGTCAGCACCGGACTGCAGGAGGTACTTGCCGTCATTGGTGAAGTACTGCCTGAAGGTGATGGTGCCGCCTGATGCATCTTTTGGCTTTCCGGTAATCATCGCTTCGGCAAGCTTGACGGCTTTGCCCTGCTCCAGGGCTGCCATGTCAAGATACATCAGCTTGGTGTTGCCGGTCCACTTGGTGAAGCCTGTAGGGGTGTCGTTAACGGTCAAGAGGAATTTTTTCATATCAGGTGTGTTAATGCCGTGGGCAAAGGTGGTCTCGCCGGCCTTGATGCCGAGATCATCGAAAAACACCCTGTGCTTCAACTGCATGGTCTTTTTGTCAAACACATCGAGATATCCCTCGTTGGCCATGGAAACAGGGATGTAGGAACTGGCGGACTGGCCGGACGCGCAATAGTTGGCGCCGGTCCATGCCGCTCTTTTCGGAGCAGGGAAGGCAGTGTCAGCTACGACTTCGCCGGTCTTGAGGTTGGTTTTTCCTACATGCAGGTTGCCGCCTTTGGCGTTTTTATCCTTCCACGTGTCGAGTTTGTAGGTTGACCAGTACATGG
This sequence comes from Deltaproteobacteria bacterium, assembly GCA_024639555.1. GTDB lineage: Bacteria > Desulfobacterota > Desulfobulbia > Desulfobulbales > BM004 > BM004. Next base: position 27,582 of record JAHEID010000003.1, read on the forward strand.
TATTTCTGTCACTGGCATCAATTCTGGCGTCGTGGGTAGGGTATCCGGCCCCGCCGATATCTACCATTTCAACACTGTTTACTGTAATGGGTGCAGCTTGGTTGTTGGGATTGATGCTTACGTCGGCTTTTGAAAAGTGTCCGCCCATGCCGGCTACGTATAGGGTGCCGGAATAGGTTGGTTGCTTAGGGCTTGATGCGTCAGCAACAGGCGTATAAGAGTTTACGGTGCTGAGAGTTAGGTAGGCACCTGCTACCAGGGACAGTATCCCGACAGTTGATAATACTTTTTTCATGTTTCCCCCCGTTTTTTAATTGTGTTTTTTTGTGAATTATTTTTAAGCACGACCAATAAAAATACTTAAGTATTTTTTTACCTCCTCTAGTTCAAATTAATTAAAGCTACCATCTTTGGTGGTCGCGGTAAGATGGCCTTCCTCTAACTGTTTCAATATGTTGTAAAAAAAAGATTGTAGGTAGCATTAGATACCACACTGTGGTATAGTAGTCAAGAAAAAATATTTTTTTTTGAAACTTTTCTAACCACCTGAAATGAATAAACAAACCCTGCCCTATCCTGTAAGAATTTTGGTTTTGAATCCAAGCTTTTCTACTTTTTTTATTATAGTTTCAACAGCAATTTCGGCAGGCTCAAAGGTAATGGAAAAAACTCCATCCTTGTAATTGACTGAAGCGTCTTCAACCCCATCCATATCAAGCATGACAGTTTCCATATCCATGGCACAGCCGGTGCAGACAATGCCCTCAACAAGAAACTTGATCTCGGCCATGATTTTTTCCTTTGATATCTCCCGAAACAAAATAATATGCAAAGGATAGGTTTATTGTTTATCCGCATTTAATTGTCAAGATTATAATAAAAAGTCAAAAATACATATAGATGTAGGGTGCGTATCGGTAGATGTATACCTTGGCAGGGCAACGCGGAACTCAAGCAGCCCTCGCAAAATAATGGACTGATATCAAAGCAAATAAAAGCAGCAGAGAAAGCACAGTACAGAAAAGACATGAAAAGAGGCAAAAAAATAGATGTGGATCAGCACCTGTTCATTTTCATCCTGAGCCTGGTTACCCCCCTTGTGCTTTATTTCAACAGACACCTTGATGACAACAGGCTTACCAGCTGGAACTGGGTGTTTGATTTTGTTGACCTTTCCCGTGTTGGGCTTATGTTGACCGTGGCATTAATTTTAGCCTGGCTACTCAGCCGGATTTCCTTTTATGAAAAAAATAAACCACTGGTGCTTTTTGTCACTTCCTGTGTCATGGCTTCATCATTTTGGTCTATACCGGAGGTTATTGTCGATGGAGCGCGGTATTTTACACAGGCAAAGCAACTCAGTGTTTACGGGGGTGGCTATTTTGCAAAACAGTGGGGCAGGGAAATTTTTGCCTGGACAGATCTGCCGCTCGTTCCTTTCCTGTATGGCTTGGTGTTTAAATTTTTCGGGGAGCAAAGAATTTTCATCCAGGCCCTTAATACATTTTTTTATTCCTCGACCGTTGTCTTAACCTACCAGCTCGGAAAAACCCTTTGGGATGAAGATACCGGGTTCCGCTCCGGATTGCTGCTTCTCGGCTTTCCATACGTGTATACCCAGGTTCCATTGATGTTGACGGATGTACCGACCATGTTTTTTTTCATGCTTGCGGTTGTTGCCACTGTCAAGGCCTTAAAAAATGGCGGAGCAGTCCGTATTTTACTGGCCGGTTTCGCATTGTTTTTGGTTTTTTATATAAAATATTCAACCTGGATGCTTCTGACGCTTATACCGATTATTTATGCGTACTTTATATACGTAAACCCGACCCAGACAATAAGGCGGGGGCTGGTGTTGGCCCTGTTGGCCCTTGTTCTGACAGGAGCCTTTTTTCTTGTATATAAGGATATTCTGGGTCCACAGCTTGGCTTTCTGCTAGAGTACCAGAAACCGGGCCTGCATCGCTGGGGCGAGAGCTACATTTCCACTTTTTTATTCCAAATCCATCCCTTTATAACTGCAGCAGCCCTTTTTGCAGTTTTTACTGCAGCCAGAAAAATGGATTTCAGGTTTTTAATCGTCAGCTTTCTCCTCTTCCTCTTTTTGTTTCTGCAGGTGAAAAGAATACGCTATACAATGCCGGTTTTCCCCATGTTTGCCCTGATGGCAGCCTATGGCATGGGCGAGATACAAAACAAAAAAGTGACAAAACAGGTGGTTTTCTCTATTGTCGTCACCTCCTTTGTTGTGGCTTACATGGGCTTTCTGCCTTTTTTGAATACCCTGGGGGTCCAGAACCTGCAGGCTGCGGGGCACTATGTAAATTCAATCCCGGGGGCCAATGTTGAGGTCGTAAGTTTTGCCGGGGACAATGCAGTGGTAAACCCTGCTACAGCTGTGCCTGTTTTGGATATTTACACGCATAAAACGCTTGTTTATGAGTATGAACCGGTAAAGCCGGAGGTTTTGGAACGGGTCAAATCCGCCCCGCTCCGTTTCACCTGGGAATTTTCTCTGCCCGGATACTATTCCCCCAAACCAGGCACAAAAAATATTGATGCACTGGTCCTAATTTCAGATGATCCAAAGCGGCCCCTGCCGCAAGACATTGATAAGAAAACGTCACTCTATCCATTTCAAAAAATATTTAATCAGAGTTCCAATATTTTTCAGTACCAGACATTTGTAACGGTGTACCACAAATGACAGGTTCATGCCGTATAGGTATTTCCCCCTAATCGCAGGCCATCCCAGGAAATTTTTTTAAACACAAGGGGTTTTTCAACCACCAGTGACCATGAACCTTTTTTCTTGACATTTATCATACGACAAATTATACACTCCAAATTATCAAAATGAGTGAGGGTTCATTTTTTTTGTTGCTGAAAACTGCCCGCTACCTTTAAATAAAGAACAATGCAGAAGGTTTTCAGGCAGCTTTGTATAGGGTATAGGGAAGACAAACGGTTAATTTATTCATTGAGATTTTGCATTATCAGTTCAAAATGCACCACAGTTTAATGATTTAACCATAGGGGGGAAGTATGGAAGATCAAAAGAAAAAGAATATACGCAAGGCATACATTATAGCCGGTGTGTTTATCCTGATCACTGTTCTGTATGCAAGCGCAAGTGCAAATTACATGTACCTGAATGTGTATATCTGGTTTGGGCTCGCGTACGGCATGATGCTGCAATACGGCAGGTTCTGCTTTGCATCTGCCTCGCGTGACCTTTTTGCGGCAGGGGTTCCAAGGATGGCGGTCGGGATTCTTATAGCCCTGATTTTTTTCAGCCTTATTCAAGCGTTGCTGATGGCCACAAACATGAGCACCTTCCACCCGGCACCGGCAGGGATACATACCTTGATCGCCGGGGTCATATTCGGAGTGGGGATGGTTCTTGCCGGTGGTTGTGCATCCGGCTCCCTCTACAAAATTGGTGAAGGAAACGGCACCTCCATATTGTCCATTATGGGAATTTCTTTTGGCCAAGCCATTTTTGTAACCGCCGGAGGGCCGTTCAACAAGCTGCTGCCGCAATCCTGGATTCAGTCTTCCATGTCAAAAACCTGGCTGCCCCGCGAGAACGTCACCTCCTGGTTTGATACTTACATGACAGGTTACATTTTTGACCTGGACACAGTCCAGCTGTCGCATACAAAATTGTTTTCAGTCCTGCCCGGCGCCTGGAAGTACTTTATCGGTGACGCACTTGTCAACGCCATTATTCCGGCGATTCTTGTTGTTGTTGTTATCTACTTCGCCTATATGAAAAAGGGCTTTATCAAGAAACGCAAAAAACATAACAAGAAAAATCCCGACGCCCAAATTCCATTATCAGGCATGGGCGTTCATATGACAGGCATCAAGGATATGGTCCTGGCTTCCAAGCGTACCACTTTGATGGGTGTGTTGATCGGTTGTACTGCGGGTTGGCACATTTTTGTTATGAAAGGTATGCAGCTCAAATACAATGTAACAAACTTCGGGCAGTTGCTTACCCAAATGGGCCATGGTTCAGATACAGGGATATTTGGTAACGTCTTTGATCCAGGGTACTGGTATATCACTACCCAGGAAGCCCAGTTTGCCGGTTGGATTATGGAAAAAATAGGCATTGATATGCGCCACAATGTCTTTTTCGGCGTGGTCAACGGTTTGCCGGAATTATGGCGCAACCCGGCTCTCTGGATGTCCGTTGGTATTATTTTCGGTGCCATGATACTCTCTTTGATCAGCAACGAGTTCAAGTTCAAGGCGCCCAAGGGCGAGCTTATCGTCTGGGGTCTTGTGGGCGGCACCCTGATGGGAATCGGTTCCCGCCCCGGCCTCGGGTGCAACATCGGCGCATTTTTTATCCGGGCGGCCGGCGGCGACCCGGGCGGCTGGCTGTTTGGTCTTGGCATGGTTACAGGGGCCTTTTTTGGGGTTAAGTTCTTTAACTGGTGGACTGAAAGGAAGATGGCAAAAGAGATGGCAGATTTTTAATATAGTTTAACTATCGGAACTATCATAAATGAATTTGGAGGAAAACTAAAATGGCTGAAATGAAATTTACAAAAACCAGTGATGATACCTATGTATTGGATGTTTGCGGATATGTTTGCCCGCATCCTCAGCTGTACTGCAAAAAATCATTGGAAAAAATGGAAGAAGGCGACACCTTAAAGCTTATCTTTGACAATGCTTCATCGGGTGAAACCATTATTCAGATGTGCGAGCAGGCCGGCCACGAAATCCTGGAGCAGGACAAGGAAGGCGGCAAAATCATCTTTATGATCGAAAAAGGATAGGAACTCTTTTTCTTTTGGAGCATAAAAGGCTCTAAGGAGGTCAACACATGAATAAGCCTCTGGCGATAATAATAGTAATAGTGGTTGGAATGCTGGGGTACCTAACTATGTACAGTCAGACCGGTAAAGTGCCTGAAGTAGAAAAGGTTGGGGAAAGCCAGGAAGGGCAGGATGCACAGCCTTCCGGTGGCTATGGAGCCGCCCCAGCCCCGGCCGCAGGTGGCTATGGTGCCCCACCACCTCCAGCAGGCGGTTATGGCGCTCCGCCACCAGCTGCAGGCGGATATGGTGCTCCGCCACCAGCTGCAGGCGGATATGGTGCTCCGCCACCTCCAGCAGGCGGTTATGGCGCTCCTCCGCCTCCAGCAGGCGGTTATGGCGCTCCTCCGCCTCCAGCAGGCGGTTATGGCGCTCCTCCGCCTCCAGCAGGTGGTTATGGTGCTCCTCCGCCTCCAGCAGGTGGTTATGGTGCTCCTCCGCCTCCAGCGCGGCAATAGAGTATTTGATTACGGGGGCCATCAAACAATATGATATGGATTCTCGTTAACCGATAACGGGTGAATGTGATGAATAAAATATTGATCTCAGTTGATGATACGAAAAGTTCGAAAGAAATTTTTGAGAAATGTACGCAGATGTGCAAATGCATGGCACCTGAAGAAATCATCCTGCTGTACGTTGAAAAATTTGCCGGCAGGTCTCTTATGGACGAGATGCTGGGTGATGCTGAGCTGAGTACACTTGCGGATGTGGTCCAAGGCACTGAATTTAAAGAAGCCATGGACAAGAAGGCTGAAAAGATACTGAATTTTTATAAAAGTTCCCTTGAAGAACGGTCTCCGGTACCCAATATCCGGACAATGGTAAAGACCGGTATACCGGCTGAAGAAATTGTCCAGACAGCCAAAGATGAGGATGTCAGCTTGATTATCATTGGTTCCAGAGGAAAAAGGGCCCGCCTTTTCATGGGAAGCGTCAGCAGGGAGGTTGCCAATACTGCTGACCGTCCGGTGATGATTGTCAAATAATATTTTAACTGCTGCCAATGTATCGCAGCACGCTTTTCAGTTCAGATAATACCTGAGCCCGAAATAATCGTGGGTCCGGGAGATATTGAAGCCAGGAGAGTCAGCGTATGGGCTCTCCTGGCTTTTTTATTTGGCGATGTTGCCTTTACAATTTATTACCAGCATAGAAGCCCTTAAAAGACTATAATAGATATAAAGAAAAGTAAATTCCCGTGAAAGTTCATTGGAAAATAAGCAAAAGATGAAATGTGCGCTTATAATACCCGCCTGGGCCCCGGAGGATATTTTTTCCACAAAAACAGCGGGCTCCCAGATTAATTACTGGCAGCCGCTTGGTACACTTTATGTTGCTGCAGCTTTGCAACAGGCAGGCCACAAGGTGCGGTTTTATAATGGGGCCTTTATGGCTCATGATGAAATAATGCAGCATGTTCAAGAGTATCAGCCGGAATTTGTCGGCCTCTATTCCACCGCCTTTGGCTGGGGAAAGGCCAAAGTGACGGCAGCTGCCGTAAAACAAAGCCTTACTGATGTTTTCCTGACAGTTGGCGGGCCCTATCCCGTAGCGCTGCAGGAAAAATGTTTTGAGGACTGCCCGGATATTGATGCTGTAGTAACAGGCGAGGGAGAGATAACGATTGTTGAAATGCTCGCCAGGCTTGACTCTGGAGCAGACCTTGACGGGGTAGAGGGAGTGGCCTACCGACAGGGCAAAAAAATCAAGAAAAACCCACCCCGTCCCCTTATCACCGACCTGGATGCGCTGCCCTTTCCTGCCCGGGAACTTTTGGGTGAAGCCGGCAAATATATTCCCCCGCCTGCCACCTACAAAAGAAAGCCTGTTGCCGTCATCATGACCGCCAGGGGCTGCAACCGCAACTGCCTGTACTGTTTTCAGATAGACAAACACCGCAAAAGCGGCATACGGTATCGTTCAGTGGAAAACGTTATGGCAGAGATCGAGTTTGTCTTGGGCCAGGGCTACAGGGAGATCAAGTTTATCGATGACACTCTTGCAGCTGATTACAACAGGGCCATGACTCTTGCCAATGAAATAAAGAAGCGTAACCTTGATTTCACCTGGTTCGCCTCAGCTGTTGTGAACCAGGTTGACAGGCCTTTGCTGCAGGCCTTTAAGGATGCTGGATGCTGGGCTATTTTATTCGGTGCTGAAAGCGGCGTGCAGAAGGATTTGAATGCCATCCGTAAAGGCATAACACCGAACCAAATCCGTAAGGCGGTGAAGGCTGCCAAAGAGGTGGGACTGACAGTGTATACACCTTTTCTCTTTGGTATACCGGGGCAGACCTTCGAGGATGGACTGAAAACCATTGAATTTGCCCTGGAACTCGACCCGGATATTGCCAATTTTCATGCCATAACACCGTTCCCCGGCACCGAGCTCTATGATAATATCGAAAAATACGGCACAATGTCTGAGGATTTGTCAGACTTCACTTACCAGGGTGCAGCCTTTGTACCGTTTACCATGACACGGGAGCAGATTTCCGAGCTGCGGCAGCTGGCCCTCAAGAAATTCTATTCCCGCCCAAAGTTCCTCTGGCGCCGGGTCCTGGCGCTTCGCAGTTTAAACGACCTTCTTGCCGCCTGGCAGGGAATTAAAAGCCTGTTTTGGCTGCAGGCAGAAAATAACCTTTTCAAGCGCAGCAGGTAATATTTTCTTCCTGAAAATATACGAGTTGGGGTTGCAGGCTTATTCAAGGAGTCAATATTCCTGCCACTGTGATGCAGTACAACAGCAGGTTTCGCTATATGCGCCAGTTTGCGAAGCCCCCCTATAAAGATAGAATGCTTTTTCTGAAATGGTCATGAATACTTCGGGTTAGAGCTGCAGGTATTCCTTTAACAGGGCAGGGTAGCGGCTGGGATTGAATAAAATATTGGTCATGAAATAGCACTCGTGGGTACAGTGGCAGCCCATGTCGTGTATGAATTGAAGAATTTGTCTGGAGCGATCAGATTCCAGCAATTTCTGCAGGTCATATTCACTCTCCCGCACATTGCCGAATTTCATCTGCTCAGAAAAATCCTCACAGGGGTAGAGGTCTCCGGTTTCGGTCAGCACCAGGTTCAGCTTTCCGGCATAACAGGGGGCGGTGCGCTTTGATTGGCGGGAAGCCTCATGGATAAGACGGCGCTGGAGAATATCCTGGGCCGCCTTGAGTTTGGCCCCCCGGAAACGATACATTGATGCCAGTCTTTTTTTCAGGTCTGACTCCAGCCGGTCAATAACTTTTTTGTACTTGTCTAGATCCACCTGCTTCAGGTCATCACGGAAGACCTCGCCCCGGATGAGGGAGACCGTATGGGTCTTGACCTGGGGCAGAGTTTGGACCTTGTCTATGACTTCATCAATATATTCCTGGTTGTCCCGGCAGAATACGGTGTTGATGCCGAGTTCAAAGTTGCCATACCTGTGAACGAGTTTTCCCAGTGCCTTGCAGGTCTTGAGAGTTTTCTGGTAAGCGCCTGCAACCCCGCGCAGCTCATCATGGACCTTTTCCGGGCCATCAAGGGAAAGCTTGACCACAATGGAGCTTTTGGGGCACTCCTGCAGGATGGTTTCCACCGCATGGTAAATTGTCTCCTGCAGCAGGCCGTTGGTGGGCAGAAGAATGATCGCCGGCCGGTTGATTCTGTAAAAAAGCTGCGTAATTTGAACAAGGTCGGAACGCAGAAAAATTTCGCCGCCGGAAAATGCCAGCCACAGAAGTTTACCGAGCTGCGGCGCTAATTTTTCTATTTCAGCAAGGGAAAGCTCATTGCGCGACGAAAGGGGTTGGTCCTTTTGGGAGACATAGAAGCAGAAAGGGCACTTGGCATTACACCTGCGGGTGAGAAAAAAAGTAAACTGGATAGGGCGGCTTTTCCATACGATAGAACCAAGGTGCCGGAAAGGGGAAAAGGTCATGGCCGCAACCCGAAATGTTGGCTGAAAAAACCGCTGCAGACGCCAATGCCCACAGCAAAGGGATAGACCAAGGTATAATACAGCACGGCGGGGATTGCAAAAAAAGGACCGCGGACCGCGAAAAAAGCCCGGGCAAGATGCCGGTTGAGGAACAGGTTGCTGCCAAAGAGCAGCAGGATCGGCAGCACGAAAGTCCAGTTTTTCAGCAGAACACCTGTAAGTATCAGCAGGATATTGATAAAACACGAAAGCACATTAAATTTGAATTCCTGTGAAGCGGTGCCGGAGTCGGAAAGCAGGTCTTTGTTTTTAATGGAATAGATGGACCAGTATTTTGATTTTTTTATGCCGTTGCGCATTGATCCGGCCAGGGTGAAATTAAAAATATGCTGTACCTGGATCTCTGGAACCATGCGCAGTTTAACACCCACTTTTTTCAGGCGATGGCTGAATTCCACATCCTCCAGTATGGGCATGAACTGTTCATTAAAACCGCCACTTTTTTGAAAAAGGTCTTTTGCGATAAGCATGGCGTGGGTGGCTACATAGTCAGGGTTCCGGGTGTTTTTTGTTTCAGAATAATGAATGTAGACGGATTGGAAGATGCTGAAGAATTGCTGATCATAGGGCAGCAGGGTATAAGTGCCGCCAATAATAACTCCGGGCCCCTCTTCCTGATATGCAGCAGCCGCCTTTGCCAGGGTGTCGGATTGCAGGAGGCAGTCACCGTCAATGAAAAAGAGCACATCGCCGTTGCTGTTTTGGGCCCCGGTGTTTCTTGCCCTGGAAGCACCGCCATGTTCTGACAGGCGCATGAGTCTGCAGGGATATTTCTCTATAATAGTTGTGGAGCTGTCAGCAGAACAATCGTCAACGACAACAACTTCAAAGTTGGTATATTGTGAAGCAAAGGCGGCATCCAGGCAGCGGCCGATGGTTTTTTCGCCGTTGTAATTTGGAATGATAACAGATATGAAGGGCGTCACGGGGAGATTCAATGACTATCCTGGCCTTGATTCGCATGGGGAGATTAAACAAAAAGAGGCCCCATGGAGAGGCCCCTTTTGTTGTCTAATCTTGTCAAATATTCTTACCACCAGCAGATGGTCTGGTCTGCGGCAAAAACCTTGCCTACCAGGGCATCATAATCAGGATTATCTGCATTAAGATCAAAGCTGTCGCTGTCTCTTCCTTCGGAAACGATTTCAACGAGTTTTTTCGTGGTTTCAGAAGGCGCTGAACGATATACATGTAAAATTTTCATAATTATTATCTCCTTCTTGTTTAGCGTGTATTTTTAATATTCTCGTAAAAGTCTCAGGGATGGTTAAGCAAAAATTTTGATATACAAGGAGTAGTGAATTTTTGAGAGTGAAGCCATACATGCGGTATGCTGCACGAACAAAAATGTGCTACGACGCAGTAGATCGGACTTTTTGCGATGCCATCATCTTTAGTTGCCGTAGGGAACAATAACGTCCATCTCTCTGAGCTTCTGTCCCACCTCTTCCAGCGTGACAGCAGTTAAACCGTTGGTGTCAATATTGGCCTGCTCAGTCGAATAAACATCCCCTTCCATGTCAAGAATCCACTCGACATTTTCAGCGTTGTAGTCATCAAACTTGGCCAGGGTGTGATTCATGATCACAGCATATGAGTAATGGTTGGCAACGGAAAGCCCCAGGGTGGAGCGGAGGGCATCCAAGGTGTTTTTTTCGTCATCACTTTTATCTAATAGAAACATAACTTTTTTCGGCATGGCTTCCCCCTTACAGAGTCATATATTTTTCGCAGTCATCAATGAGATATCCGTGCTTGGCCTGGGTTGACATTTCCTTGGCGGTAAGACCTTCGGGAATGTCATTTTCAGGGTCATATCCCATCTTTTTGTAGCTGTCTGCACAGATCGCAACTTCATCAGCAATTTTGCAGATCTCGGGGAACTGGGGATCCCTGGCAAGCATCGTTCCTTTCCATGTGAAAAACACTTTGACAGTGGCCCCTTTCGCCTTGGCCGCCTTGGTAACCCCCATGACGTGCGCCATGTTCTTGGGGTTCGTTACAAAAATACCTAAATTTGCCATGTTTACCTCCTAAACAGAAATTAGGTCGCATCTTTGCTGAAAAAAGAAAGTGCAACAGTTAATGTTTTGTTTGATTTACCCCTTTTTAATATAAAACTTAAAATAATTCGTTTCCTCTTTTGCTCCCAGAAAGGCATGCCCAACGCGCTCACACCACCCGGGCAGATCGATTTTGGAACCCTCATCAGTGCCGAGGATTTCGAGGACCTGGCCGCTTTCCAGTGTTTCTATAGCTTTTTTTGCTTTCAGGAGAGGCATGGGGCAATCCAAACCTTTCGCATCGAGCGTTTTGTCAGCCTTAATGGTATCCATGTCTAAAATTCCCCGTTCATAAAAAAACAAAACCCGGTCGCCATAAGGAGTCAGGGGTTTTCAGCATCATGAGGGGCTCTGCTAAAAGCAAGGATCCTGGCACCACAGCGTGGTAACCGCCTCTCGCTTTAATGATCAAAAAAGACTAGTTACCATAAACAAAAAAGAAAACCCACAAAAAATGAAGCATAATTCATTTTTTCTTACTTCCGCCATTACATTTTGTCAAGCCCTGGAAAGAAGAAGGGTTTTTTGCTTGCAGACATGAGGCGAAAAATGCTCTTTTGAGCGTATAAAATTAAAGCCCGGATAATTAACGATGTGAGGGTTGGGGCATGAAAGAAGACCGAGAGGAATTAAGACAAACAATATTAGGGGCACGCGATGGATTGAGTGACAAAGACAGACAAGCCAAAAGCATTTCTGTCATGCAGAATTTCTGGACTTTACCGGGTATGCAGCATTGGTCAACCCTGTTCATTTATGTTAACTTTCGCAGCGAGGTTGAGACATTGGAGTTGATCAAGAACTGCATCAACCAGGATATACACGTGGCTGTTCCCCTGGTTGATGCTTCTGCGGTTCGCATGATACCGTTTCTTATAAAAGACCCGGAGCTTGATCTTGTGCCCGGTTATTACAACATCCCGGAGCCCGACCCAAAGAATTGTCTGCGCCTGGAACCAGGTGAAATTGATGCTGCTGTCATTCCAGGGAGTGTTTTTGATACCCATGGCGGACGTCTCGGGTACGGGGGCGGATACTATGACCGGTTTTTGCTAACCGATGCCCCGCAGGCCAAGCGCATAGGGCTTGCCTTTGAGTTGCAGGTCGTGGATAAAGTGCCGCTGGAGCCCCATGATCAGCCTCTCGATATTCTGATAACCGAAAAAAGGATTGTGAACATTACACGTTAAACAATGGAGCTCTCCAATGCGTAAAACGGTAATTCTTAAAAATGACCTTTTTCTGGAGCATATTCCGGATTTCAACCATGTAGAATCCCCCGACCGCTTGCGGGTAATTTATGAGCAGCTTGAACAGCCGCCATTGAATAAGCTTTTTCTGTATCCCGACTTTGAGCCGGCCTCTGTCGAAGCCCTGGAGCTCAACCATACCAAAGAGCATGTCATGCGAGTGGCCGGGACAGCGGGCAAGACATTCAGCAGCCTTGACCCGGATACGCAGGCCTCGCCAAAATCATTTGATGCGGCCTGCCTTGCAGCCGGGGCCGTTATCAGTGGTATGGAGATGATTCTCCAGGGTGAAGCAGACAATGGTTTTGCCCTGGTGCGCCCGCCCGGGCACCATGCCGAGGTAAGCCGCGCCATGGGCTTTTGCCTCTTTAACAATGTTGCTGTTGGAGCCCGCTATGGCTTGCAGAATCTTGGGCTGCAGCGCATAGCCATCATCGATTGGGACCTGCACCATGGCAACGGCACCCAGAACAGCTTTTATTCCTCTAATCAGGTCCTTTATTTTTCAACCCACTCCTATCCTTACTATCCCGGTTCGGGAAGCCTTGACGAGGTCGGCGCCGGGGAGGGAGAGGGGTTTACGGTAAATGTACCCCTGTCCGGAGGCCAGGACGACCGGGCCTTTGCCAGT
>JAHEID010000058.1 GCA_024639555.1 Deltaproteobacteria bacterium
TGTGGCTCAGCACTTTTCGTCACTACGTCGTATTTCATATACGCCTTGTTTCTTAAAGTTTGAGCTCCTCGGAGTCTACGCTTACCTGTGTCTGAATATTTTTCCTTTGCCATTAGCACATGAAACAAACAAATTGCAACCAGTCGCTTATAATAAAATCATGGATGTAAATGTACTGAAAAAGGCCATAGTAGAGTTCCTGCATGAAGACATAGGCAGTGGCGACCTTACCAGTGAAGCGACCCTGGACCCGGACCAGACCGGGACGGCTGAATTTGTCGCCAAGGGATCTTTTGTTGTCTGTGGCATGGAATCTGTAGCCTCCCTTGTTTTTGCAACACAGAACCCTGCGATTGAAATCATCAGCGCCAGCAGGGATAAAACCCTGGCTTCGCCCGGAGATATACTGTTGACAGCAAAGGGACCGGTGCTGGATCTCTTGAAGGCTGAAAGAGTATCGCTAAACCTTGTGCAGCGCCTCTGCGGCATTGCCACGCTCACGTCGAGGTTTGCTGAAAAGGTGAAGCCCCTGCCGGTCAAGATCCTTGATACCAGGAAAACAACTCCGGGTTTGCGTATGCTGGAGAAATATGCGGTGCGGGTTGGCGGCGGCCACAATCATCGCTTCAATCTGGCAGACGGGGTCCTTATCAAGGACAATCACATCCATGCCTGTGGTTCTATAAAAAATGCCGTTACCAGGATGCGGGATAGAGTCCCTCACACCATGAAGATCGAAGTGGAGGCTGCAAGTATGGAGCAGGTGCGGGAGTGCCTTTCCTGCGCTGTTGATATCATCATGCTGGATAACATGGACCCGGCCATGATGCGTGAGGCCGTTAAAATTACCGGCGGCAGGGCTCTTCTGGAGGCTTCGGGGGGCATCACCCTGGACAATGTCCGGCAGGTAGCCGATACAGGGGTGGACTATATTTCAATTGGAGCGCTTACGCACTCAGCCCCTGCATGCGATATCAGCATGCGGTTGAAAAGTAATGAGCAAGCAGGTTTATGAGCCGGCAAACAGACCAATAAAAAGGGGTTGGCGCAGAAGCCAACCCCTTTTGGGTATAACGTGGAGGCGGCGACCGGATTTGAACCGGTGAATAACGGTTTTGCAGACCGCTGCCTTAGCCACTTGGCTACGCCGCCCTTTTCGAAATCATAGCATGATTTCGAGGAGGGGTCATCTTAAACATAGAAACATTTTTTTGACAAGAGGAAATTGCCAAGCGTTATTATGGCAAAAAGATTTCGCCATGAAGACTCTGCAGCAGCTGGCATATGAAAACAAGGACAACCTGCAGAAAATGGAGGCAATGCTGCGCTATAAGTTTGCCGACCATATCCTTTTGCAGCGAGCCCTTGTCCACAGTTCATATGGTTTCGAACAGCTCGATAATGGCCGGAATAACGAAACCCTTGAATTCCTGGGGGATGCGGTCCTTGACCTGGCAGTCAGTGACATGCTTTTTCATATGTATCCAGGCATACGGGAGGGAGAGCTGACAAAAATGCGCGCTGAATTGGTCAGGGAAACCACCCTTGCCAGAATGGCCGGTACTATTAAGTTAAGCGATTTTCTCCTGCTCGGTAAAGGAGAGGAAGCTACGCAGGGCAGAAAGAAATCATCCATACTGGCCGCTGCTTTCGAGGCACTGGTGGCAGCCATCTACCTGGACCGTGGATATGAAAAGGCGCGGGATTTTATCAGCAGCCATTTTGCACCGTTGCTCCCTGCGAAAAAAGAGAAAATGCAGGTTGAAGATGCCAAGAGCCTGTTGCAGGAGAAACTCCAGGAGCAATTTAACCAGGTACCGACGTATCACCTTGATGCTGAAAAAGGGCCAGCCCATGCAAAGAAATTCACGGTTTCAGTGAGATTCATGTCAGAAGTCCTCGGGACGGGCACTGGCAGCAGCAAGAAAGGTGCAGAACAGCAGGCAGCAGAAACAGCCCTTGCCAGTATTGATTCATGGTGGAAAGAGCTTATGAATTTAAACTGTTCAAAGAATACATAACGCATCAGTACCTTCGGCGTATTCGAAAAATAAGTGTACAGAATTATTCTTCATGACACCCTTCATAATTCCAATTTTCATATCGCACCAGGGATGTCCACAGCGCTGTATTTTTTGTGACCAGCACACGATTACCGGCCATGCAGGCTTGGAGGAGGAGCCTGCCACGTCTGCGACAGTTAAGGAAACCATAGAGCACTGGTTGAACCGTCCAGGGAAAGAAAGGAATGCCGGTGTTCAGGTCGCCTTTTATGGCGGCAGCTTTACCGGGCTTTCCGGGCCAAGACAGCGAGAACTGCTCCGTGCTGTCAAGCCCTATATCGAAGAAGGACTGGTAGATTCTATCAGGGTTTCGACCCGGCCGGATTATATAGATGAAGCAACCATCACCGTATTAAAAGAATACTCGGTATCCATCGTTGAGCTGGGCATTCAGTCCCTTGACCATGATGTTCTGGAAGCGAGTTCCAGGGGACATTCTGCGCAGCAGTCGGAAGATGCAATCAGGCTGTTGCAGGAAAAAGGTTTTACAGTCGGGGCCCAGCTCATGTGCGGCCTGCCCGGGGACAGCACCAGGAAGCTTATGCAGACAGTAAAAAAAGTAGCAGGGCTGGCACCTGATTTTGTCAGAATATATCCTGTCCTGGTCCTCAAGGGCAGCGGCCTGGAAAAAAAATACAGGGAAGGCACCTATAAGCCGCTGTCATTAGCTAGGGGGGTAGCTCTCGGCTGCAGGCTGAAGACCCTGTTTGATCAGCATGGTATCAAGGTGGTGCGCATGGGGCTGCAGCCCTCTGAAGAACTTGCGTCAAAAGTTGTGGCAGGGCCGTATCACCCATCTTTTGGAGAACTGGTCATTTCAAGGGCTCTTTTTAAAAAATCCAGAAAAGTTCTGCGCAAAACAATAGCTGCCAGGGGAAAATGTCTTTCCATTGCGGCTGCAGATGAATCTGCCTTTCGCGGCCCCAACAACGTCAGCATGAAAAGGTTGGCTGCCCTTGGCATGCTGAATGGGGTTGAGCTAATTTTTGATAAGGAGCAGGCCAGGAATACTGTTTTGGTTTATTGATATAAAAGGTATCAAGGTTCCAAGGAGTCAAGGTTTCCAGGGGAAAGAAAAAAACCTTTTCACCCTTGCCCCCTCGAATTCTCGACCCCTTGAACCCTAATATTCTGCTGACACCCTATAAAATTTTCACTTAAAACTTTAGCCTCTATTTCCATGCTCACCATTAATAACCTTGATATTCTTTACGGCGACAAGCATCTGTTCAATAATGTCTCAGCCCGCATCAATGACAATGACCGCATTGGACTTGTTGGGGTTAACGGCACCGGCAAATCAACCCTGCTCAAGGTTATCTGCAACATTATTGAGACCGATCCAGGTGTTGTGAACCGGCCCAAGCGTTTCAGCATGGCCTACCTGCCCCAGGAGGCTACGGCACTTGATACGGGACGGACGATTTACCAGGAGGCGGAAAATGCCTTTGCTGAGGCCCTGGTCCTGCAGCAGGATCTCGATGCGGTCAATCGCCAGCTGGCCTCAGTTGATCCTGGAAATCCCGAGTTCAGCGTCCTGTTGAAACAGCAGGGAGAACTGCAGCACCGGCTGGAAAGAATTGATATCTTCCGGGTGCAGTCTCGGATAGAAAAGGTACTAATGGGTCTGGGTTTTTCTTTGGAGGATTTTGATCGTCCCAGCAGTTCATTGAGCGGCGGCTGGCTTATGCGACTGATGCTTGCCAAGCTTCTGCTTGCCATGCCTGATCTGCTTCTGCTCGATGAACCGACCAATCACCTTGACCTTGATTCCCTCACCTGGTTGGAGAACTTTTTGCTCACCTATGACGGTGGCCTGGTGATTATTTCCCATGACCGGACATTTCTTGACCAGGTCACATCAATAACCTGGGAGCTGAGTCTCGGGCGCTTGACAGCTTTTAAGGGGAATTACTCAAAATATGTGGCAGATAAAGAAATACGCATGCAGGTTGAGAGGGCTGCTTATGCCAATCAGCAGGCCCAGATCCGGCAGACCATGCGATTTGTCCAACGGTTCCGCGCCAAGTCGACCAAGGCCAAGCAGGTGCAAAGCCGACTCAAACAATTGTCACGCATGGAGCGTATTGAACTGGCGGATACAGAGCAGGAGGTTTCGTTTCATTTTCCGCCTGCAGCACCAGGCGGCCGCCTGGCCCTTGATATTGAATTGCTGGGCAAGGGTTATGATAACAGGGAGATTTTTCAAGATGTTTCCTTTCAGCTGCAGCGTGGCGATAAAATGGCGGTCGTGGGGGTAAACGGCGCCGGCAAATCAACCCTTATGAAAATTCTTGCCGGTTTGGTAAGGCCGGACACAGGGGAAATTCGGCCTGGGCACAATGCCAAAATTTCCTATTTCGGTCAGCATCAGGCCCAGGAGCTTGCTTTAAGCCTCACTGCTTTGCAGACCCTATCAGCTGTTGCCGGTGATATGAGCGTTACGGAAATGCGCAGTTTGCTGGGGACTTTTCTGTTTAAGGGAGAAGAGGTGGACAAGAAAGTGCAAGTGCTCTCAGGAGGAGAAAAAAGCAGGCTGGCACTGGCGAAAATGATTGTTCAGCCCGCCAATCTGCTTATACTCGATGAACCCACAAACCACCTGGATATGAGTTCCCAGGAGGTTCTGCAGGAAGCCATGGCCCAATATGACGGCACCATAATTATCGTGTCACACAACCGGCATTTTGTGAACCGCTTTATCAATAAAGTGCTGGAAATAAAAAACGGGCGCGCCACCCTCTATGAGGGCAACATAGAAGATTATATTTATAAGCTGAAGATTCTTCAGGAAGGAAATGAAACGGATCTGAAAGGAGATGCCCCCCTTGGGGAGACTGCAGCGGAAACGGTTGTGAAGCAAAAGGGTAAGGCAGCCAGGCAGGAACAGGCAAAAATAAGGCAGGAGAAAAGCAGAAAGCTCAACCCCCTGAAGAAAATGGTGGAACAGGCAGAAGAGGAGATTGGAAAGCTGGAGACACGCAAAAAGGAACTTGAACTGCTCATGGCAGATCCGCATCTTTACAAGGATCAGGATAAATTTGCCGAGTTCAGCAAGGAGTACAACTCCCTGGGACGGAAACTGGAACGATCCTATCAGGGCTGGGAAGAAGTCCAGGCACAGATTGAAACAACAGAGTCGGAATTTGAAGACCTGCTTTGAGTGCCATAATACCCTCTGGAAACCTGCAGAATTCAAGAAGTATCCCCGGGGCAGGTTTGCTGGAGGCCAGCGAGACTGTGAGAAGATGTGATGCGTATGCCATAGTAAATTTTTTGAAAGATATAGACAGGCAATTGCTATTGCTGAAATATCGTTTCTGTTGACAGTCCCTTCGTAAATTCATTATAAAAATTAGTGAGCAGAAAATCGGGTGGATTGTCACAAGCCATCCTTTTTTCAGCTCAGACCTTATAAAGAGATTTCTTATCACCTCGCCGATTTTAATTTTGGTATTAAATCTTTTTTACTCTTTAGCCAGTAGGTAAAAATGTGAGATTTATCAAATACCTGTCAATAATTATAATTGCTGCCTTAGCTTTGCCGACTTTTGTGTCTGCAGGGATTTCCATCCATGAGTACACCCATGCTATTGAAGAAAGTCCTGAGGACATGAAGTATAAATTTTATTTATTAAGGGGAAAGGCTTATAAGGATTCCGGCAAAATGGATTTTGCACTAAAAGATTTAAACACTTCCATAAAGCTTTACCCCAACAGGGCAGCATATATATATCGTGGCGCAATATATTTTGAAATAGAAAGATATGCAGATGCAATAAACGATTTTACAGCAGCAATAGAAATCAATCCAACCATTGAGCTGTATAAACAACGGGGCGAGTCTTATTTGAAATCAGCAAATTATGTGCTGGCTTTGGCGGATGGTTTAAATATCATTGATATGGCTCCCCGTAAGGCTGAATCTTATTATGTCAGCATCGAGGCCTTGGAAAACCTGGGAGATATAAAATTAGCCAGAGAGCTGGCTTTTAAAGTCACATCATTTGATAGAGGCAATAAAAAGGCCAACGGAATAATAACAAAATACCCGTTGAAATTCGTTTTTATTGGTGAGAGCCCGGTTACTATATATATCAGTCAGGAAGATAATGTAACCAAGGATAAGGCCAATGAGATTTTCTTGATGTATATAAGAGGTGAAAAGATAGATGAGAATTTAAAAAACAAGCTGGATGAATGCAGCAACATTGGAAAACAGATAATAGGATATCTGGCCCGGCTAAAAGAAACATGGGATAATTATTTTGAGGAAGTAAGATCATTGAAAGTGCGCTCAATAAAGGTACATAGTGCCTTGAGAACTGAATTTCAAAAACAAAGTAAAGCTATTGAGCACAAAATAGATATCTGGGAAGGTAAAAGCAAAAAATGCACGGAAGAATTAGTTCAAACGTTTTGGAGCAACGAATAATAAATAAGGGCACGCCTGTGATAAGTATTGTAAAAGGGAAAGCGGAGATTTTCCTTCAATGTCCTGATAGACCTCCATACCATACTTGACACGCTGCTCAAATTAAATAGCTTGTAAATTAATCAGATAATGTTATTGTTTTTGTTAATTGTTTAACGAAAAATAATAGTGCGCGAGTTTTTCTCACCAAAGCAACAAGCACATCCCATTCAAGCGTTATCTGTTTGATATCGTTAGTCTATTTGTTGCCGCAGCTCACAAAAGGAGCCTGTATATGAAAATGTTTGTCGGCAATCTGATTTATAATATGACGGAAATGGAACTCAGAAATCTGTTCAGTCCTTTCGGAGAAGTTCTCTCATCCCGCATCATTACCGATCAACACACCAGACAGTCAAAGAACATGGGGTATGTCGAAATGGCTGTTCGCGAAGAAGGCAAGAAGGCAATCAGGAAATTAAACGGCAAAGAAATTAACAACAGGAGTCTTATTGTAAGAAAGGCCTAAGCAGTCCCGGAATGCAGGTGCCAAACCTGTTAGATATTTTCTTTATCCTGACTTATTCCATGAGTATGAATTGCCGATGCGTATAGCGTGGCGGTCAAAAAAACACGGGGAAGAAGAATGGAACCACATCGAGGCAGAGAAAGAAGAGGACGGGCCCAGAATGTCCTGGGGCGTATGTATCAGAGCGGCGATGGTGTTTCGCGTAACTATCGGAAAGCGGTGAAATGCTTTCGTGAGGCTGCGGAGCTTGGAGATGCACTTGGTCAATACAACCTTGGCCGCATGTATCAACGTGGCACCGAAATAAACCGTGATTGCCGGGAAGCTGTAAAATGGTTTCGCAAGGCGGCCATACAGGGCCATGACAAGGCGCAGTACAGTCTTGGCGTGTTGTGTGAGAAAGGCATGGGTATCCCACAGGACCTCAAGGAGGCGGCAAAATGGAAACTCAAGGCAGCCGAGCAGGGTGAGGCACGTGCTCAAAATCATTATGGGGTAAAATATGCCAAAGGTGAAGGTGTGTCAAGGGATTATCAGGTGGCTTACATGTGGTTGCTTTTAGCCGCCAGTCAAGGCAACAGGTCGGCCCTGAAAAATATTGACAGCCTTGCCGGGAAAATGACTCCGGAGGATATTGCCAAAGCCAAACAAATGGCGCGGGAGTGGAAGCCGAAGGCATGACAACTGTTCCTCGAACAGATGCCCGTACATGTTTGACACATTCATAAAAAGCAATATACTTACGCCTATGCTATAATCTGAAAATAAACTATTCAGCTTAAGAAAAAGAGGCCTCTATGCACTATTAAATATATTCGTGTGTGTTGGGGCCTTTTTTAATGGGGGTGCGATAATGAATGTGATAGCTGCTATAAACGGTCAGGTGACTTCGGAAGTTGCAGCCCTGTATAGTCTGCATTTTGCCCGAACCCAAGACTTGCCCTTAATTTTACTGCATGTGGCAAACCCTGACGACTCCATAGAAGCTGTTGAAAAAAGCATGGCGAATATTGAAGAGGCTGCCGGAGAGTATGACATGGTACCCGAAAGGATCATTCTTGATGGTAGCCCTGCGGAAACAGTAAAACGCTACCTTTTAGAAAACAAGTCTGAAATTCTTTTCTGCAGCACCCGGTATCGCCAACGTAAGAAATTCTTAAATCTCGCCTTCAGTGAAAAACTCACGGGCATGGCATTGCCTGTGGATTTGGCAGTCGTACGGGTAGTTCACGTTCATTCCACCCTGTCAACCGAAAGGATCGTTCTGCCGATTAAGGGGGACAGGATCTCGGTGGAGAAGTTCACCTTTTTTGCTACCATGGCAAGGGCATATAGGGCAAGCGGCGAAATATACAGTGTGACCCTCACAAGCAAAAAGAAAAGGGCAAGGCTGGATTTGGGAGATACCAAGAGAATTCTGCAGAAAATAGATGACAGGCTCTCCCATTATATGTATTTGGCAAAACTCATGAATATCCCACTGCGGCTGAAACACTCCATTGCCCTCAATGAGATTGATCAGGTACTGCACCATTTGTCACACAATGATTTTCAACTCATGATTGTTGGAGGGGAAAGGTTGTCGGCCTATTCATCCTTTGCCAAGCCGAAACCAATTGAGCGGCTGCAGCGCTGCACGCCTGTCAACACCATTGCTTTCTATCTGCGGGGAAAAGCCAGGTGAAGATTTTCATGCAGGAAAAAGCAGCCCTGCTGCGCGGCCTGAAGACTTCTGAAAATGGTCTTGCTGCTTCCCAGGTTATCAGGCGGCAGCAGGAGTTTGGTCCGAACGTTCTTGAAAGCGAAAAGAAAAAAAACTACCTGCTCTCCTACCTGAAGGAATATGTCCAGTTTTTCGCAATCCTTCTTGAAGTTGCAGCTGTGCTTTCCTTTCTGGCGGATCGTTTTGCACCAGGCCAGGGAAACGACATCCTGGGCTACGCCATTTTAGGGGCAGTCATTATCAATGCCTCCTTTACCTTCTGGCAGGAATATAAAGCTGACAAGGCAATGGAGGCGCTCCTCAAACTCATGCCCACAATGGTCAACGTCCGCCGTGAAGGAGAGACCGCAACCATTGATTCAAAGGAACTTGTGCCTGGAGATGTCATGGTCCTGGATGAGGGTGACAAGGTGGCGGCCGACGGAATACTGCTTGAATCCGCTTCTTTGTATCTGAACCTCTCGTCACTTAATGGGGAATCAGCGCCGGCCTCACGCAACAGCGAGCCTTCAAAGCAGGCAAATCCCTTACGTGCCAAGAATATGATATTTGCCGGCACCACGGTAATTTCAGGAAGCGGTGTAGCTGTTGTCAGCGCCATTGCCAATGCCACGGAATTCGGCAAGATTGCAAGCCTTACCAAGAATGTGCAGAAAAGTTTAACTCCCATGCAGCGGGAGATAATCAGGATCACGAGAATACTTACCGTCATTGCCCTGATTATGGGCCTGGTCTTTTTCGTACTGGGGCTCTTTTCCGCCAAGGGGGCGCTGATGGCTTCCATCTTTGCGCTTTCCCTTATTGTCGCCAATGTTCCTGAAGGCCTGCTCCCTACCATTACCTTGTCACTTTCCCTGGCCAGCCAGAGGATGGCAAAAAGAAATGCCCTTATCAAAAATCTTGATTCCGTGGAGACCCTGGGAAGTGCCTCTGTCATCTGCACGGACAAGACAGGAACCCTTACCCGCAATGAAATGACTTTGCGCTCAATCTGGCTGACCGGCGGAGAACTGATCGACATTACAGGGGAAGGGTATCAGGAACCGGGCGAATTCAGATTTGCACAGGAGGCTGAAACAGGCGTTGCAAGGCTGGAGCAGCTACTGCTGGCCGGTTTAAACAACTGCAAAGCAGTCATTGATAAAACGGGAATCCGGGGAGACCCCACTGAACTGGCCATAGTTGCCGCAGGACATAAAAAAGGCATCGTGGAAGTCTCCGGAGAAAAGGTGAAGGAACATGTATTTACCAGTGAACGCAAGATGATGTCTTCTGTATTCCAGAAGGACGGCAACTCCTTTATTTATTCCAAGGGGGCGGCAGAGATTCTACTGGAAAAATGCAGCTTCTATCTGGATAAGGACACGACCGCAAAATCCCTGGATGACGTATTTCGAAAAAGGGTGACTGCCCAGGCTGAAAGCTTTGAAAATGAAGCATACCGGGTTTTAGCCATTGCCATGGGAGAAGGCGAAAAAGAAGAAAGCCTTGTTCTCCTCGGGCTTGTGGCGATCATGGATCTTCCCCGGGCCGAAGTTCCCGGGGCTGTGACAATATGTAAGAAAGCGGGCATTAGAACCATGATGATTACAGGGGACAACGCCAACACTGCAGCAGCCATCGCCCGGAAAATAGGCATGGAATACGAAGGAGTCATAAACGGAGATGAACTTGAGAACATAAGTGATGACAAACTTGAGGAAATTCTGGCTAAGCAGGATATTCTTTTTGCCCGCATGGCAAGCAATCAGAAGTTAAGGATCGCATCCGCCCTGCAGAATTGCGGTGAAATAGTGGCTATGACAGGGGACGGGGTCAATGATGCTCCGGCCCTGAAAAAGGCTGACATTGGTATCGCCATGGGGAAAAGCGGCACAGAGGTAGCCAAAGAGGCAGCAGACATGATCCTGCTGGATGACAATTTTTCCACCATTGTTGCCGCCATAGAAGAAGGCAGGACGGTTTATTTCAACATAAAGAAATTTGTCACCTATATCCTTTCTTCAAACGTACCGGAAATCGTGCCCTATATCCTGCAGTTTTTCCTTAAAATCCCCCTGCCCCTTTCGGTTATCCAGATTCTTTCCATCGACCTGGGGTCCGACATGCTGCCGGGCCTGGCCCTTGGCAGTGAAAAGCCTGAGAAGAACATCATGAACAGGCCACCTGCAGGGAGCCAGGAGAAAATCCTTGATTGGGAAGTTTTTAAACGGGGTTACTTTTTCGTCGGTATGATAGAGGCGACAGCGGCCATGGTAGCCTTTATTTCATTCCTGCTTTTGCAGGGTTGGCAGTATGGTGTTGTCGAGCTTGCCGATCCTCACCTGCACCGTCAGGCCATGACCATGACCCTTCTTGGGGCGGTCAGCTGCCAGCTTATGAATGTCTGGACCATGCGGAGCTGGGAATTTTCCGCTTTCAGTTTGGGGCTGTTCTCAAACCCACTCTTGATTGGTGCAATGATTATTGAACTGGCCTGGATCTGGACGCTGCTCTACGTCGAGCCGGTGCAGAATATTTTTAATACTGCCACTGTGCCTCTCTCAGACATGTGGATCCTGCTTCCATTCCCGATCCTGCTTTTTGCCAGCCATGAGTTTTATAAGTGGCGGAAAAGAATGGCGGTCAGCAGTCAGCTTAGAAAAGACCATCCTGCCGAATTATAACTCCCCTCTGCCGACTTTTATTCTTTCCGGGCCGCGCAGGAAGGAAATGATCATGCCGATAATGGCGATAAAACCTCCAGCCTTCATGACGATATGAAAACTGTCCATAAATATCCCTTCCAGGGCAGGTTGATACTCCTTCAGGCTCAAGCCGTTGCTTAAATTGTAAAATACGCTGTTAAAGATAGCGCCGGCAATGGCCACCCCCAGGACCATGCCGAGATTTCGGGCTGCAGCAACTGTTGCAGAAGCGACCCCGCGGTTTTCGGGCGCCACGGCACTGAAGGCGGCAGCGCTGTTGGGCGGCAGAAAAACGGCTGTGCCGATGCCGGCCAGGGAGAGACGCCATATAATGGAGAAAAAAGACGCCTTGACAGGGATAAAGGAAAGGGAGAAAAGCGAGCAGGCAATAAGGGCCATGGCCAGGGTGCAGAGGATGCGGGAGCCGATGCGGTCATAAAGCGCCCCGGAAAAAGGTGAAACAACAAACAGGGCCACGAAGATGCAGGACATGATAACTCCTACTCCATTGACCGGATAGCCGGCGGGATGAATGAGATAAAACGGCATGAGAAAAACCAGGGAAAAAAGACAGACAAAGAGGATGACCGCAGCCAGGATAGGCAAGGTAAAAAGCCTGATGCTAAAAAGTGCGCGTGAAAGTATCGGGTGTTTGACCCGCATTTCAACATAGAGAAGACAGAAGGCGGCCAGAATGGAAATGGCCAGAAGCGAAAGGGTGGGACCGGAAAAATATCCCCAGCCATAGGCATGGGTTACGGCCATGAGCAGAGCGCCCAGGAGCACAGCCAGGATTGCTGCCCCTGGCCAGTCAAAGGTTTCCTCCGGTCTGGTGATATCGGCCTTACTGCCCTTTAGGAGAAAAAATACTCCCGTCGAAGCGAGGAGACCGATGGGGATATTTATATAGAAAATGGCGCGCCAGGAAAAATAATGGATCAGCAGGCCGCCCAGAACCGGGCCAGCTGTAAGGCCTGAAGCCACCACGGAACCCATCATGCCGATTGCCCTGCCGCGCTCTGTTTCCGGAAAGGTGTCAACGATCAGGGCCGGGGTGCAGGCCATGGTCATTGCCGCACCCAGCCCCTGGAAAAAACGGGATGCGATGAGCCAGGAGGCAGAGGGAGCCGTGGCGCAGAACAGAGAGCCAAAGGAAAAGAGGAACAGGCCTAAACTGTAGACAATTCTTCTGCCCCGGATATCGCTCAGCCGGCCGAAGGAAAGCAGCAGCGAGGTCACGGTCAGAAGGTATATCATGACCACCCACTGGATGGTGGCAAGCTCCACTTCAAAATCAGCCATGATGGAAGGCAGGGCTATATTGACAATGGAACCGTCCAGGGTTGCCATGAAGATGCCGATGGCAACCATGAAAAAAATAAGCCATTTTTGGGTCTTGGGAAGAGTTTTATGGTCTGAATGAGACATGGGCCCATATTGGTATAAAATATTGCAATGTCAACTTAAATTTGAAGATAGAATAGTATAAATTAACAATTGCGGAACAGCCAATAACCCTCAGTTGTTTATAGCAGTATAATTTAATTTTTTCCTGCATTTCCAGCGTTAATAATTAGGCCTGCTCAGCCAATCTGCCTGTATGCAACATACTGAATCAGTAGTAGTTTATCATCCAGGGAACCAAGATCAACCACCTTTGAGGTGTATCACTCAAAAGCACCAGGGTGGGTTTCTTTTTACAGTATTAAGCGTCTCATTTTCTGAAGTATAGTTGTCTTCTTCGATGCCTCTCCAAAATGCCCAAAATTGTCAGTTATTGTAGATTTTTAAAATTTCAGCCTAATGGAACCCAAATAACTGAAATCCCATTCAGCCATAATGTTTTTTTATTCCATTGATATTATTCAATAAAAAAGGAAAGCATGAGGGCCCGCTCATTCTAATGTTTGTTAGGCACGGTTCTTGCTAATATTAAAGGTGACAATATTTTTAAACTGTTAAAAAGTCATCAGGAGAAAGAAAAATGGATGCAATAGATAAAGTGAAGATGATGGCAGAATTGTCACATGATCATTGCTCCCTCAACCATGGACCAGAGACCAGTAATGATAGTATCCCGGCTGCTGATTATATTGTCACGCCATTTGGTTTTGAGGAGGCCAAGGGTATAGAGGTTGCCGTGCGGGAACTTATCATTCCAGTATGCTTTGAGTGCGCCCTGGCATTAAAAGGAGATGAATGGACCCTGCTCTTTTGTTTTGAATGTTCAGAAAGCCGCTGGGTATGTCGCAAACTGGCCAAGAACAGGTATCGGCACCATATACTCTGGTTGCGCGGTTGTCCGGATTGCACTAAT
>JAHEID010000004.1 GCA_024639555.1 Deltaproteobacteria bacterium
TCCATTTGAAACACCCGGGCCGAATCCCTCCCTGCCCGAAATGCACTAAAACCGAGTTCCGGCGATCATAAGCAGGGCACTGGGGAAGAGATAAGAAGTCAACATGTCTTGCCACAATCTATGGTTTAGACATACTAAATCTGGCTGAACATATCCACTGGCAATATTGATACTTCAGGAATGGTTCACAACTGTAAAGAGATAGCAGTTATTCAAAGTCGACTATAGAAACATACTGTAAATATTATTTAGTTTTTGGAAGGGATGGTATTCCCTCTTAAGCGCTTGTTTGGGCTAATTTACTTCTTTTAAGCAAGGATTTTTAAGCCCACTAATGAGTTTACTAAGTAGCTCACCGAGGTCTTGCAGGTTGGGGAGGTCTTGGTGATTTTCAGTCAGACTTTCAATTTCAAAATATTCCAAACCTTTTCTGAAATACCAAAAATTTAAATACTTTACGGAGGCTTCATCTTCATTTGTTAACCCAATATAATCAGATATTCCAAGTTCTTTACACTTTTTCAAAATTATATTCAGGTTATGCCCAAAATTATTTTTTAGTTCTTCTCCCGAAATCCCTTTAAGACGCAAAAAGGCTTTAAAGGACAACTCCAATGAACGAGCTGCCAAATAATATTTTGCCGGGGAGAATGGCCTGTCGCTTGTATGACTTATAAACGCCTCGTAAAAATCCTCACTATATGAAACAAACTCCAAAGGACTTATAGAATAGTGCCCAGCTTCTGCATGCATTATATCATCTGGCATTGAATTTACTTGCCCTAACATTATATTAGACGGCTAAATAGCCGTAATATATTACGGCTGTCCTGTTTAACTTCTTTAAAATAAAATCTATCTTAAAAATTCAAAAAAGTAAATACAGCTTAAACAATACTTGCCATTGTTTTGATTTTTTTGAAATGCCAAGCCAGTTAACAATATTAAATATTATCTTTAATCAAAAGTGCAGATGTCTTGCCAACATCTACAGTTTTGTCATACAACATCTGACTCAATATATCCACCGTACATCTTGATACTTTAGGAATAATTCACGACTGTAAATGTATAGCAGCAACCATAAATTACTGATGACTTGTTTATAAAATAAAAAAGACCCTAGAAAAAATGGGGTACTGGAAAATAAAAAAGAGAAGACTCCAATGAGTATATATAGTACACCTCCAAAACTTTGTACTATGGAGGTTACTCGTTCATATAATTGTATTTGCGGAGGTCAAGGCTAACTGTATTGGAATATTCAAAAACCGGAGCATAGTCCTCAACGGTTGTTTCGATAAATTTTATTGCCTTAAATTTCTTTAATATTTCCTGCCCCTGTTTATCTTGTTCCATCTGCAGTAGGGTATTTTTAAGTTTTTTAGTTATAGACTTATCAAGTTTGTTGCTCACAGCCAGAGTGTTTGACGGCACTTTGGGTGATGTTACCAGGATCTGCAGATCATCTGTTAATCTGCTGTCCTTTTCTGCGAGTCTGTAAAAAACAGTATTCTTGGCAGCGCCTATATCCGCTTTTTTGTTTAGAACGTCATAAATTGCGTCTTCATGGGTTCCGGCAAAATAAGTTTCAGCAAACCAGTTGTTGAAATCCTCAATGCCGGTCACATGGAAAAACTCAAGAGGTAGGAGCCACCCGGCTGTTGTTGCCTTATCCACAAAAGCAAACCTTTTACCTCTCATGTCATTAGCATTTTTTATCCCACTGTCTTTCCTGACAAAAATCATACCATAGTAGGTTGAGGTGCCATCAAGCCATACAGGCCTAGCAAGTGGTATAACCCCAAGTTTCTTTATTGCCAATGCTCCAGTAAAACTACCGAAAAAGGCACCGTTCAGCTGGCCAGAAACGAAATTGTCAATGATGTTGCCATAACGCGAAAGAATTTTGATTTCAACGTTTAACCCAACTTTTTCAGAAATATAACGGGCAAGTGGCTCATATCTTTCCTTCTGACTGAACAGGTCCTGTTCTGGAATAAGTCCCAGGCTGAACTTTTGGATCCGGGTTTCATTTGGGGTTTCATTTTTTGATGGGGTCTCTGGCTGCTCACTGCAGTTTTGCAAAAGCGGCAGGGAAAAAATAAAAGCCAGAATAACAGAGATATTAATAAAGAATTTTTTGGTCATCTTCTGAGTCTTCCAGAGTATTCAATTTGTATTGAATTTATGTGAACTACCAAGCCCGAATATACTATTTCATAACCCATATCCCTCAAAATATCCCAAGAAAAAAGTGCTGTGATATGGAAATAAGCTGCCTAACAAATATCTATAAATATAGCTAAGAGCAATATTTATACAAAAAAAATCATTTTGGGATTTTAACTAAATATGGCTGAGATAGAACTCCACATATCTTGCCAACATCTTGAGTTTTTTCATACAAAATCTGACTCAATATAACCACTGGCAATCTTGGTATTTTAGGAAGGATTCACGACCTTCAATTGATAGCAGTTATTGAAAGTCGCTAATACCCTGCATATGAAATAAAAAGCCCCCGACAAAACAGGGGGCATTGGATAAGTCTTTTCTACTTGACACTGTCAGACATATCAGCAGGTATTTAAAATAGAGTTGTATAATGCTTAAAGTTTGTTCAACAGAAATATTTATCCAGGATTTGGCCAGATGTGCTCAACAAAACTTGCATAGAATATGAGAATCTAGGATTAGCAAGCTCCTTTGCGATACAATACAGCAGGAATTGTCATAAAAAGCAGTTTCATATCAAGCAGAAATGATTGTTCCCTTTTGTATTTGATATCAAGTCTTACCCAGTTCTCAAAAGATTTCTCGTGCCTAGCATAAACCTGCCAAATACAGGTGATACCGGGCTTCACCTCAAGCCTGTAGTTATGCCAGCTTTCATACTTTGCCACCTCATCCATGGTTGGGGGCCGTGGACCAACCAGGCTCATGTCACCCTTTAAAACATTAATGAGCTGGGGCAGTTCATCAAGGCTCCATTGGCGGAGAAATTTACCCAGCCTGGTAACACGTGGATCATTTTCCATCTTGAATACTGGCCCGGTGCGTTTATTAAACCGCAGCAGTTCAGCTTTCCGTTTCTCTGCATCTTCGTGCATGGTGCGGAATTTCAGGAATATAAACGGCACCCCGCCAAGACCAGCCCGTTTCTGCCTGAAAAAGATCGGGCCCCTAGAGGTACACTTGACCGCAATTGCAATAAGTAATAGCAGGGGCGCCAGGGCAATAAGGGCGCAGATTGACAGGACAATATCAGCCAAACGTTTCCACATTGACATCTTACTGAAAAAGATCGATTGCAGGCGCAAGGCAGGTTGTCCGTCTGTTGCTTTTTGCTGGTCGTGTGATGGTGAAGCAAATATGGACTGATGACCCAGGGCGGCTGATTGCTCTGCAGCAGTATGGTCCGGTTTGCCTTCAGGGTAGCTAAAAATGGAATACTTGTAAAATCTTTTCGGGGGGTAAATTCGCTGGATCTTTCCTATAAACTTACCTGCTCCTTCACTTGAGGCATTAAAAAGCAGCAACCCGATCGTCGAGTTATCGAGCCAGCCGATTTCATCGGTGATCCGCATCTCTTTTTTAAGCAGATCAATAAAGTACTTGGTTGTATCAGTACCGTAATCAAGCGGCCCAACCTCAAAGGAAACAAGAGAAAAAACATGGTTATTCCGGTCAACCCGGGACCTTTCTTTTGCTAGGATCGCATAAAATGCGGCTACAGAATTTATATTACCATCCTTGGGACTTTTCTCCCACTTCCAGGCAGTGAAAGGCTCATGATGGGTTTGTTGAAAATTGGTATTTGTTCTTAGCAGTTTACCCATGGCCTCTGACTCAACCTAGAATTTCTTAAATTAGTCCCTAAGTTTGAAAGTTTAATCACAGTTAAAGCAATCCCAATCACTTACACAAACTTTCCCAATCATTAGCCTATAAATCTATACTTTCCTAACAAATATAATATGTACTTAAATCTATTTTTTATATATCTATTGTATCTTGGTACGAATTTATTGTTTTCATAACTTTTTTCTTATCAATAATCATTCCTTATAAGTATTAAGTATTATTTAAAGGTTGTCAAGAAAAAATGCCACAATGTGGTAGTAAGGTGGGTTGCACGAAAGTCAAGATTCCTTGCCACCATCTATGGTTTTTACTTACAAAATTTGACTCAACATATCCACTGTACATCTTGATACTATAAACCACTGCCCTACCCCACAAATTATTTTTTAAAACTCAATTTCTAAAATTTTTGCCTCTTCAATTTTCATAGAACCAGCATAGAACCAATAGAAAAAGGAACTAACTCAATATGAGTTAATCCCTTGCTATAACTGGTCGGGACGAGAGGATTTGAACCTCCGGCCCCCTGAACCCCATTCAGGTGCGCTACCAGACTGCGCTACGTCCCGACCTATTTTAAAAAAATCAACAAAAACGGACTCAATTATCTATGAAGCCCCCCCTTGTCAATCCTTCTCTGTATTGAATTACTTCTTTTCCAGCATCTCCTGCAGCTGCTTCAGGTCGCTTTTGAGTTCCGCGAGCATTGAGCGTGCCTTGACTCTTGGTTTAGGACTGCTTTTTTTCTCGTTCTTCTTTTCTGTCAGTAGCTTTTTGGCACCTGGGACAGTGTATCCATCCTCGTACAACAATTTCTTGATCGTAAGGATGTTTTCAACGTCTACCCGCCGGTAAAGCCTCTGCTTTGATGAAGCCCGCTGGGGCCTGATTATTTTGAATTCCGATTCCCAGTACCGGAGGACATGGGGTTCCACCCCGGTTATTATTTTTACCTCGCCGATCCTGAAATAAAGCTTATCCGGTATGGTCCCCTGACCAAGGGAAGCTGATAAGGCTTTCTCTTTTGTGTTCTGGCTGGCTGTTTTATCCACTCGCTAACTGTTGATTTTCGTCCGCAACCCTTTACTCGGCTTAAAGCTGACCATGCTTCTGCTGCAAATCTCCATGGCTTCCCCGGTTCTGGGATTACGGCCCTTCCTGGGAGTTTTTTTTCTGACACTCAAGGTGCCGAAATGTACCAGTTTGATTGATTCCCCTTTAATAAGCGTCTCTTTCATGGTGGAAAAAACCGTATCGACTATTTCTTCCGCACTGCGCTGGGAAAACCCCAATTTCTCATTAATGGCTTTTGCCAGGTCCTTGCGGGTGATATTTGATCGTTTCATTTTTTAGTTTGGTTCTAAGATTAATTTTAAAGTTAACGGATTAACCTGCATCACGCAATTTACCCTGAAAACGTTTTTCCAGCATCGCTATAAGGCGCTGATGCACCTTGTTCACGGTTTTGTCGTCAAGGGTCTGCTCAAGAGAGCGGTAGGTTAAGGAGATGGCGACACTCTTATGCCCAGCATCAATGGCATCTCCCCGGTAGATATCAAAAATTTCCGCTGCTTCAACAAGTGCTTCACCTGCATAGTCAATGGCTGTCAACAGTTCACCGGAAGCAACCGTTTCCGGTACGATGAGGGCAATATCCCAGTTGACGGATGGAAATTTGGGCAACTGTGCAAACGATTTCGGCTCCGGCCCATGCTCGGTTATCAGGTCAAGATCAAGATCAAAGAAGAACGCAGCCTGCTTGATGCCAAAACTTTTCAGAACATCAGTATCAATTTTCCCAATATAGCCTAGGAGCCTGTCCCCGACCCAACAAACGATGCAGGAATCAGGCTGGATATAGCTGGGAATAGTACTGCTTTCCTTGCTGAACTCTAATTTGACACCCTTTGCAATCCTAACTTCCTGCAGGATCGCTTCCACTATTCCCTTGCTGTCGTAAATATCGACCGGTGTACTGCCGAAATGCAGAAGAGGGGCTCCGGGGTATCTGCGCCCGCTGATGACACCGGCTACCCGAATATTCTCCTGAGGCAGGGGCTCATCCGCCAGCGGGTGAAAAACCTTGCCGATCTCAAAAAGCCTGATATCATTGCTCTGGCGGCTGGTATTTCTGGCAATGTTCTGCAATAAGCCCGGCAGCATCATGGTGCGCATGATTTTCTGGTCCTCGGAAAGAGGATTGAGAAGCGCAACGGCCTTACGGATGGGATCATTGCCCTGCAGCTGCAGCTGGTCAAAATAATTCTCATCAACAAAGCTGTAGTTTATGGCTTCGAAAAAGCCCTGGGAAACCAGCATTGCGGCCAGTTTTTTCCGCAACTCCAGGCCCGGCTGCTGTTCCGGAAAACTCATGGGCACGATGGGCATCGTTGTGGGGATTTCATTATAGCCCTGCAGCCTGGCAACCTCTTCTATGAGGTCAACTTCCCTTTCCAGGTCGACGCGGAAGCTTGGAGGTATAACCAGCAGGGTATCTTCATCCGCTACGGTTACCGTAAGCTCTATGCTTTCAAGGCAGCGGCCGACTTCCATGACGTCAAGCTGCAGGCCCAAAATATCATTGGTGCGGCTGATGCGCAGTTTGATTGCCTCCCGCGGCTTGATTCCTGCAACACAATCATAGCCGTTTGCAACAATCTCAGCCCCGGCAATGTCGACCAGAAGCTGTACCGCCCTTTCCATGGCCCTGGGGGCAACTTCGGGATCCACGCCCCTTTCAAAGCGATAGGAAGCCTCGGTTCCCAGGTTCAATTGCCTGGCAGTCCTGCGGACACTGAGAGGATTAAAACAGGCGCTCTCCAGCAGAATATCCCTGGTCGATTCAATAACCTCGGAATTCTCTCCACCCATGACACCAGCGACTGCCACCGGCTTTTCAGCATCACAGATAAGAAGCATTTCCTGGTCAAGCTGCCTTTTTTCGCCGTCCAGGGTGACAATATGCTCCCCGGCCCGGGCCCGGCGCACAATGATCCTGCCGCCTCCCAGCCTGTGAAAATCAAAGGCATGCAGCGGCTGCCCGTATTCCAGCATGACAAGATTGGTTATATCCACAACATTATTGATGGGCCGGAGTCCAACCGAGAGAAGTCTTTTCCTCAGCCACCAGGGTGAGGGGATGATGCTGACATTCTTCAATAGCCTTGCCCCATATCGGGGGCAGTCTTCAGGGTCCAGAACCTCAACGGAAAACGGAACCCCCTCGCCGGTTAATTCCGGCAGCTCATTTTTCACCGGCTGCTTCAGTTTCTGGTTGGTGAATCCTGCAATCTCCCTGGCAATTCCGAGAACACTGGTGCAGTCGGGCCGATTGGGTGTCAAGTCAACTTCTATGAGGGTATCACGCAGGGAAAGCGCATCTGGCAGTGACTGCCCTGCCCTTGCAATGTCCGGCAATTCCATGATGCCGCTGTGGTCTTCGCTTATTCCAAGGTCCTTTTCCGAACAGAGCATGCCCGAGGACTCCTGGCCGCGGATTGCGGCTTTCCTGACCTCCATCCCTGAAGGCAGGGTGACACCCGGTAAGGCGATTGCGGTTAAAAGGCCGGGCTTGGCATTGGGAGCACCACAGACGACCTGGAATTCCTCAGCGTCGAGAACAACATCGCACAGGGTCAGGCGGTCGGCATCGGGATGAGGCCTGACAGTAACAATCCTTGCTACCTTTATTGCATCCAGGTCCCGGTACAACTCAATAACATTATCCACCTCCAGTCCGAGCATGGTCAACTTGTCCGCCACAACCTCAACAGACAGATCAACATCAATATATTCTTTTAACCAGTTCAGGGTGAATTTCATGGATACTTATACGAGCATGGAAAAAGTAACGTTTAGGCAGGAACACATAATCCCCGCCTGCATCTTTATGAACTGATTGCCTCAGAATTGTTTGAGGAAACGCAGATCGTTTTCGTAAAATAACCTGATATCATCAATGCCGTACTTGAGCATCGCTATTCTTTCAATGCCCAGCCCAAAGGCGAAGCCGCTGAATTCCTCTGGATCATAATCAACCATTTTGAATACTTCGGGGTCAATCATGCCGGCGCCCAGTATTTCGAGCCAGCCCGTCTGTTTGCAGACGCGGCAGCCCTCCCCCCGGCAGATGACACAACCGATGTCAACCTCTGCACTCGGTTCGGTAAACGGAAAAAAACTCGGCCTGAAACGCAGTCTGATATCATCCTGGTCAAACATTTTCTGACAGAATACGGTCAGAACACCTTTCAGGTCGGCAAAGGAAACCTTGCGATCAACCAGAAAACCTTCCACCTGCTGAAACATGGGCGTGTGGGTGATGTCTGAATCACAGCGATAGACCTTGCCGGGTGCTATAATCCGCAGAGGCGGTTTTTCCTTCTCCATGGCCCGGATCTGCATGGGAGAGGTATGGGTGCGCAGCAGGATGGAATCGTTGATGTAAAAGGTATCGTGCATATCCCTGGCAGGATGATGCAGCGGAATGTTGAGGGCCTCAAAATTGTAATAATCAAGCTCGACGTCCGGGCCTTCAGCAACTGCAAAGCCAAGATCGACAAAAATGGAGCAGACCTCGTCCATAATCTGGGTCACCGGGTGTAAACGCCCAAAAGGCACCAGGCGTCCCGGCAGGCTCAAATCATCCCGTTGCCCGGCCGCACCTGTATCGCTGGCACCTAACTCGGCTTTCCTGGTATTGAACTTCTGCTCGAGTTCTTCCTTGATCTTGTTGGCCAGTTTACCAAAGCGGGGCCTGTCTTCTGCAGAGACTTGCCCGAGCTGGCGCAGGAGGGAAGTAAACAAGCCCTTGCGCCCCAGGTAGCGGACCCGTATCTCTTCCAGGTCCTTAAGGTTATCAAGGGTTGCAAGGTTCGTTTCTGCATCAGCCTGGAGTTGGCGTAGGTCTTGCTCCATGATCGTGGGTATTCAGCAGGTCAAATACTTACTTAATCGCAAGTTTGACAACCTGGGAGAAACCGTTGGGATCAAGTATAGCCATGTTGGAAAGCACCTTGCGGTCCAATTCCACCCCGGCCTTTTTCAAACCACCCATTAACTGGCTGTAGTTCGTACCATTCTGTTTTGCAGCAGCACTGATGCGGGTTATCCAGAGTCTGCGGAAGTCACGTTTCCTGTTTCTCCGGTCACGGTAGGCATAACTGAGGGCCCGATCGACAGCTTCCGTAGCTGTTTTGTATAGTTTGCTGCGGCCACCCCGGAAACCCTTGGCCAGTTTAAGAACCTTATTTCTTCTGCGGCGTGCTTTAAATCC
This sequence comes from Deltaproteobacteria bacterium, assembly GCA_024639555.1. Classification (GTDB taxonomy): domain Bacteria; phylum Desulfobacterota; class Desulfobulbia; order Desulfobulbales; family BM004; genus BM004. The sequence continues at coordinate 9,143 of JAHEID010000004.1, forward strand.
GCGTGTTACACGTGCCATGTATATACCTCTTTCTGTTTCAGCAAATAAAATTTATAAATACAAACTAGATGTAGGGTAAAATCCGTTTGATTCCCTTAAGGTTTGTGTCATCAACAAGGCCTGATTTTCTCAGTCCCCTTTTTCTCTTCGTTGTTTTCTTGGTGAGAATATGACTGGCATAGGCTTTATTCCTCACAATCTTCCCGGAACCGGTGGCCTTAAAACGCTTTGCCGCACCGCGATTTGTTTTCATTTTTGGCATAACTCCACTCTCCTAAACACTATAATAATTATCAACTATATTAATTAACGTATTATTCTTTCGTTATTTTTTCAACAAAAAGAATTAAAATATTCCCTTAACTGTTGTCAGCCTCGCTTACACTCCGCCGACAGGTATTACGTCTGAAATCTAAAAAATCTATAGGCCCCGTTGATGACTGAAAGTTTATTGTATGATCATCAACTCTTGGGGACGACAAACATGACCATTTGCCTCCCCTCCATTGTGGGCTGCTGTACAATTGTTGCCTCTTCACCGAGTGCCTCGGCAATCTTGTTCAGCACTTCAACACCCTGGCTCTGGGCATAGACTATTTCTCTTCCCCTGAAGCGCAGGGTAATTTTCACCTTGTTTTTATTTGCCAGGAACTTCTTAATATTTTTAATCTTGAAATTCAGGTCGTGCTCTTCTGTCTTGGGTCTGAATTTTACTTCCTTGACCTCAACAACTGTCTGCCTCTTTCGTGCTTCGGCCTGCTTCTTACTCTGCTCATAACGGAATTTGTCATAATTCATTATGCGGCAGACGGGAGGATCAGAAGCGTCAGAAATCTCAACGAGGTCAAGCCCTTCCTCATAAGCTTTTTCCAGGGCTTCCCTACTGGACATTAGTCCCAGCTGTGTGCCATCAGCACCGATCAAGCGTACCTGATCGTACCGAATATCTTCATTCAACCTGATTTTCAATTCACGTCTGCTGACTGGTTGCCTGCTTTTCCTTTTAATACCATACCTCCTTACTTACCTGATTGATAATAACATACAGGCCTGGCGCCTCTTGCAATTTACCCCAGCGCCGCCGTACACTCTTCCTTGATCTTTGCAGCAAAATCTTTGACAGACATGGGAGGCAGGTTCTTGCCGCTTCTCTCCCGCACCGTAACTGTCCCTGATTCAGCTTCGCGATCTCCAATTACCAGCATATATGGAACTTTTGCCAGCTGTGCTTCCCGAATTTTATAATTCAGTTTCTCGTTCCGCAGATCCTTCTCAATCCTGATACCGGATCGCCGCAGTTCCTGATAGACATCTTCACAGTAACCAGCCTGGGCGTCGGTAATGTTCATGATGCGTGCCTGCACCGGTGCCAGCCAGATGGGAAAGGCTCCGGCATAGTTTTCTATCAGCACCCCGATGAAGCGCTCTAAAGAGCCCATCAACGCCCTGTGGATCATGATCGGCTGATGTTCCCCGCCGTCTTCGCCAATATAGCTTACCTCGAAGCGTTCCGGCAAGTTGAAGTCCACCTGGATGGTGGAGCACTGCCAGGAACGCCCCAGGACATCCTTAATTTTTATATCAATTTTCGGCCCGTAAAATACCCCTTCCCCTGGGTCAACCTGGTATGCAAGCCCCCTCTTCTCCAGGGCCTGCTCCAGGGCATCTGTTGCTTTCTGCCAGTGCTCCTCGCTGCCGACATATTTATCAGGCCGGGTTGAGAGGTAAATATCATACTGGTCAAAGCCGAAGGTAGCCAAAATATTCAAGTTAAGGTCGAGAATATTAAAAATTTCCTCTTCCAACTGGTCGGGCCTGCAAAAAATATGGGCATCATCCTGAGTGAACCCCCTAACGCGCAAAAGCCCGTGCAGGACCCCTGTTCTTTCATAGCGGTAAACTGTTCCCAGTTCACACCAGCGCAGTGGAAACTCCCGGTAGCTGCGCAACTGTGACTTGTAGATGGCAATATGAAAGGGACAGTTCATCGGCTTCAACTGGTACTGCACCTCGTCAATGGCCATTGAGGAATACATGTTCTCGCTGTAAAAATCGAGATGGCCGCTGGTCTTCCACAGGTCGAGTCTGGCTATATGCGGGGTATAGAGCAATTCATAATCATGCCTGTAGTGCTCTTCCTTCCAGTAATCTTCTATAAGTCTGCGCAGCAATGCACCCTTTGGCTGCCAGAGGATGAGGCCGGGTCCAACCTGGTCGCTTATGGTAAATAGACCCAGTTCCTTGCCGAGCTTGCGGTGGTCCCGCTTCTTGGCCTCTTCCAGGTCATTGAGGTATTTCTTCAACCTTTTTTTATGATCAAAGGCTGTACCATACAGACGCTGCAGCATTTGATTGTGCTCATCGCCACGCCAGTAAGCACCGGCAACCTTGATCAGCTTAAAAACCTGCAGCCAGCTGCTGTTTGGAACATGGGGACCGCGGCACAGGTCCACAAAATCACCAAGCTGATACAGGCTTACCGTATCTTCTTCTATCTCCTTGAGAAGTTCAACCTTATACAGCTCGCCCTTCTCTTCAAACAGCGCTATTGCCTCTGCTTTTGAGACTACCTTTCTTGCAAAGGGGATCCCGCCTTTCACGGTTTCCTGCATCCCGGCTTCTATGGTTTCAAAATCTTCCGGGGTGAATGGGGTTTCCCGTTCAAAATCATAGTAAAAGCCTTCTTCAATGGCAGGCCCGATGGCAACTTTCACGTTGGGGCCGTAAAGATCCAGGACTGCCTTGGCCATGAGATGCGCGGTGCTGTGACGCAGGATATCAAGGCCTTCAGCGCTAGAGATTAATACGGGCCGCAGCTCTATTTTTTCCTGGCCCAGGCTGTCGAGCCTTGTTGAAAGATCAACCAGAGTATCGCCGACACCAACGGCAACAGTCTGTTTCCGCTGTTTGTTAGAAAGCAGTTCAGCAAGAGCATCAGCTACTGAAGCTTCACCGCCAAACTTCTTGGCTTCTCCTTCTGGCAATATGACTGTTATCTCAGACATTTATTTATCCAAATCATACCGAGTATTGTCTCTCTGTTTTCCGGTCATTGACCCTTTATTGGAGAGTTGGCCGGGTAACTTGCCCGGCCTTATAAAATCCTGGGCCAGATGCAAGAAGGCTTCGCCAGGTACAAGCCTTTGTGGCAGTCCCACCACAGCGAAGCCTACGCTTAATCTCATAACCTGAAAGGCAAATCTGGTAGGCGCGGGCGGTTTCGAACCGCCGACTTCTTCCGCGTCAGGGAAGCGCTCTCCCGCTGAGCTACGCGCCTACATGACCGACCAAATTTACCGGCAATTTCTTCTCAAAAACAAACCGCTTGTTAGAATTTTTATCGACCCAGCTAAAACGGAAACCAATTACCAGCAATTGCCTTTCCTGTCAAGGAAATATCACTTAAAACATGCAAAATTAATTACTTTGATTCCCGGCGTGTTTCGATAGCTCTGGCCAGGGTGACTTCGTCAGCGTATTTTATGTCCATTCCCATGGGTATCCCACAGGCAAGCCTTGTTACTTGCACCTGCTCCGTGTGCAGAATCCGGGAAAGATAGGCTGCCGTCGCCTCGCCGGGAACCGTTGAACTGGTGGCAATCAATACTTCAGCAATTTTCTCACGCCGGATGCGGTTAACAAGTTCACTTATCTTGATCTCATCCGGCCCAATGCCGTCCATTGGAGCCAACACGCCATGGAGGATATGGTAGAGCCCCTGGTAGGCTCCGGTTTTTTCAATGGCTAAAAGGTCATCCGGTCCCTCCACAACACAGACCACTTCTTTATTGCGGACTGGATCTGAGCAGATTCTGCATGGATCTGTTTCTGAGAAAACAAAGCAACTGGAGCAGAGTTTGACGGCGGTATGCAGCTCTGCCAGATCGGCGGCGAGGGCCCTGGCTTCCTCGGCAGGACTTCTCATGATATGCAGGGCAAGGCGGCTTGCTGTTTTTTTACCGATACCCGGCAGTCTGCTTAAATCCTGGATTAATTTTTCCAGCGCTGGTGGAACGACCTGCATTGTCTCTCTCCAGACACTAAAGGATACCCGGAATATTCATGCCGCCGGTGATTTTACGCATTTCTGCCTGGGCCATATCCTGGGCCTTCTTGATGCCTTCATTCACCGCTGAAACAATAAGATCCTGCAGCATTTCCCGGTCTTCAGGATTGATGACCTCTTTGTCTATCTGCACAGACAAAAGTTCATTCTTGCCATTGAATGTTACAGAAACCATCCCGCCTCCTACGGAAGCGGTGACCGTCCTGCCGGCCAACTCATTCTGAACCTGGCTCATCTTCTGCTGCATCTGCTGGGCCTGGCGCATTATTTCATTCATATCCATGTTTATAGAATCCTGTGTATTTATAATGAGTAAAGTTGTAAGTGACTAAAGTTGTAAGTGGCTGTCAGCTGGCAGCTAGTTTATAGTTTCTAGTTCTTAGTTCTCAGTGTTGAGTTTAAAAGATAAAGATTACGGCAGAAGCACAGCGAGAAAAGATAGTTATTAATTTTGAATAACTCAAAACTCAAAACTTAAAACTCAAAATTGAAGTTTCCCTAGCCCCCTTGAACCCTCAAAACCTTTCATTATCTGCTCCGCGGTCCTGTCCTGATATTTACCACCCTGCCGCCGAGAACTTCGCTGGCCATCTGTACAAGCGGGTCGTTTGCCAGGGCACGCCGTTCTTCCTGGGGGCCCATGCCATCCTGGTCTGTAATGCCCTGGGAGTCCGCTCCCCGGATCTTGATGCCTATTTTGAATTCCTTCTGGAAAAAGTCCTGAGAAAATTCAGTGAGAAATTTCATATTCTCCTTGGACTGCAGCATCTTGCAATCAGAAGGGTCATCAAATTTCAAGATGAGTTCCGCACCCTCCTCGCGGACTTTGGAACAGAGCCGCAGGGTATGTGCCATCCATTTCTTTCTGTCCATCACATATTCAATGAATTCATCCCAGTTTTTACGCACATCCCTGGTTGGAGGCTCGACAGTGTTTTCTGTGGAACCTTTTTCAGTGGCTTGCTGAGAAGGAGCCTCTGCTTCAGCAGGTTCCTCCTTAACAGGTTCTTCAGCTTTCAGGTTTTTGACAACTTTTTTTTGCTGCTGTCCTGGCTTTTCAGGAATTTCAGTGCTGACTGCTTTTTGTGGCGCCTCACTTTTTGTTTTCTCTTTGACACTGGGTTTTTGGGCAGGACCCCGGGGAGTTACAGCTTTTTTTATGGATGCAACAACCCCACCTGACTGCATGGTTTCCAGTTTTCCCAGGAGTTCTGCCACCGGCACCACATTACCCGCCTCGGCGGCCCGGATCAGTGCCATTTCAAAAGCCAGGCGGGGATGGGAAGAATACTGCATCTCCTCTACACCCTTCAGCAGCATGTTAAAATAAAGCTGCAAACTCTCGGTCGTATGCTGCCCTGCAATTTGGCGCATCTCGGCAAACTCCTGATCAGGGACATCCAGAAGTTTTTCAGGATTTGCACTGATCCGGCATATTAAAAGTGCCCTGAAATAATAGAGCAGATCATTGGCCAGCCGTTTCAGGTCAACCCCGTAAGAGGAGGTCTCATCGAGGATTCTGAGGCCGTTGGCAAGATCACTGTTAAATATTGCCGCAGCCATTGAACTTACCACCTGGCTGTCGACCAGGCCGAGAACCTGGATAACGTCCTCATCGGTTATCTCGTCCCCGCCGAATGAAAAAATCTGGTCCAGCAGGCTGAGCCCATCCCGCACGCTGCCCCCTGCTTCCCTGACAATAATGTTCAAGGCCCAGTCAGAGATAATGACTTTTTCTTCCTGGGCAATCTTACTGAAAAAAGTAAACAGTTCACTGGATGATACCTTCTGCAGTTCGTAACGCTGGCAGCGGGAAAGGATGGTTATGGGAATTTTATGCAGTTCCGTGGTGGCAAACATAAAAAATACATGTTCAGGGGGCTCTTCCAGGGTCTTCAGCAAGGCATTGAAGGCCTCGGTGGTGAGCATATGGACTTCATCGATAATAATAATCTTGTATCTGCTCTTCGTCGGGAAGAAGCGGATATTTTCCTTGAGCTCCCTGATTTCCTGGATGCCGCGGTTTGAGGCACCGTCGATTTCATGGATATCAATGGCATTGCCGGCTGTTATCTCAGTGCAATGCTCACATTTGTTGCACGGGATTTTTGTCGGGCCTCCCTGGCAATTAAGGGCTTTGGCAACCAGCCGGGCAAGGGTCGTCTTGCCTACACCCCTTACACCGCTGAAAATGATGGCATGGGGTATACGGTGCCGATCAATACCATTCTGCAGCGTCCGGATAACCGACTGCTGTCCGACAACTTCCTCAAATGTCTGGGGTCGCCACTTTCTGGCTAAGACTAAATATGACATGATCCTGAATCCGTGACTTAACTTGCGACAAATTATATTTAACTTTTTGTCTTATAACGATTTTTTCAGCAAATTCAAACCCGATATATTCACTAAAAAGAGCAGGATTTTAAAGCCCTTCGGGGCAGCCGAAAGCACCTCGTCTTTGGCGTCATCGCCCGCCCAACATAAATTATTATAGTAGAACGGGCTCTTCCTGAAATCCGAATCACTCTCGGTAGCTCACGGATTCAGGATAATCTCGAAAAAAGGATAGCCAGGTATTCTGCAACACACAAAGTTTCTCACTACCGTTGCTTCCTTCCGGATCTGGCGGGGTTCGCGAGTCTTTGTTGCGCAGAACCTGGCTATCACACTTAAGACTTCCTTAAAGAATGGCGGAGAGGGTGAGATTCGAACTCACGGTACTTGCGTACACACGCGTTCCAGGCGTGCACCTTAAGCCACTCGGTCACCTCTCCACTCACCCTGGTTATTCTCGCCGCTGGTTAATACTCTTTTCGTAAAAAATATACAAACAAAAAACAAAGACTAATTTTTCAATTTAACCATTTCCATTGGTAATTTCAACATGCCGGGAAATAGGAAATATTTTGCGGCACAATCACTTATTATCATTGAATCCGCCATCGACTTCAAATTCTTCACTTTCATCCAAAAAAACTATTTTCAGATATCTGTCATCACTCAGATGCAGAATGACATCCTCTGTTGTTCCAACAAAATCTGGGATATTAAGCGTATCGCCCCGTTTATCGTTCACGGTGCCATAGATATCCGGTTCATCATCATCGGGGCCTTCTTTTTCAATTATAACTTTATAATATATTTTATTATATGATTTATCACCCCATACAATCTTACCCCAACCAGTCAGTTCCTGTCGTAAATCATCTTCCATTTCAACCTCCTTATTCAGGCAATTTATGGAAAAAACATAAGAGATAACGTTTTGAAATACAATAAAAAAAGTGGCGGAGAGGGTGGGATTCGAACCCACGTGCCGGCTACTAACCGACAACCCGATTTCGAGTCGGGCCCGTTACGACCACTTCGGTACCTCTCCGGTTCAATGACCATAAGGTTTCTTAACTGAAATCACAAAAGCTTCATCTTTACAAAGCCATATCACGCAGCGGAGCAGCACCCCTAAAAACGGGGCATAAACTCCGTAAAGAAGGGAAAAACGATTCGGCTGCCTGTTCTGTTCGATTATAGGCAGACAAAAAAGAACTCATAAAATCTACCCCCTTTTCTTCCTGAAAAACGAGGTTAACAGTTCCGCACATTCTTCAGCCAACACTCCGCCTTCAAATTCCAATTGATGATTAAGCTTTCCGTCCCGGCCTATCCGGTACCGGGAAACTACAGCTCCGGCCTTATGATCCAAAGCACCGAAAACCAGGCGTCCTATACGGGCGTGGACAATGGCTCCGGCACACATGACACACGGTTCAATGGTGACATACAGGGTTGTGTTGAGCAGCCTGTAGTTATCAAGCTTCTGCCCTGCTGCCCGCAGTGCTACTATTTCAGCATGTCCGGCCGGGTCACGGTCAACAATGGACCTGTTGCCTGCGGATGCAAGTACTGTGCCTGTTTCATCAATTATAACGGCACCAACAGGCACCTCGCCGAGCTCCCCGGCTTTACGTGCTTCCTGCAGGGCAAGTCGCATAAAGTAAAGATCCGTTTCTGCTGTTTCTTTTTGGATGTCTTCCATAGCGATATATTGAGCATGAACCTTATCAACAGTTATAAACTGTTCAGGCTGTTTACCTTCTTCAATAACTCATTTTTGTATCTTTTCACCATCATAGAGTAGATTATTTTATTAGCCTGTACTATTATAATCAATATACTACCATAATATACTTACTACTAAGGAGGTTACTCATGGACAAATATGTATGTACAGTATGCGGATATATCTACGATCCGGCTTTGGGAGACCCTGAAAGCGGCATTGCAGCTGGAACTGCATTTGAAGATCTGCCTGACGACTGGGTCTGCCCGGTTTGCGGAGCGGATAAGGGTCAGTTTGAACTTGAGGCATAGGTGAAAAAATATCTCATTTTAGGCAACGGGGTCGCCGGAACCACCGCTGCTGAGAATATCCGCCGGAATGACGCGACAGGGGAGATAACCATTGTTACTGATGAGGATCTCCCCTTCTATTACAGAGTCAGGCTGCCTGATTATCTTGGAGGCGTTGTCGCAGAATCCCAACTAATAGCCAAAAAGAAAGCATGGTATGACGAGAAAAAAATCCTGTTAAAACTTAATAGCAGAGTAAGCGAAGCTGATACGGACGCAAAACAAGTTATGGCTGCTCATGGAGTGACTCTCAGCTATGACAGGCTGCTGCTGGCCAATGGCAGCCACCCTTTTATTCCACCGATCAAAGGCTCTGACATGCAGGGAGTCTTTGCCATCCACACCGTACATGATGTCAGACAAATCGCGCAGGCCGTTGAAAAAATAAACAATGTAGTTCTTATCGGAGGTGGCCTGCTCGGCCTTGAAGCAGCCAACGCACTTCACAAGCTTGGGAAAAGCATAACCGTAATTGAATTCTTTCCCCGTCTGCTGCCACGCCAGCTTGATACTGAAGGGGCGGCAAGGCTCCAGCATTTTTTTGAAAACATGAACTTCACTTTCAGATTGGGGACAACTACCAGGGAAATTACCGGTGATGACAAGGTGGAGCAGGTTATCCTGGAAAATGGCGATGTCCTGCCAACAGAGATGGTGATAATTTCAGCAGGTGTGAGGCCCAACCTGGAACTGGCCAAAATGCTTGGCCTGAAAACGGGCAAGGGCATTATTGTCGATGAATTTATGCAGACGAGTCAGACAGACATTTTTGCAGCTGGTGATGTCATTGAATTTGAGGAAAGAACCTACGGCATCTGGCCCGCAGCCATGGAACAGGGAAAAATTGCCGGCATAAATATTTCAGGAGGCAAAGCGGCCTATGCAGGGACAACGCTGTCAAATATCCTGAAAGTGGCTGGCATTGATCTTGCCTCAGCCGGGGAAATCGATGAGGAAAACAGGTTCGAGTCAAAGATTGTGGCATCTGCAGGCATTTACAAAAAAGTAGTCATCGACAACGGCAAGGTAATCGGCTGCATCATGCTTGGTGACAGAAAAAATTTCAACCGCATCAACAAGGCCATCACTTCCGGGGAAGACATCATCAACGAGCTTGATGCCCTGCTCAACGGTTGATCAGCCTTCCGATCTTTTCTGCTTCAAGGCGTAGTTGGCTGCCTCCCAGCCTGCGACACACCCCTCTCCAACAGCTTTAGCCATCTGGTAGGGATGCCCGGCAATATCCCCAGCTGCATAGACTCCGGTTATATTGGTCTGTTGTTTTTTATTGCATTCAATATGGGTAAAGGTCTCTGAATCAAGCTGTACCTCGATTGATGTAGCCAGTTCCAGTGCTCCTTTTGCCCCCAACTCAATAAATATGCCTTCCACTTCCAGGTGTGTTCCGTTTTCCAGCAAGACACCTTCCACACTGTTTTCACCCAGTATCTCTTCTACCCAGGTATCCCTGTGAACCGTTACTCCACTTTCCAAAAGTTTTTTGAGCAATTCCTCCGATACGGCAAGCTCCCTGGTAACCAGGTGGACTTCGGAGGCGTATCCAAGAAGGGTAAGGGCACCATCCACCGCCGCACTTTCATTACCGACTACAATGACCTTGGCGTTCCGGTAGAAATTGGCATCACAATCCACGCAGTAGCTCACTCCTTTACCGGACAGTTCCTTCTCCCCTTTCACCTTCAGTTTTTTCCTGGAAGTGCCGGTGGCAAAAATCACGCTTCTTGATTTGATGTTTTTGCCGCTTTCCACTCGTACCGCAAAAGTTTGTGAAGCATGCTCGACATGCAGAACATCTTCAGGGGAATATTCAGCACCGAATCGTTGAATCTGGTCAATACCTACGGCAAGAAGTTCAGCGCCTTCCCGGACACCATTAACACAGAGGTAATTTTCTATATGGGCCCTATAGAGGCTGCTCCGTTCCGGTCTACCGAGAACAAGGACCGTTGCCCTTTTACGCACTGCATTTATGGCAGCCTGCAAACCGGCAGGACCGGCGCCAATGATCACCACATCATATAATTCTTCGCCCATTGTAATACCCCTGAGATTTATTATTAATTTTGATGCCTGAAAAATTTCTCCGTTGGGTCAGCGCAGGAAACTACCTTGCCATGTAAATTCTTAAGATTTTTTTATCCTTATAAAAATAAACTTTTTATTTTTTTGCCTGACAATATCGACAGAGAAAAAAATATCGGCTATAGTAGCGTGCTTTTGCATTTGGCACCTCCAATCCTTGCCAATGATTGAGGGTGTTGGAATATGATCATCCTACAAGCACGGAAGTAGACTTTAATCATAAGGTATATATTGGACAAGTTCCAATAGCATAAAAATATATAAAACAATTCTCTGAAAAAAAACATACACCGCAAACTGACGCCGGAACATACGCTGCACATTATACCACCCGGCCTACTGTATTCATAAACATGCCGCAACTTTCAGAAAAACAACGAATCGTTATAACCGGTGTTGGGCTGGCAGCTCCCAATGCCGATAATCTGCAGGATTATCGCAGCAGCCTCCTGGCAGGTAAGAGTGGTATTGACGAGATTGAACTGCGTTATGTCGGCAAGGTACCGGCAGGCATATGTTCCTTCCCGGAGACGAAATACCGCAAGAAGAAGGAAAATAAACGTGGGACCAGGGCAGGTTGCCTGGGGGTGTATGCTGCCAATGAAGCCATGCAGGATGCCGGCCTTGCAGATTACCTGCACTACAGTCAAAACAGGACCGGTGTTTATATCGGCTTAACCGAACACGGCACGGTTGAAACAGAAAACGAAATTTATAATTTAAGCCAGTTTGCATTTAATACCGACTTCTGGAGTCATCACCATAATCCACGCACGGTACTGAACAACCCGGCCGGTGAAATCACCATGAACCTTGGCATAACCGGTCCGCATTACTCCATCGGCGGCGCCTGTGCTGCCGGCAATGCCGCTTTGATCCAGGGGACGCAGATGCTTAAACTCGGCGAGGTCGACCTGGCTCTTGCCGGAGGCATCTCTGAAAGCACCGGTTCTTTCGGGATTTTTGCAAGTTTTAAGGCAGAAGGCGCTCTTGCCGTGCATAAGGATCCAACAAAGGCATGCAGACCCTTTGATACCGGGCGCAATGGCATCGTGGTCTCTGAAGGTGCTTGTGTTTTTGTCTTGGAAAGGCTCGATAAGGCCCTTGCCAGAAATGTGCGCATCTACGGCGAGCTTGTCGGTTATGCCATGAATTCGGATGCCAGGGATTTTGTGCTGCCCTATGGTCCGAGACAGGCTGAATGCATGCAGTTGGCCATAGAACGGGCCGGATTGACTCCTAAAGATATCGATATTATCAACACCCATGCAACAGGCACAAAGCAGGGCGATATTGAAGAATGCAACGCCATACACTCCCTTTTCAAGGACTGCCCCGATACTTATATAAACAATACCAAAAGCATCATTGGGCATGCCATGGGTGCGGCAGGAGTCCTGGAACTGGCAGGAAACCTGCCGGCCTTTGCAGACAACCAGGTGCATCCAACGATTAACGTGGATACACTTGATCCGGCATGCGCCTTACAAAATCTCGTGGCCAATGAACCGAGGCAGCTTGCTACAGTCAATACCATACTGAACAATTCTTTTGGCATGGTTGGCATAAACTCGGTGGTTGTCGTCAGAAAAATGACCTCTGCCTGATACATAAATCAGGAAAAACGGCTGAAATTAAGATTTTACTGAAAATTGTCGGCATCGCATAAAGCACGATGCGGACAGGTAATGCTCACTTAACACATTGATATTATTAGGCCCTGTTTCTGACTGAGGGACTTTTTAAGAATTAATCAAGATTAAATTGAAAGAATAATATTATTCATATATATTATATGATTTTAAGGAGATAATTAATGACAATTGATGAAATAAAAAATGTGGTCCTGGAGATAATCCAGGATATAGATGACGAAGCTGATCTTGAGAACCTGAACCCAGGCGAAGCGTTGCGGGATCAGTTGGACCTTGATTCCATGGATTTTCTTGACATCGTCATGGAACTCCGTAAACGATACCAGATTCAAATCCCCGAGGCGGACTACCCCCAACTCGCCACCCTGGATAGTTGCGTCAACTATCTTATACCCCGCCTGAAAGCCGCTTAATAATGCACGGTGAGAGAATATCCCCTATTGATCATTGGCGGCGGCCTGTCAGGATTGGCCGCCGGTATCCGCTTCGCCCGTTTTGGTCAGAAAGTACTCATCCTGGAAAAACACTCTAAAGCAGGTGGCCTCAACTCCTACTATTATCGCAAGGGCAGACTGCTTGAAACCGGCCTGCACGCCATTACTAACTATGCCCCGCCTGAAGACAAACATGCACCCCTGAACCGCTTGCTGCGACAGTTAAAAATTCCGCGGCGAACCTTAAAGCTTCGGCAACAGCATACTTCTGAAATACTCTTCCCGGGGAGAGCAAACCTCTGTTTTTCAAATGACTTCAGTTTGCTGCAGTCGCAGGTTGCTAAACGTTTTCCCGATTCAGTCAAGCAGTTTGAAAAAATGCTGACAGGGATTGATGCATACGATGCTTTCACCCCGCGCCCCAAAGTCTCGGCCCGAAAATTTGTTTCAACCTTTCTGCAAGACCAACTGCTCGTGGAAATGATTTTCTGCCCTTTGATGTTTTATGGCGGCAGCGATGAGGATGATATGGACCTCAGCCAGTTTGTCATTCTCTTTCGCTCCATATTCCAGGAGGGATTCTTCAGACCTGAAGGAACGATCAAGGATCTGCTTGGTCTTCTCCTGCAGCAATATCAGGATTTTGGCGGCGAAATAGAATTTTCCTCCGGCGTTAAGGAAATTCTTGCAGTAAATAACAGAATCTCAGGAATTCGGACCTATGCAGGTGAAGAGATCAGCTGTGATTATCTTATATCAACGGCAGGTTTGCCGGAAACAAGAAGACTTTTCACAGTTCCAGAAGCAGCTGCAACATTCTCAGAGCTGCCCGAGGACAAAACTTCAGGCCGATTAAGTTTCCTGGAATCGATCTACCTTTTTAACAAATCCGCCCGTAATCAACTTCCTCAAGACCGTACTATCATATTTTATAACCTGTCTGGGAAATTCTCATACAGACGTCCTGATGATGCCGTAGATCTCAACAGCGGCGTCATCTGTTTTCCCGATAACTTTGAGGGAAGCCGGCAAGACGATATCATTCCGTTGCGGGTCACCCATCTTGCAAATTATGAAAAATGGCTCCATGCTTACGATGATGCCGACAAATCACGTTATACAGCCATGAAAACAGACTGGACTGAACGCTCCAGGGAAGTTGTCGGCAAAATTATTGGGAATTGTAGTGAAAACATTGTATATGAAGACTCTTTTACACCTGTGACTATTGAACGGTTTACTTCCCGGACACAGGGCGCGGTTTACGGCAGTTCGGAAAAAATAAAGGACGGCACAACAAACTTTGAGAACCTTTACATAGCCGGAACCGATCAGGGATACCTGGGGATAGTTGGAGCCTTGCTCAGCGGTGTTACAATGGTCAACCAGCACATCTTCAACAGGATGTAATCGTACCTTTATAAACATTTCATTAATTCGATATGCTGCATAATTCAATCAAGGGAGCAAATGGGCGCTACGATGTTGTGGTAATCGGCTCAGGTCTTGGCGGTCTTACTTCTGCAAACCGTCTGGCCAGAAGCGGCCACACCGTCCTTCTGCTTGAGCATCACCATCAGCTTGGCGGTCTGGCCACGTGGTTTAAACGCAAGGGACACATCTTTGATGTTTCACTGCACGGTTTCCCCCACGGCATGGTGAAAACCTGTCGTAAATACTGGAACCGTGAGATCATGGAATCCATTGTCCAGCTTAAAAAAATCGTTTTTGACAATCCCCAGTTTTCCCTTACCACGACATTTGACCGGCAGGACTTTACCTCCATCCTTATAAATAAGTTCAAAATATCGCAGGCAACAATAAATGATTTTTTTAACACTGTTGCCTCCATGAATTTCTACGACGATCAGAGCATGTCAACCCGTGAGCTCTTTGAAAAATTTTTTCCCGGCCGCGATGATGTCCATCGGCTGCTCATGGAACCAATAACCTATGCCAACGGTTCCACCCTTGATGACCCTGCTATTACCTACGGTATAGTTTTTTCAAATTTCATGAATAAGGGGGTCTTTACCTTCAAGGGAGGAACTGACCACCTTATAGGTATGATGGCAGAAGAACTGGTCAAAAACGGAGTGACCATCTGCAAGAATTCCAAAGTGGATAGGATTGTCATTGAGAATGGCAAGGTACAGGGTGTCCTGGTAGGCGAGCGTTTCATAGAAGCGGACAGCGTGGTGTCAAACAGCGGTATTCTCAATACAATCTATGACCTGACAGGCAAAGACGCCTTTCCGGCTGAATTCCTGGGCAAAGTAAAGACAGTTCGGGTCAATACCTCAAGCTGCCAGGTCTACATTGGCATAAAAAAAGAAGAAACGATTGACGACATCGGCGACCTGCTTTTTGTTTCCTCTGCAGAGCAATTTACCTCCGATGAACTGCTGGATATGCATACCAGAAGCAGAACCTTCTCACTCTACTACCCAAAAACCAGGCCTGGCCATAACCGCTTTACAGTGGTTGCCTCAATGAACGGCAGATTTGACGACTGGGACAGGCTCAATGAAAATACGTATGAAGCTGAGAAACAAGCCATGATCAAAAGGACCCTGGTAGACCTGGAACGCTATATTCCAGGTGTTCGACAAAAAATTGACTGGCTTGAGGCCGCAACCCCGAAAACCATTCAGCGCTATACTCTGCACACCAAGGGAACTTCTTTCGGAACAAAATTTGAAGGGTTGGATATTTCCCGCTCCATTTTTAAGGCGGTACCGGGTCTATTTCATGTGGGTTCTGTGGGAATTATCATGTCCGGCTGGCTGGGGGCCATTAATTATGGAGTTATTGTGGCAAATGATGTTGATGGATACATACGTGGCTTGTAATTATTTCTATGATATATTCCCTGATGTAAGATCAGTTTTCGCGTCTTGCTATTTATTTAAACTCAAAAATACAATGATTCCAGGAAACCTATATGACTGACTTTCATGGAAGAAAAGCTGTAATTTCCGGCGCGACAAAAGGTATCGGAAAAACTATTGCCAAAGCTTTCCTTGAAACCGGCGCCACGGTAATCGGCGTTTATGGTTCCGACCGCAATGCAGCCGACGCATTCATGCTGGAATGGGAGGCAGATGCTTCCTACCGGGAAAACAGGCTTTTTTTATTTCCCTGTGATGTATCTGACGAATCCGCAGTGCTGGCGTTCTTTGCAGAAGTCGAAGAAAAATTCGATATAATTGACATCCTGGTAAATAATGCCGGTATCCGGAGAGATGCAGTCCTTGCCATGATGCATTCCGCTGACTGGCACCGGGTTATCGAAGTCAACCTGACAGGAACATTCAATATGTCAAAACAGGCGGTACTGCTCATGATGAAGCAGAAATATGGCAGAATAATTCATATCACTTCACCCATGGCCCATATGGGCTTTGAAGGACAGGCCAACTATGCTGCTTCCAAAGCCGGCCAGATCGGCATGATGCGCTCCCTGTGCAAAGAAACAGCAAAACGCAGGATTACAGTCAACTGCGTTTCACCCGGCTTTATCGACACCGAGTTGCTTGAAGGGCTCTCTGCAGAGCAATTGGACAAATACAAAAAGATGGTACCCATGAAACGGTTCGGCAAGACGGAGGAAGTTGCTGCTGCCGTGCTTTTTCTGGCTGGGGAGCAGGCATCATATATCAGCGGTGCAGTCCTGGAGGTCACAGGTGGGCTTTAATCGCGAGATTTACGAGGCAATCCCGCACCGGCCTCCTTTTCTCTGGATTGATTCGATTATATCGTTCGATACAGGGACAATTGTTACGGAAAAATTCATTTCACCGGACCTTGATTTTTTTAAAGGCCATTATCCGGATTATCCCATAATGCCCGGAGTTCTTCTCTGCGAAGCTGTTTTTCAGACTGGTGCCCTGTTCATGGCCAAATTGCTGCAGGAAGCCGGACACACCCAAGGGAGCGGGGGAAAAACTCCTGTACTTACCAGAATAAAGGCGGCAAAGTTCAAAAGAGAAGTGAAACCCGGCGATACGATCAGGATGCATGTTAGCCTTGATGAAAACATCGGCAACGCCTGGTTTTTTAAAGGCAAGGTACTTATTGGCAGCAAGACGGCTGTAAAAGTGGATTTCGGTTGCACCATAACCGATATGAATTGAAGGGCAGGCAGCATATGCAATTTGACAATATCCAGTCATGTAATACAGGCGTATGCTTCGTGACCTACCGGTGTAGGACGATTTCAAATAAAACACACTCTTTCCCCCGCTTATTGACATGTACCATAAAAGCTATATAGTATTGTCCGTCTTGCAATATCGCAAAAGCTCTACATGAAAGCGACATCCCTTTTGTCCTGCAATGACAACTAACTTACTAATACGTTTTAGAAAGGAAATATATTCGTGCAAAATTTAAGCATTTTCCAAATGATTATTGATGCAGGTCCGATGGTGAAGTTTGTTATGCTTCTCCTCCTTGTTTTTTCGCTGGTTTCATGGACCATAATAATTATGAAACATCTATCGTATAAAAAGGCCCGGTCTGAAAGTGAATTCTTCCTTGACGTCTTCTGGAAGAGCAAGAACCTTGCCGATGCCTATAAAGCTGCCAAGGAAATACCGGACAGTCCTGCAGCTTCAATCTTCATCCTCGGATTTAATGAACTGCAGAAACTTGGCCGCAGCCGGGTGTCAAAAAAGAGTTCCGACAACACCCTTGAGATGCAGCTGGCCAGCATGGATAACCTGAAAAGAGCGCTACGCAAAGCGGAAAGCAAACAAATGACCCGCCTGGGCATGTATTTATCCTTCCTGGCAACCACCGGAAGCGCCGCACCTTTCATAGGTCTTTTCGGTACGGTCTGGGGAATTATGACATCATTCCAGGAGATCGGCATGCGCGGCTCTGCCTCACTTGCCGTGGTCGCCCCAGGTATTTCCGAGGCGCTCGTTGCCACAGCAGCCGGGCTTGCCGTCGCGATTCCATCGGTTATCTTTTATAACTATTATTCCAATAAGCTCTCTAGCCTGGAAAATGATATGCAGGGCTTTTCTGCCGATTTTCTGAACCTGGTGGAAAGGGACCTGTTGTCCAAAGCATAATTTTTTTGAGGATTGAAAGCCATGGCATTCGGTAGTACCAACGGCTCAAAAAGACTGGTTTCCGAGATCAACGTAACTCCGCTTGTTGATGTGATGCTCGTGCTTCTCATTATTTTCATGGTAACCGCCCCCATGATGACCCAGGGAGTCGATGTAGACCTCCCTGAGACGACTGCAAAACCCTTACGGCAGAAGGAAGATCCGCTCATTGTCACCATCAAGAAAGATGGCCAGATATATTTTAACAAAATCAAGCTGGATCAGACCCTGCTTAAACAGCAGTTGAGCGCCCTGTCAAGGGCTGAGCATGAAAAAGCCATATTTTTGAAAGCAGACAAGTTGGTGCCTTACGGTCTTGTTGTCTCGGTCATGGCGGATATCAAGGATTCCGGTTTTGACAAACTTGGGATGATAACCCAGCCGGCTGATGACAAGAAGCCATGAAACTTCTTGGTTCTAACGGCTTAACAACTCCACTCAGCATGTTATCCACCGATTGGCGTAAACCTTTTAATATATCCATTGGCCTGCATGTTATAGTCATGGCCCTTGCCATGCTGGCGCCGAGCCTCTTCGACCGGCAGCCAAGACTGCCGGAAATATATACAGTAAACCTGTTCACCGCTACTGAGGTAGCAGAACCCGAAGCGCGGGCTTCTGCAAAGCCTGCGGCCAGACAACTGGAACCGGAGACAAAAAAACCGGCTGTCTCCATTCAACCTTCAAAACCTGAGGTTGCACCCCCTGTTAAGACCTCAATTGCCAAACCGGTTTCCCTGCAACCACTCAAGGAAAAGGTCAAGCTCGGCAAGACCAAGGAAGAGGAAGAACTGGATAAGGCAAAATTGTCTCGGGTCCGACAACGACTCAAAGCAAGTGCCGCGCAAAAAGAAACCAGGGAAGCGGCAGATGAGGCCGCAAAAGATGCTGTCAGCAAACTGGCCGATGCCCTCAAGACAAGTCCCGCAATAACAACAGGGACCGCTGCAAAAGCAGCCGGCCCATCTACTACTACACAATCAGCGGGAATCTCAGGCCCCAGGGGAACCGGCATCGAACCTGATTTTTACATGAAACAGTACCTATCAACCGTTTACCAAAAAATTCATGAACATTGGGTCTTGCCAGACTTGCAAAATTGGGATAATTCTCTTGAAGCCGTATTGGTTATCACCATCAGGAGAGACGGGGTCGTTACAAACAATTTCTTTGAAAGAAAATCTGACAACATCTATTTTAACCAGTTTGTTTTAAAAGCGCTAAAAGATGCTTCACCGCTGCCCCCATTTCCCAACCAATTAAAAGAAAACACCTTGGAGATAGGTTTGCGATTCAAACCAGGTGAGCTCTATTAACCCTTTTTCTGCTGAAACGTTATGACTCTTCGAAAAATAGTATATGTGAGCGGTCTGGCTTTGTTTATGGGCTTTTTGTTCACCTCCATGGCCCAAGCACGGGTTTACCTTGATATAACCTCCCCTGATTTTCGCAAGGTTCCCTTTGCTGTCCCCTATTTCACAGATAAAAACAATCCCGGCAGAATTGACAAGGCTGATCGGGACATGACAGCCCTGCTTACAAAGGCCCTCGAATTCCATGGCTTTATTTCAGTGGTTCCACCGGACAAATATGGCGGCTACAATAACATTGACTGGCCCAAGCTGGGCGTTGATTTCACCATTGTCACCGATTACAAGACCTCTGGAGGGACCATGTCCTTTGAGTTCAGGCTGATTGATGTAGCCGAGGACAAAATGCTTTTCGGCAAACGCTACAAGGGCTCTCCGGACATCCGGGATAAAATGATACTGCGGTTTTGTAATGAGGTCATTTACCAGCTCACCGGCGAACGGGGCATCAGCCTGTCCAATATAACTTTTGCTTCAGACGTAGCCGGCGGTTATAAGGAAATTTTTGTCTCAGATGTTCTGGGCAGGAATATCAAGCAGATAACGAAGCACAAAAGCTTGACGGTCTCTCCCAAATTCTCCCCTGACGGCAAACTGCTAGCCTATACAACTTATCACCCGGGAAACCCGAATCTTTATATCACCGACTGGCAGGAAGCTAAAACCACCAAGTCCGTTTCCCGTCGTCCCGGGCTCAATCTTGCTCCCGCCTGGTCGCCTGACGGTAAAACCATGGTCATTACCCTCAGCACAGAAGGCAATCCCGACCTCTACCTGATAAGTAAGGAAGGCACCATTCTCGAAAGGTTGACAAACAATACCGGCATTAATGTATCTCCGGCCTGGTCTCCGGATGGCAAACATATTACCTTTGTATCCGACCGCAGCGGCACTCCACAAATTTATATCATGAATGTAAAGACAAAATCTGTTAGACGTATTACATTTCAGGGTAATGACAATACAGAGCCAAGCTGGTCGCCCGATGGCGGGTGGATTGCTTACTCTGGACTGTATGACGGCAACTACCAGATCTTCATAATAAAACCTGAGGGAGGACAGGCCCTGCAGCTCACATGGTACAGGGATGACCATGAATCACCTTCATGGTCACCGGATTCAAGGCAGGTAGTATTTACACGCCGCCATAATAATGACAGGGATATCTGTACGGTCTTCAGAAACGGCACAGGTTTTCGCACCCTGTTCGAACTTAATGGCCACCAGTCATCACCGGAATGGTCAACAAGAATGGATTAAAAATATTATATTAATGAGGACATCCATGAAACGAGCTGTTTTATACTCCGTAGTGCTTCTCGGCTTATCAATCCTCCTGGTTCAGTGTGTCGCCACACAGCAAGACGTGGAATACACCAATGTCAAAGTGCGCGAAATGGACTCGAAAGTTGACGATATTAATAAGGATATTGAGGACCTGAAGAAACAGACGGTGCAAAGCGTACAGGCCCGCCAGGCGGAAACCGGCGATCGTCTGGACTATCAGCAGTCCGAAATACTGCGGCTGCAGGGTGAGATCGAAGAGAACAATTTTCTCATGCGGCAGGTGCAGGAAGAAAACAGGGAACTGAAAAAGCTGCTGTTAACACGTATGGATAGTTCCGAACAGAGCAGGTCTGAGGAAATCAACAGGCTCAATGAGAGACTGGCACTCACTGATGAACAACTGCTCAAAGCCATGGAACGTGTTGGTTATGCCGAGAGCGAAATCATGGCTATCAAGGAAGCCCGCAGTCAAGAAGCATCGCAACGGGCCATGGAAGCCGCCCAGCGGGCAAGGGAGGCTGAGAGAAAGGCAAGAATGTCCGCTGAGCAGGAAGTCAGAAAGCCTCCGCGACAAATTGAGCCTGACGCTTATAAAATTGATGTCAGCAGCCAGAACATTACCGAATCATCCCCTGATGAAAAAGAAGCCGAAAAGGTTGAGCCGACAATCGAGGTGAAAACTGCAGCTCCTCCACCACCACCTCCATCACCTCCATCACCTCCATCACCTCCGGCCGTCGCTAATTCGTATGGTCAGGGTATGAGCCTGTTCAAGCAGAAAAAATACAGAGACGCCTATAATAGTTTTGCGGAATATCTCGTTAAAAATCCTTCAGGTTCCAAGGCTGTCGATGCCCGCTATTATGGTGCAGAGAGTCTTTATGGGGACAAGGATTATGAACTGGCTATCCTGGAATATCAGAAGGTAATTGTAGAGCACTCCAAGCATGAACTGGCACCCAGGGCCTTATACCGGCAGGGACTCTCCTTTGAAAAGATAGGTGATCCGGAAACAGCCCGCATTGTGTATAACAAGCTTGTTGACACCTATCCCAAGAGTAAAGAAGTATCATCTGCAAGAACCAGGCTTGAATCATTGAAGAGATAAGCAGGAAATTTCTTATTAACTGCCCTGTCTCATACTTGCGTCTATTTCTTCATTGCTGCTGCCCCAAGGGGCAATCCAAATAAGCAGGAGCATGCCCGGCAGTGCTACCAGGGCACAGACAATATAAAAGCCGCTCCAGCCAAGATATTCTGCCATATAACCTGTGATAGCTGCAGCAACTGTGCCGGGAATTGCCATTAGACTTGTCATCATGGCATACTGGGTGGCAGTAAACCGCTTATTCGTCTGCACAGCCATGTAGCTGGCATAAGCCGCCTGCCCCAAACCTGTGGCCAGAAATTCAAATGCCACAATCCCTGTGAGAAGAACGTGATTTTTACCAAAAATGACCAGGAGTGCGAAGCAGGCCGTTGAAATTGCCTGGAGGATGCCAAAGACCCAGAGTGAATTTGCAATTCCAAGCCGAATCATAACAATTCCACCCAAAAAGGCCCCGCCAAACAGTGCAAACATCCCGATACCCTTGACAATGACGAAATACTCCTGCTTAGTGAATCCCATCTTCAAAATAAACGGGATGTTCATGGCTCCGGCCATGTTATCCCCAATCTTATAAAGCAAAATGAAGGTAAGCACCCACCAGGCGCCGCCGCGGCTGAAAAACTCGCGAAAAGGCTCAATGACAGCCTCTTGAAGGGTCTGCGGAGCAGATACCCCGGTATCTGGCTCAGGTACAAACAGGGTTGTTATGATGCCGATGCCCATCATGAGACTCAACACCAGATGCACATTCGGATAGCCGATACTATCGGACAGGAGAAATGCCGTTCCCGTTGAGGCAATCATGCCAAAGCGCCAGGCATTCATCCATATACCTGTTCCAAGGCCGAGTTCTTCGTCTGTCAGATATTCGCGCCGAAAAGCATCCAGGACGATATCCTGGGATGCACTGAAAATGGCGATACAGAACGCGACCACAGCCATCATTTTCAGGGATTTTGTCGGATCAAGCTGTCCCATTGCGGCAATGAGAATGAGCAAGCCAATCTGGGTCATGAGCATCCAGCCTCGCCTTCTGCCAAGAAAAGGAGGAGTGACTCCGTCCATGACAGGTGACCAGACAAACTTCCAGGTATAAGGCAGGGCCACGGCCGAAAAAAGACCTATGGTGCCGAGATCGACATTGGCATCCGTAAGCCAGAGTTTGAGAACATCACGCACAATATAAAATGGAAAACCGGATGCAAAACCGAGTGTAAACATGGCGAGCATTTTCGGGGAAAGAATAATTTTAATTGTGCTTCTGGGCATGGTAAGAATATATAATATTATTGAAAATTTAAGAAATTGAAGATTGAAGATTGATTGTAAAAATTAAATCACTAAAAGAGAAGAATTAAATTACGTTGACAGCATACCCTGCCCCATGAAAATTCGCCTTGATAAACTACTGCTGGAAAAAAAACTGACCCCCAGCAGACAGAAGGCCCAGGCCTTGATTGCAGCCGGGCAGGTCCTGGTAAATAACAGGCTGGCTGATAAGCCCGGTACACTCGTGGAAGATTCCGTTACCATTGAGGTCAAGCAATCATGTCCTTATGTGAGCAGGGGCGGCTATAAGCTTGAGGCAGGCCTTGAGTATTTCAAGATTAAACCTAGGGGGTTTGTCTGCCTTGATATAGGTGCTTCCACAGGGGGCTTCAGCGACTGCCTGCTAAAAAATGGGGCCGCAAAAGTCTATGCAGTTGATGTGGGGTACGGCCAACTGGCCTGGGAGCTGCGCCAGGATCCCCGGGTCATGGTAATGGAACGCACCAATGCCCGTTATCTTACAGCTGAAAATTTTGCAGATCTGATTGATTTAGCTGTTATCGATGCCTCCTTTATTTCGCTTAAATTGCTTATCCCGCCATTGCTGCCATTGTTTAGAAAGCAGATTTCAATCCTGGCCCTGATAAAACCTCAATTTGAGGTAGGTCGCGGCAAGGTAGGTAAAGGAGGGGTTGTGCTTGACCCTGCTTTACACCAGGAAGTTATCGATGAAATAGGAGCTTTTTGCAAAACCCTGGGATTACAAAGCCGCGGTGTTACCCCCTCCCCCATCCTGGGGCCCAAGGGCAATAAAGAATTTCTCATTCACCTGGTTTCAAATCAGGGACCTGAAGAAAAAAACTAAAAAGAGAAAAAATCCATGTCCAGAGTCATTGCGGTCTTACTTATACTCCTTACAAGCCCCTCCGGCTTACTGGCTGAGAATTCTTCAGTAATACCGGAGTGTGAAATTGTCATTGATGATTTTGCCAATGGCATCAAGCCCGAGTGGAAGTCCAAATCATTCAAAGGAACAACAGAGTACACCTGGATTAATGAGGACGACAGAAGGTATGTCAGGGCAACCAGCAGGGGTACAGCATCCGGACTCTATTATGAGATAGAGATTGATCCGCAGCAGTACCCCTACCTCACATGGCAGTGGAAGGTGGACAGTATCATTGCCAGTGGCGATGCCTCACAGAAATCAGGTGATGATTATGGCGCCAGGATATATGTTGTCTTCCCCTCCTTTTTGTTTTGGAACACCAGGGTAATAAATTATATCTGGGCCAACAAGCTGCCCAAAGAAAAGGCTGTGCCGAATCCGTATACTGCAAATGCTATTATGATCAGTGTTGAATCCGGCCTGGCCGAAACCGGCAAATGGATTACAGAAACAAGAAATATTTATGAAGATTACAAGCGTTTCTTTGGCAAAGAACCGTCAAAGGTCGGTGCCATTGCGATCATGACCGACACCGATGATACCGGGGAAAGTGTTTCAGCAGATTACGGGCCGATAGCACTGTGTGGCCGCGATCCCCAAAAATAAAGTTTTTCCTTCATTTTTTCATCAAGAACTGATTTGACTTGATGACCTGATAATGCTATACATTTGTGCAATCAAAAACCGTTTTAGGGGTCTGATGATGAGCAGACAGATCAACCTATAAATAAAAACACTCAGGAAGAATTTTACTATGAAGACTACGACTTTCCAACGGCTATTTCTTGGTACTGTTGTTGCCCTGTTTATTGTGTCTCTCGCTGCAACCGGGCTGGCAGCAGAGTATGTCAGTGTAAAAAAAGACGGCGTCAACATGCGTTCAGGACCCGACACCCAAAGCAAGGTGATCTGGCAGGTTTTTGAAAGCTTTCCCCTTGAAGTCATGAAAAGGGAAGGCAAATGGGCCTACGTTGTTGACTTTGAGGGAGATAAAGGCTGGATTTACGAAACCCTCATTTCAAGCAAGAAAACCGTTATCGTCAATGTTGAAACAGCCAATATGCGCTCTGGTTCAAGCACGAGCGATTCCGTTATCGCCACGGTCAAAAAAGGTGTGGTTTTTGAAGTGCTGGAGATGAAAGGCAACTGGATGAATGTCAGTTACAAAAATGAAATTACCGGCTGGATGCATAACTCTGTGCTTTGGCCCAGCAACCCCCGCTAAACAAAAAATTCGTAATCCCTTATTCTCTGGTATGATGCAAACGCTTGCCCCCAGAGAAGTATGCGTTAGATCTCTCTTTTATCATGGCTTAACGCGAGAAGTCTACAGGTAAGCGGACAATGGCCCCTGCCTTGTTTTTAAAGAGAAGGTAGCGGTTTTCCAGCCCGAAGAGGAAAATATCCCTGGTAATTTTTACATCCTGGCGGCAGTAGCTTATTATTTCCTCCATCTTGCCCTCTTTATACCACTGGAGAGCCTGCAGGCCGTTGGCTGACTTTTTAATTCCCAGGGTATGCTCGGCCAGACGATCAAGACTCAAGCGGTACCCCAGCCTGTTGCTAATCTTCTCCATGATATCCAGTGTCGGTAGTGTTGCGAGGTTGAATACCGAATACGCTGAGAGCACTTTGTTGTCAAAGCGTTTGTTGTTAAAGCCGACCACCAGGTCAAATGTCTGCAGATCACGGATCAGGTTCGGAATATCCTTCTCAAGGTAAGTTTTAAAGCTGTCTGATACTGAATCGTAGAGAATTGCCACGGAGATGCCCATCCTGTCAGCCCTGTGCCAGCCGCCAACTTCAGCGG
The DNA here is from genome assembly GCA_024639555.1 of Deltaproteobacteria bacterium. GTDB lineage: Bacteria > Desulfobacterota > Desulfobulbia > Desulfobulbales > BM004 > BM004. The sequence goes on from JAHEID010000004.1 coordinate 34,730, forward strand.
CACTCCGCTGGGTCTCAACATCAAAGACTCCATAGCGGGCCGGCGGTTCAGCCTTTGCGATTTTTCTTTCAGGCCCTGCTGTCCTGAACTCTGGAGGAATACTTCTTGCTGTTTGGATGCGGCCATGCGCAGCAGTATTTCTTTTCAATAAGGCAGAAAGTATCTCCAGGGCCGACTGCTTGTCTATCGGCCTGTTGCCGGAACCGCACTTCGGGGAATGAACGCAGGATGGACAGCCGAATTCACAGGGACAGCCGCTGATCGTTTTCTGTGTCAGGTGCAGCAGTTCCTCAATTTTCTCATAGGCCTTGCGGGCCAGCCCTACCCCACCAGGATAGCCGTCGTAGATAAAAACAGCAGCTTTGGAGAGCTGTTCATGGAATGGATGGGCAATACCCCCGACATCATTACGGTCGCAGAGGACCAGCAGGGGGAATATGGAGATGGCCCCATGCTCCAGGGCATGGATACCACCCATGAAATGATACTGCTCAGACTCGATGCGCTTCTGCACTGCTTCCGGGATTTCAATCCACAACCCTTCTGTTTCAAAGACCAGGGGGGGGAGATCAAGCTGCTCCATGCTGATCAGTTTCTGCCCCGTCACCAGCCGCCGCTGAAAACCGCTCACAGTATCGGTAACCCGGAGATACCCGAAGGACACGCGAAAATTGTACATTTCAACTGAGTGGTAGGTTTTAAGGATTTCCGTAGTCTTGTTACCCATGGTCCGGGTGAAATAATTTACGTTTTTCCTGACAGCGGTCACCTCGCGGGTTTCAAGATCCAGGTCGGTTATAAGCCAGGTCTTGCCACGGTGCAGGTAGACTGCCCCGGGATGGCATTCCTTGAAGCAGCGCATGAAATCTATTTCACCCAGCCTACTCCCGTCAGTATTGTTGCGGATAACAAATGTCTGCCCGGTGCCCCGCAGATCCACCTCCCGGTGAGGATACTTCCTGGACCCCACCCAATAGTTTTCGTCCGCTGTCAAAAGCAGGGATGCTTCCTCAACAAGTTCATTCACCACTTCACGCACAGCAGCATCCTGCACAAGGAGCTCATCTGTCTTTATCGGTTGTTCGGCCGCGGCACAGATAAGATGCCGCTTGACAATTGTTTTGTTTGAAGGATTCAAGACAGTTGCTTCAACCTCACGGCTGAAAAAATCCTTCGGGTTACGCATGAAATGCTGATCCAGGCCGTCTTCTAGCGCAATCAGGATAATAAGTGATTCATTCTGCTTGCGCCCCACCCTTCCACCGCGCTGCCAGGTTGTCATTACGGTACCCGGATATCCGACCAGTATACAGATATCCAGATCGCCGATATCTATTCCCAGTTCGAGTGCACTGGTGGCTATGACGCCAAGCAGCGACCCACCTGACAGCCGGGCTTCTATCTCCCGCCGTTCTTCCGGCAGATATCCGGCCCGGTAGGAAGTCAGCTTGTTCGACAATTTGCCTAAACGCTGTTGCGTCCAGATGGAAACCAGTTCTGTCAGCTTTCGTGACTGCGTGTAGACGATGGTGCGCAGCCCTCTTTTCAAACTTGCCTCGATCAACTGACTGGCTGCTGTTGCAGCACTGTCCAATGGATTTAAGAAAATAAAATTCCTTTTTGCCCGTGGGGCACCGGATTCACTGATGACCGTTGCCTCTTCACCGAGAAGATCACGGGCCAATTCGTCCGGATTTGCAACCGTGGCCGACGAGAGGATGAACCGAGGCCTGGAGCCGTAGTAAGCGCATATGCGTTTCAAACGCCGCAGGACCCAGGCCATGTGTGACCCGAAAACCCCCCGGTAGGTATGAACCTCATCTAAAATGACATGGGTCAGCCGTGCAAAAAAACCGGACCAGGCTGAATGGTATCCCAGCATGGAAAGATGCAGCATATCAGGATTGCTTATGAGAATATTGGGCGGCTTGTCACGAAGTTTTTTCCGCTTGTAAGCTGTTGTGTCACCGTCATAGATTGCCGCTGCCGGCACTAACTCTTCCGGCAGCATGGAAGCCAGTTCCTGGATTGCGCGCAGCTGGTCCTGTGCCAGGGCCTTGAGGGGAAAAAGATAAAGAGCAGTGGAATCAGGAGCCCGCATGATCTGCTCAAACACCGGCAGATTGTAAATCAGGCTCTTGCCGCTGGCAGTTGGGGTTGACACAATGACATTTTCTCCCCTGCGCACTGCATCGGTGGCACTTGCCTGATGCTGATACAATCCATCTATCCCCATCTGTTTGAGTGCTTCCTCCAGAACCTTGGGCCAATCGATCCTGTTTTTCCCAAAAAAGGCAGGATGCGCAGCCAGCACTTCATGGTGCACCACCTGCTGGCCTAAACGGGGAGAAGACTTGAGGGCTGCGAGATAGTCTGCTACAGATCCATTTTCTTGAAAATTATCCATGTGGTAAATGCTGCTATATGTAAATTTCTCTGTAATGACACGTATTTTGAATTGAATAGCGTCCGGGTTATATAGTAAGTATAAATATTTTATTCGATAATGTGTAAGAAAAACTGGCAATCACTCCAGGTGAATTTCAGCAATTAAAGGACAAGTCCATGAAATCCATAGCTACATTGGGTCCAGAGGGGTCATCCTCATGGCAGGCAGCCAAACAGGTTGATCCTGAGGCCGAAATAAAGCTTTTTCCGAACACGCCTTTAGTAATAAAAGCGTTTACGGAAAAGCTGACAGACCTTGCCCTGATCCCTGTATACAATACCCGGGAAGGCGAGAGTATTGAGTATTTCCGCATCATGGAAAAACTCAGCAAGGCAAACTGGATTGACAATGTGGTTCTGCCCATTCATCTTTCGCTCGGTGCCATAGATGACGCGCATCCACTTTCCATGCTCATTGGCAAAAGCAACAGCTTCAGGCAGTGCGAAGAATATATAACAAACAACTATCCCCTGCTGCCGCAGTTGACTGTAACCGATCTGCAGCAGGCAATAAATGAGGCCAAGAATAAGAATATGCCTGATCATGGCTTTGTTGCCACAGAAGAATTTCTAGTGGCAAACGGCCTGCTCATCCGGGAAAGGGAATTGGCACCACACAACCAGACCCGATTTGCCGTCATCAGTGCGACCCCTGCAGAGCCAAGCGGATATGATGCCACTGCCCTGTTGACCCGGCCCCTGAAAGATCGGGTTGGTCTTCTAGTTGATATCCTTGGGGAATTCACCAGGCGCGGTATCAATATTATTGATATGCGGACAGAAAGCGACATCAAGACCCAGAAACTGCAAATCTATATTGAGGCTGAAGGCCATATCAAGGACAAAAACCTTGCCGATGCAGTAAAAGCCATAAGCGAGCATATCATTCAGGACCCCGGTTCTTTCCAGGTTCTGGGCAGCTTCCCAAGGGTTGACATGCGCACCAAGCACATATCCTCTTTTGGCTTTATAGGCACTGGGGATATGAGTAAATGGTTTGCCAAACGGCTGGAAAACGAAGGTTACAAATCCCTGCTTACAGGCCGCACAAGTGATCTGAAACCCGAGGATATGGTTCCCCAGGTTGATGTGGTTGTCATCTGTGTGCCCATAAGCGCAACAGCCGATGCTGTAAACAAATACGGACCGCTCCTTAAAGACGGACAGGCCCTGATTATCCTTGCAGGAGTGGCTGAAAACGCGCTGAATGCAGCCCTTGAAAAGACCCGGCCCGGCGTCGAAGTCATGCTTGTCCACAACCTCTGGGGGCCCCAGGCAAAAACCATGAAGGATAAGAATGCCACCGTGGTGCGGACAAAGAGAAGCGGCCTTCTCTGCAGTGAATTCGAAGCCTTTTTATACAAGCACGGTGCACTGATCAACCAGGACAGCCCCTCCAAACATGATCTGCTGATGGGTGTAGGCCAGAAACTGCCCACAACGGTTTCCGTGGCACTTGCCATGACCCTGAAGGATAACCAGATTCCCCAGGATGAGATCGGCAGCCATTCCACCCTCACATCCTTGTACGGCATCATGGCCATGGCCCGGGTTCATACCCAGAATCCCAGGACCTATGCGGAGATAATGGCCACCACAGGGGACGGACGCAAGATTGTCAAGAGCTTTGCTGAAAACCTGATCAAGCTAATGGACATGGCCAATGAGGGAAAAATTGACGCGCTTTGTAAGATCATCGATGAAAACAGGCACTACCTGACAGATGAGTTTTTAAAGGCCAGGATGCAGCAGTCCCTTGCCGTTGATGAGACCCTGAGCAAGATTATCCGCTCCTAAACCTAGCCGGCGTGTTTATTGACTTTTATACTATCATGCTTACTCTAATCCTATGGAAAAAAATCCCGAGAAAAAGAAGAGTGAAAACCCTGTAGTTGTTCTCATTATTTTTATTTTGCTCTTGATTCCAATTCTTATCCTGTTTGGCGGTAAACCGTATACCTGAAATGTGAATCAGCCATTGCCCCAGTTAGGAGCAGACCAAACCATTTCTTCGCCAAAGTAGTTTTTTTATTAATTTCTCTGACGTGCATCCCCTGGAGGATATTCATGTTAAATTCCTGTAAGAAATACCTTGATGAAAAACATTTCTGCCCCCATTGCAAAGAGCAGCTCTCCTGCTGCAGCACCCCGCCCATCCATGTCGGCGATGGACTGGGCTGGGGCACCGAGGCCTATTTTATCTGCTTAAACGATGAATGTTCCCTCTTTAAAAATGGCTGGGAGCACATTGAGATGCAGTTCGGCCATCGGGCCTCCTACCGTTATATGCTTCTGCCCGGCAATACGGAGGGTACGCCAATGATGGTCGGCAGCAGGGACGCCTTCAAGAATTGTGTCATTGATCCGGAAAGCATCAAGTTGCAGGATGAACGTTATGCAAGGGAAAAAGAAGCCCTGGCCAAGCTGGATACCTGTGTTGCAGAAAAAAACCTTGAACCGGTTCTTTATTTGCTCCTTGATGAAGCTGTTGACAGGAAAAACCGTGAACGTGCGGCTGATCTGTTGGTCGAGCTCAATGATCTGTCATGCATAGATCCTATCCGCAACCATACTTTCAGGGATGACACCCTGGTCTACAAGGTGAATCTGGCCATTCAACAACTGCTGAAGACAAATTTCAAAAAAGAATGCCAGGCCTGCGCGGAAATAATAAAAGCCCAGGCCAAGAAATGCCAGCACTGCGGTAAAGAATTT
>JAHEID010000174.1 GCA_024639555.1 Deltaproteobacteria bacterium
ATTGAAACGTATTTCATGGGCAAAACTCCCAATCCCTGTATTATCTGCAATCCCAGGATCAAATTCGGCAGGCTGCTGGAAGAAATCCTTGCTGGCGGCTGCGATTGCATGGCAACCGGCCATTATGCCAGGGTCCGTAAAGGTGAAGATGGAAGCTTTCATCTCTTAAAAGGGCTTGATCCCAAAAAAGACCAGTCCTATTTTCTGCACCGCTTAACCCAGGAGCAGCTTGCCAGAATCCTGATGCCCCTTGGAGAACAGACTAAAGAAAACGTTTACAGAATGGCAGAGGAACTGGGTATCTCCGGAGTGCACGGTGACGAGTCCCAGGACGTTTGCTTTTTGAAGGGCCGGGATCTCAACAGCTTTATGGCCCGATATGACGAAAAAGATAAAGGCGAGGGACCGATTGTCACCCTGGATGGTCAAGAGGTCGGACTCCATCAGGGAATCCAGTGCTACACGGTGGGACAACGGAAAGGCCTTGGCATTCCAGATGCAACTCCCTACTATGTCGTGGCCCTTGATCCTTTGCACAATGCGGTGGTAGTCGGCAAGAAAGAAGACCTGTGGCAGCACGAACTATCGGTTGGAGAAATCAACTGGATTGCAGGGAAAGAGCCTGACCTGCCCCGAGATTTTCTGACCAGAATCCGTTACCGGCATAAAGGTGCTCCAGCCCATGTGATGTCTTTTGAGAAAGGACGTTACCGGGTATGCTTTCTAGTGCAGCAATTGGCTATCACTCCAGGCCAGTTTGCGGTTTTTTATGAGGGTGATGAGGTTGTTGGCGGAGGAGTCATCCTTTGATTTTTTCAACAGTTTTAGCTGGTTGTCCCTTTTGTGTTGCAATAAACGCTTCTACTTCTTCTTTGAAGGGGATACCCAGCCTTGCGCCGATTTTCGTGCAGCAGAGCGCTCCAGATGCGCTCGCATAGGCAAGGCTTTCAAGCCACTCCTTTTTTTGAGCCAGGCAGGCTGCTAACGCTCCGTGGAAAACATCCCCGGCTCCGGTTGTATCAACTGCCTTGACGGTATATGTTTGCAGGCGGCCTGAATCTGAGCCGTTCTTCCAGACCAGCCCTCTATCCCCTATAGTGATTATGACATTGGGCGCATAGGCGCCTAATTTATCAAGTGCTTTATCTTCGGTCGACTCCCCGGTAAAATCAAGACCAAACCTTTCTGAACAGACGAGGTAATCCACCAGACCCACCAACTCCTCGGTGCCGCTGTGTATTGATCCAGCATCAAGCACGGTGAGGATATTTCTTTGTCGGGCAGACCTGGCCAGGGCTGGTGAAATATAAGGTTCATGCCCGTCAAAGAGGATCACCCTGGTATCGACAATGGAGAAATCTACAGAGCCTGCAGTTAGAAAACTTTCAGGCTTTCTGTAATTAACCAGGGCCCGGCTGCCGTCCGGCTTGACCATAACCACGGACAAGGCTGATGAATGCTCCCCTCTTGCCACAAGATCAGTGAGTACCCCAGCCTGCTGCAGTTCCTCAATATGGGCCTTGCCAAAGATATCGTTGCCAAGATAGCCCACAAAGGCAGACTGCAGGCCGAGGCGGGCGACGGTTACTGCTGCGTTGGCCGCCGGTCCTCCTCCGCAGCCGATAAACGATGTTGCCCGGATTTTCTCGTCCGGCTCTGGATGGCGGTCAACGGAATAGACAAGATCATAGGTGCCTGCACCCACGCAGAGCACGTCAATGGGCTGTCCTTGATTCATACTCATTACTGTTTGCCTGGAAAAAAATTAAGACTTCTACGCGGGGTTATAATCTGGCTGAGCGTTTACCCTCCACCTTGGCTACCAGAAAATAGACAATTCCCAGGACGAACAAGGCACCTATCAACAGCATGAAACTGGTCGGCTCATTGTGTTCAAAGCTGGCCACAAAAATCTTACGGATAAAGGCCACCAGGGCCAACTCGACAAAAATACGGACATGAAAACTCCCACCCCGCAGGTTGCTTATTTCCGTATGCAGAAGCTCAATCATCATCCAAAGGACAAGCAGAGAACCAAGGGCCCTGATAACTCCATATTCCAGGTCTGTGGTCACTGCCTTGTATATGTCATGTCCCAATAGTGCAACAACACCTATGGCCAGGATAAGCAGCCCCAGCAACAGGAAAAGGTTCAACCCGTGCAGCAGCCGCTCAGCCAATTGCACAAGGCCTGTTTCTGCTTTTTGCGACACAAAAACCTTTTTAACCTTCTCCTCCTGGTAGGAACTGGTCATGATGGACAGGTTAATATCCAGGGCCTTGTGCAGCGTCATGAGGATCTCCTCTTTGAGACCCTTATCTTTTATCTGGGCTGCGACAGTGCGGCGACATTGCTCACGGATGAAATTCATGGCCGCATTAACATGATAGCTGTCCAAGCTGATCTTCACATGGACCTTGCCGATTTTCTGCAGCCGCAAAAGATAAGTGTTATTATACTTGGATGTGAATAAATCGTTAAACCAGGACTTAAAGGTTTCCTTGCGCCGTTCAACAGCCTCTGGTGTTTTAAAATATGCGGCGGTCTTGGGAAACTGCATGAGGAAATCATAGAACTCTTCTGCAAACTGATCTGACATTGGCAGCAGCATTTCACCAAGCAGCTTCAGGTTTTTCTCGTCCTGGTCCGTAAATTCGAATTGAGTCAGAATATCCTTTATTGACTCCATGAACCCTCCCTGTGATTCTTATTGCTCTTATAAATAATTTAATACAGATGTATTACAATTATACAAGAGGTTCAAGTAAGATATACCAGGCCCTGTAATTTTGCTTATAATTTATTATCAGAGAGTGGTACTTGCTTTCCTGCCTCTTTTTACGTAAGGTATGCGCCGGCATGAAGAAGCAGAATAAAAAGATAAAAACCGTGGCAGTGGCCACCCTTGGCTGCAAGGTCAACCAGTGCGAATCAGCCTCTTTTCAGTCCTGTTTTGAGGAGCAGGGATATACTGTCAATCCCTTTTATACAGCTGCTGATATTTATGTCATTAATACCTGTGCTGTCACGGCAAAGGCTGCAGCCCAGTCAAGGCAGCTTATCCGCAGGGCGCAGCGCACCAACCCCGAGGCAAAAGTTGTGGTAACCGGGTGCTATGCCCAGATTGCCCCACAGAAGATCCGGCAAATTGAGGCTGATCCCATTGTAATTGTCGGTAATGCCAACAAGCACCAGATATTTGAAGCTGCGTTATCTGAGGCCGCACCCCTGCAATCTTTCCAGCAAAACCAGGCTGGTGAATATTTCAACGATATAACAGTGCAGGATGAGATAAGCCAGCTCCCTGTCAGGCGCTTTCCGGGTCGCACCAGGGCTTTTTTAAAAGTTCAGGACGGGTGCAACAATTTTTGCTCGTACTGTATTGTGCCCTATGCCAGGGGCCGCAGCAGAAGCCTTACCCAGGACAAGGTATTGAACCAGGCTCTCCTCTATGCACAAGAAGGCCACAGGGAAATAGTTCTCACCGGCATCCATGTGGGTCATTACGGACTGGACCTGAAGCCTGCCGCCACCCTGCTTGACCTGCTGAAAAAACTTACTGCAGCAACTCCTGACATCCGGTATCGCCTCAGCTCCCTGGAGCCGACTGAAATCACCCCGGAGCTTCTTGAATTTATGACGGCTGCCGACAATTTTATGCCCCACCTGCATATACCCCTGCAGAGCGGCTCAGGAAAAATCCTGAAAAAAATGCACCGGAGATATACCGCAGAAGAGTTCATTGCAAAAGTGCTCCGCTGCAAAAAAATGCTGCCGGCGGCAGCAATCGGCGTCGATGTTCTTGTCGGTTTTCCAGGTGAGACAGAAGAGGATTTTCTACAAACATATGATACTGTTACGAAGTTACCCGTTACCTATCTTCATGTCTTTCCCTATTCCAAAAGGCCTGGGACTCCTGCTGCTAAAATGACACACCAGGTTGCAGCAGAAATCAAGGACGAGAGAGTTGCGGTTCTGCGCAAATTAGATCATAAAAAGAGAAACGCTTTTTACGGAAGCAGGATTGGCAAGGTGCATGCTGTCCTGGTTGAAGCTGAAAAATCAGTTGACGGTTTGGCCAGAGGTTTTACCGATAATTATATCCCGGTTCATTTCCAGGCCAGGCCGGATGATGCCAACCGGGTAGTTCCAGTGAAACTTGAAAACCTGCAGGAACGCTTTGTAATCGGCACACTTGTATAATT
>JAHEID010000059.1 GCA_024639555.1 Deltaproteobacteria bacterium
CCGCTAAAAAGGCCGCTCCTAAGAAGACTGCAGCAAAGAAGACAACCGCTAAAAAGGCCGCTCCTAAGAAAACTGCAGCAAAGAAGACAACCGCTAAAAAGGCCGCTCCTAAGAAAACTGCAGCAAAGAAGACAACCGCTAAAAAGGCGGCTCCTAAGAAAGCTGCTGCTCGAAAGGGTAAGGGGAAATAATTCCTGGGAATTAATCCTTGTTTCTACGGGCAGTATAGCTACCCCCGCCATGGGTAGAACAACCGGCATCAAATATGATCCGGTTGCAATAATCAAAGTGAGCGCCGGCCATGACAAGGTTGGTAGCACGCACTTCAAGAAAATTCGACGACAGCCCTGTCTGCCGTCTTAATAAGTTATTGGTAAGTCGGTCTCCATCAGATCAATTTACTCCACAGCACCTTGTAAAAAACATAACCGCTAAAATGATTATTGTTTCTATTTTTCCTCTCTGCACTGTATAATTTTTCAAATGCTCAACGAACATGTTCGCGTCCAAAAATATCTAACTTGCCAAATAATTTACATGACTTACAATTAATTCATTAAGTGATTGACAAAAATTAGCATTTCAGACAATTACAGTATTATTCGTAAAAGATAAAAAACAGCAAGGATTAGTTACCATCAAAGGAGCGTATCAATGTTTGGGAGAAATCTATCCAGCAAAAAAAAGATTATCCGTTTCAGCAACCTGCTGTTACTCGGCATAGCTGCAAGCCAGTTCGTTGCCTGTGCAACCGGCACCAGTCTTACATCAGAAGCTGCGGGTGAGCCCGCATCCAACCGGGTAAACACCAAGATGACAGGGGCTGATGTCAAGGTGATTGATGTTACCAATTATTACAAAAGACAAGCGATTAACTCTCCCAGGCCCGGAGGAGGAATGGCAATATTTGAGACGGATAATTTTGTTGGCTCATCCCGCTGTGCAGTCTGCCATGAACTTTTGACCGACAAAAGGGGTACGGATATGTCCATTTCAGGGCACTGGCGCTCGACCATGATGGCCAACGCGGCCAAGGACCCGCTTTGGCAGGCAAAGGTCAGCTCCGAGGTCAAGCGTAATCCTGCACTCAAAAAGGTGATAGAGGTAAAATGCGGCACATGCCACATGCCGATGGCTTGGACCCAGGCTTATAAAGAAGGAGAAGAACAGCTGTTGCTGGATGAGGGATTTTTAAGTCCGAAAAATGATCTTCATGCAGCGGCCATGGACGGTGTTTCCTGTTCTCTCTGCCACCAGATACTGGATGAGCACCTGGGCCAGACCAAAAGCTTCAGCGGCAAATTTGTTATTGATACCAGCAAAAAAGGAACGGAGAGGAAAATTTTCGGACCATACGAAAATCCACTGCAGGAGGTGATGCAGAAGAGTGTCGGCTATACACCTGAATATGGCCCACACACAAATGATTCGTCCCTTTGTGCCACATGCCACACACTGTTTACCCCCTATGTGGATGCACAGGGCAACGTGGCAGGAGAATTTCCTGAGCAGGTGGCCTATCTTGAGTGGAAGCACAGTGAATACGGCGTGAATTCTGAACAACGCTATGACATTGGTGAAAATCCGGGCAAGGGCATGATCTGCCAGGAATGCCATATGCCGCATTCAGAGGAAGGCGGTGTAAATATTGCCCGCTGGACCCCGCCAAAAGCAGAGCCCAAAGATCATTTTTCCCAGCATCATTTTGTAGGTGGCAATATGTTCATGCTTAATGTCCTGCAGGATAATATCGCCAATCTCGGCCTGACTGCATCGTCTGAAAAGTTTGAGGATACCAAGGAGCGGACCATGCGCCAATTGCAGCGGGCCACGGCCCAATTGTCCCTGGCTGGATTGAAACAAAGTGATAATGAACTTTCAGCAGTGCTGCAGGTAAACAATATAGCCGGACATAAATTCCCTACCGGCATTCCAACCAGGCGCACATGGATCCACCTCTTAATAACAGACTCCGACGGCCAGGTAGTTTTTGAATCGGGCAACCCCCTTGCAGATGGACGGATCGAAGGCAATGATGCAGATTATGATATCATGAGCTTTGAGCCTCATTATGACACAATCACCGAACCGGACCAGGTCCAGATATATGAGGGTGTTATGCTCAACACAGATAATGCAGTAACCTATACTCTCCTGCGTGCCGCAAAATTTGCCAAGGATAACAGGCTGCTGCCCAAGGGTTTTAACAAATCCACCGTTCCCCCTGAAATCGGTGTCTTTGGCAGGGCTGTTGCAGATGAAAATTTTCTTGGGGGTTCAGACCAGGTTACCTACAGCGTAAATACATCAGGACACAAAGGTCCATATACCGTGACTGCAAGGCTTCTTTTTACCGCGGTTTCCTATCCTTTTGTCAAGGATCTGGAAAAAGACCGGGAATTACCCGAGGTCAACCGTTTCATGCATCTCTATCGTTATGCTGACAAGTTGCCCCAGGAGATAAAAGCTATTCAGACAACGGTTCAGTAAAAAATTATTATACTATTGCTAGGGGGTGGCCGGTATGGCTGCAATGACCAAATAATGAGAAAGAAATCATATGAGCAAAAAACCTTTTAAGCATATTCTCGGAGCTGCAGTTGTCAGTTTTCTGCTTGTTCTGCCTGCCGGGTGTTCAAAAAACGATGAGCAGCAGTCTGATGAAAAGGGCAGAATAGAGAAGATGACCGACCAGGCAGCAGAGACCGCCGTAAAAAAGATCCGCACGCCCATGGATAAGGCCCGTACCACCCAAAAGATTGGCGATGACAGGCTGGAGGAAATGGACAAAGCCCTGCAGAAGCAACAGTAGCTATTGGGGATTTATCACTCAGATTTGAACCCGGGCTGCAGAAATGCAGCCCGGGTTTTTGTTAACTACCACAGGATAATCAACCCTTCAGTCCTTATTTCGGAATAAGGTTTAGTCCCTGCCTATGACATCATGGAAGGGCTAAGATATCATGGGCTATACCATGACAGTCACCGCAATGTGTAAACTTTTCATGAATTACGGCATTGTGGGGCTTTCCATGGCAATCCTGACAGGCAGGCAGCTGGCCATGGGCAGGATGACACTTGGCGCAGGTCAGGGCAGAATGTTTCGTCTGGTGCTCCTGCAGCAACTGGTATGCCTGGTCATGACACCCGGCACAGACCTCTTTGGCCTGTGCAAGAGGATAGGATATCTTAAGCGGTGTATGCACAGGATGGCAGGCCAGACAGTCAGGCATTTCCAAAGCTGCCATGGGACTGTGATTTTCGTGGCAATCAGCACACTGGGGTATGCGCCCGTGTTTTTCTGAATGACAGGAGGAGCATTCCTGTTCCGTATGCTTGCTGATCTCAGCCTGCAGGCTGGCCGCAATCTGGGTATGACACAGCTGGCAACGGTCTTCAAGCTTGGCAGGAGCAGGGATTGATAGCAATGGCTGATGCGGGTTTGCATGACATTCCAAACACTTGGTCAACGGTTCAGCGGCGCCGTGAGGTATGTCATGACAGCTGCTGCACTTAGGCATTATGTCCGCATAATTGCTACGCTGAGGGTTGTAGGCATGAAAGATTTCATGGCATTCGGTGCAGGCAACTGTCTGGTGCTGGTCCCCGTTATCTTTGAGCCAGTTGTAATGTGTCGAATGGCAGCGGGCACATTCCTCCAAAGTAAGGGGTTGCACAGCAAAAGTATAAATGCTGCCCTCAACAGTTTCTGCAGCAGCAGATTGGCAGAAAACAAAGGCACTTAGAACGAATACCGCCAGAATGATTCCCCCTGGCAAAATTAGACCGTAATTTTTTATGTTGGTCATGTTTTACCTCTTATTAACGTTTATGATTATTCGTTAAATAAAAAAGCAGGAGAGAGCCGAAGCCGGTACTCTCCTGCTTTTTGCGCTTACAGATTTACTTGACCAGGAAATGCGGATCCATATGACAGTCAAGACAATTGGGCATTTTCTGGTGCATAACCTGTGAGTGGGGTTCACCGTGGCAGGTCTGGCACTGCGGCACATTCGGGTGTTCTCCACGATGACAGAAGGCACAGGTAAATGACTGGTGCTTGGTCACTGTTTTTTCCAACTGTGTGCCAACTTCTTCATGACAGGGTACACAGGCAGCTCTCGGTGTTGTCATGGCAGGGTTGATCTGCAGAGGATGATGCGCAGGATGGCAGCCAAGACAATCACTGGTCACCTGTCCCTCGGCATGGGGCTCATGACACATGGAACAGTCTGGAATCTGACCATGCACCTCATGGCAGAACGTACAGGACTGCTCAGCATGGGCACTCTCATAATTGGCAAAATCCTGCCCCGGGCCCTCATGGCAGGTCAGACACGGCTCTTTTATATCACCGGTAAGGTTCAGGGCCAGGGGTTCATGCGGGTTTGAGTGGCAGCTTAAGCAGTTTTCCAATTCAAAATGCGACCTGCCTTCATGACACATGGAGCACTGGGGAATGACATCTTCTCCCCATGGAGGATGCTCCTGGTGGCAATCCAGGCAGGTAACAGCAGTCTTGTGCATGCCTCCGTTGCTCTCTACTGTTGCCGGCACATCCTGGTGACACTTGACACAGTCCCCCAGTTCAAGAGAAGCCAGTTCAGCTTTCGCCTCATGGGCGAAAACAGTCAAAATAAAAACTCCCGCGACTGCCATACATATAATACCAACCAGTGAAAACTCTTTCTTTCCCATCATTTTTACCACCCCTTTCCCCTCCAGCAATATTTAAGTTAGCTTACGAATATCTTTTCCAAAAATAATGAATGGAGTTTCATTATCAAACAAAACAATCCTTTGTCAAGTCTTAATAAGGCATTGATAACGTTGTTTTAAAACTATCGGGCCGTGAATTCTTTTAATCTCGGCTGGGGAGGAGAAACTGGCGATCTGCTATTGAAGGTCTTGAAAATCGATGCAGGTCTGGCCTGCAGCATTAAAAATATGTTTGAAGAGACACAGCCTGAGATACTGCGTGCCATTCAGATAGACAATAAAAGCATTTCCGCCTATTGTCCAAATTGCCTTAGCGGGAAGCAGTTTTCTTTTCAAGCAATTCTATAAAATCGGCCATTGTTTCCCCGGCCTCGATAACAACCGGGTCTTTTACGTCAACTGTTGAATTGTGCAGATCCATGGCATCATCCTCTTTTAAATCTGCAACATTTTCCAGGGGCGGCTCGCCCTTATCCAAACGAAGAGCGTTTTCCAACTCCAGGCGCCATTTATCCGCGTCCTCCAGCTCTTTCTTTCTTTTCGCTTCCGATAGTGAAATCTCCTTTTTATTGCGCATCATTTCATTGCGCTCACGCCTGTCCAGAACATACTTGTAATCCTGACTGGTACTGTTGCGGGCAGTATGCCGATTCTCAAGCCATGGAATAACCTCTTCCATTTTATAGTATGTCTGGTAGGGAATGGAGTTTATTTTATCCCAGGGCAATGCTTCAGGCAGGGAGCTTTCTCCGATATCATGCACGCTGTAGAGACTCGGGTAGTAAAGATCAGGCACAACACCCTTATGTTGCGTACTCTTGCCTGAAACACGGTAATATTTTGCCGTGGTTGCCTTCAGCTGTCCCTTTGGGAGCGGCAGCAAGGATTGAACCGTACCTTTACCAAATGTTTCTTCTCCAATAACAACCCCCCGGTTGTAATCCTGAATCGCTCCGGCAAAAATTTCCGAAGCAGAGGCGCTCATCCTGTTGACTAAAACTACCAGCGGCCCTGAATAGACTAATTTCGGATCATGGTCTCTGATTATATCTATTCTTCCACTGGCATTACGAACCTGAACGGTTGGACCCAGGCCTATAAAAAGCCCGGTCAGGCTGTTGGCCTCCTGTAATGACCCCCCGCCATTATCACGCAGATCAACAATCAGTCCAGCAATTCCTTCTTCCTGCAATTCTAACAGCAGATTTTGCACATCCTTTGTGGTGCTTTTGTAATCTGGATTTCCGGCATTCATGCCCTTAAAGTCTGCATAGAATGTGGGGATATCAATTATCCCTATTTTATAGGTTTTAGCATCCCGCTTCACCTCAATGATCTGTTTTTTGGCGGCCTGTTCCTCTAATTTAACCTTGTCACGTATAATTCTGACAACTTTCGTCTGATGAGAATCTGCCGCATCTGCAGGGATGATTTCAAGACGCACCAGAGATCCTTTTGGGCCTCTAATTTTATTCACCACCTCGTCAAGACGCCAACCAACGATGTCCAGCATCTCTCCATCAGCCCCTTGGGCAACACCAAGGATGCGATCAGCAGCTTTCAGCAATTGTGAGCGCTCAGCAGGACCTCCGGGTATTAAACGCACAATTTTCGTATATTCATCTTCACTTTGCAGGACAGCACCGATGCCCTCCAGAGATAAACTCATATTGATGTTAAAATTCTCGGTCCGGTGCGGTGAAAAATACTGGGTATGTGGATCTGTTGAAAGTGCCAACGCATTAATATAAAATTCAAATGCATCATCACTGCTGTTCTGCTCGACACGGTTCAACTGGTTCTGATACCGTTTCAGCAATGTTTCCTGGGTTTCCTCAAGTGACTTATCGGCAAGCTTAAGGCTTAGCACATTACTTTTCAAACGTTTCCGCCACAATTCCTGCATTGCGGCTTCTGATTTCGGCCATGGCAGGTCTTCGCGATCAACCTGCAAAGTTTCTTCAATTTCGAAGTTCATACCTTCAAGGCCATTCTCAAGGTGATCAATCATATAAGTTAGACGCTCAATTATCCGCTGCTGATATCTGTTAAAAATCTCAAATGCGGGTTCCAGATTTCCCTTCTTCAAGGCATCATCGAGTGTAAACAGATATTTTACTTCAAATTCCTTTATATCGTTATCATAGAAGTAACTGTGGTTCGGATCCAGTTGATCAAGGAAGCGTTTCAAAATTTTGGGCGACATCTGGTCATCAAGACGCACTTTCAGGTAATGACGATTCTTGAGATGATCTACAATATTATCATTAATTTTTTTTTGCTCTTTAGTGGGTGCCAGAACTGTATATGAAGATTCTGCAGACCGGGACTCCGGCTGGCCATAAATAGAAACAGGCAGGCCCCAGACAAAACAGCAAGTGATTACAAAAAGGATTCCATTCTTGAATATTTTCATAAAGCATTAATCCAGGTTGATTTATTTTTTAATGATGACGATCCGGTTCCATACTTCTTTGCCTGCCGAGCACACTGCTTGAAATTTTTAGTAGCAAGAAAAATTCAGTATTTTGTCTAATGCAGTACCCGGCCATATTATATTCTTATAATCACTTCATTCATTACAGCAACAAATCATTTTAGCGCAAATAGTAAAAAGAGTCAAAACTGACTTGACTTTCTGGTATTTCTGCCCACTCTTGACACAAAACAATCAATGTTTGTTTTTTGGATTGAATAAGGCTGTTTTTTATAAACTTTATATGTATTAACAGGCACATAAGATGAGGCCCCGATATGACAATCGTACATTGGGATCCATTCAGGGATATGACCACCCTGCAGGACCGTATCAACCGCGTTTTTGACGAGGCGGGCAACAGGGTCCAAGATTAATGACGAAGTAAGCAAATGCGACTGGAGGCCAATTGTAGATATTTATGAATCGAAAAAGGCAATCATTATCAATGCAGAACTGCCATGGGTCACCAAGGACAGCATTACGCTCGATGTAAAGGAAAACATCCTCACCCTCAAAGGAGTACGCAGATCCGCTCCCGTTTTTATCATAACAAATTTCAAAAACGGCTCTTTGCAAGAAGAGCCGTTTTTTTATGTCCTTTATATCCTGTTTCTGATTTGTACTTGCGGCACCTCTGTCTCCTGGCGTATAAGTTACACCACGGTCAATTAAATTCTGCACATGCTATTGCTATGCCTCAAAACATCTGCCAGCCGAGCCGGCCAAACATTTTTGATCTTGTCGGAAGCCCTCTTGGGGGCTTTAATCTTATCGATGCAAGTGCAGGCACGGGCAAGACCTATACAATCTGCGGGCTTGTCCTGAGGCTCCTTCTTGAAAAGGATCTTACCATTGAGCAGATACTGGTTGTCACCTATACGGAAGCTGCCACCGAAGACCTCCGCGCCCGCATAAGACAAAAATTGCGCCAGGCACTGAATTCTATCAGCAACAACACACACCCGGGTGATGATGAATTCCTGCAGGAGTATCTTGGCAATCTCAAAGACAGCAAAGAAGCGGCACGGCGCCTCTCCGAAGCATTACGAAGTTTCGATGCAGCGGCCATCTTTACCATTCACGGTTTCTGCCAGCGGATGCTCATTGAAAACAGTTTTGAGAGCAACACCCTTTTTGACACTGAGCTCATTGCAGACGACTCCTACATCATCAAGGAAATTGTCGAAGACTTCTGGCGCCGGAATTTCTCCGACTGTTCCAAACTTTTCAGCCAATATGCTTCCATCAAACTCACCCCCGATGCGCTGCATGATTTTCTCAACCCTTTCATGCCCCACCCGTTTGTGCAATTTATTCCTGATATTGAATTTGCATCAGGCTGCAATCATCTCTCCGCCACAGAAGCTGAATATATTGAATCGTACAGAACTGTTTCCCGGGAATGGGCCGCAGCCCGCCATGAAGTCAGTCTTGACCTGCTGCAGTCCCAGGTGCTCAAGCGCAATATATACAAAAAAGCACGCATGCCTGTCATTATCAATTATATGGATGATATGGCTGCAGCCTGCCTTCCATCTCCACATCTTTTCGACAGATTTGTTCTACTTACCAGCAGCAAAATAGCTTCTGGAACAAAAGTAAAAGAAACCCCGAATATCCTGCCATTTTACGGACTCTGCGAAAATCTTGCCGTGGTCAGGACTAACCTCCTCGCTCAGTATGACCGGTGCCTGCTGGCTCTGAAAAAAAAACTGCTCTACTCATTCAGGCATGAATTAGCCCTGCGTAAGGCACGAGACAATGTTTTTTCATTTGACGACCTGCTGCAAAAACTCCACGAAGCTCTTTCTGGGCCGGGGGGATCTGCTTTTGCGCACACTGTAGCCCAAAAATACCCTGCCGTCCTTATCGACGAATTCCAGGATACCGATCCCCTGCAGTTTGAGATATTTAAAACAATTTACAACGAACGTTCCCTGCTTTTTCTGATTGGCGATCCCAAACAGGCAATTTACAGCTTTCGCGGTGCAGATGTATTTACTTATATCGATGCAGCTGCCGATTCCCCCCTTGCCCACCACACCCTGGGTGTCAACCACCGTTCAACACCGAAGCTCATAAAAGCAGTCAATACGATTTTCTGCCGCGCCCAAAAGCCCTTCATCTTTGAGGCAATATCATTCCAACCGGTAAATGCGGTGCCCAAAGAGGATCCTGAATACCTCACCATCGACGGACAGCAGGAGGAACCATTCATTCTCTGCTATCTTGGTGGAATAGCAGGATCAGAAGAGGATACTCTTGCTTCTACGCGTAAAAATCAACGAATATCAAAAACCGCGGCCCGCGGCATTATCATATCCCAGGTGGCCGCCGAAGTCTGCAGGCTTCTCAATCTCGCTTCTGAAAACAGGATACATATCAACGACAGAAAACTTTTGCCCGGGGATATTGCTATCCTGGTACGCAAAAATGAAGAGGCCCGAAAAATGCAGCAGGCCTTGACAAAAATGAGTGTCCCCAGCGTGCTGCACAGCGGTGACGACTTGTTTGCCTCAGAAGAGGCGCAGGAACTGTCACTTCTGCTGAGCGCAATTTCAGTACCCAAAAATATCCGCAGGGTAAAATCAGGCCTCCTCACCCGTTTCATCGGCCTGCAGGCAAATGGTATCAACCTGCTTCAGGCAAACTGCCCGGAAAGTGAGGAAATTATCGAACAGTGGCTGACAAAATTCAGAACATACCATGCGTTATGGACCCGTTATGGTTTTATACAGATGTTTTGGGCGGTTATGCGGGAAAACCGGGTGCGCCAAAGACTGCTTGCTTCTGTAAACGGGGAGCGCGTCCTGACCAACATTTTACACCTGGCTGAAATTCTCCACCAGGAGGCTGTCAACAAAGGCCTGAACATGACAGGCCTTATAGGATATCTGCATGAACGGCTGGCAAATCACCAGGCAAAAAACATTGAACACCAGCTGCGCCTCGAAAGTGACGAAGACCGGGTAAAAATCGTAACCATTCATAAGGCAAAGGGCTTAGAATACTCTGTTGTCTTCTGCCCGTTTACCTGGGAAGGCTTAAGAGCGGAGACAAAGAGAGGGTGCCTTTTCCATCTGCAGGAAGCTGACAAAAAAACTGCGCTGATCTTTGACGCAGGGTCGCCCGAACTGGAAAACCATCTGCAGAGAGCCCGGCAAGAGGAGATGGCGGAAAATCTCAGGCTGTTCTATGTCGCCCTCACCAGGGCTGTGCATCGCTGTTATCTTTTCTGGGGGCCATTCAATGGCGCAGAAACATCTGCGCCTGCCTATCTTTTGCATCAAAACCCAATTGAAAATGCAAGCTCTGTTCCTGTGGTTGATACTGAAAAAAACCTTATGCAAAAAGTTGCCGCCAGGTTTCCGGGGTTGTCAGATCATGAGATTCTTGCTGACCTGCAAGACCTGGTCACCGCAGCAGAAGGCACCATCAGGATATCGAGTGCTGAAGAGTTGCCTGAAACATGCCTGCAGGGCCATGCAGAACGTGCCATTCAACTGAGATATCGCAAATTTACTGGTGTTATTGCTTCTGATTGGAAAATAAGCAGTTTTTCCTCCCTTACTGCCAACAGATCAAACGTCATTGATGGCAGCCAAGCGCTCCAGGATATAATTCTAGACCGGGATGAAATTCATGCAGTCCAACCCTTTTCAACTGAGCAGACCGAGCAGGAAGCCAAAACCTTTGACATCTTCTCGTTTCCGCATGGCGCCCGGCCGGGGACATTTCTGCATGAACTCCTGGAGCAGGCTGATTTCAGCAATGAGCATGCGGTGCCAGAATCTCTCATTTATGAGAAACTGCTGTACTTTGGCTATGAAACAAGCTGGTATCCGGTCATTGCACTACTGCTTGAAAACCTGGGCAATGTTCTGCTGCATAACGACATTCCCGACCTGAAACTGTCCAACGTACCCCGCGCAGACTGTCTGCATGAGCTGGAATTCTACTTTCCCCTGTCACGCCTGACCCCGGATGAAATTAAGGGAATTTTCCATACACAAGAACTGCCTGGGGCCTCAGTTGAAAGAGCAGCACGCCTGGACCGGCAACTTAACTGGCTCACCTTTACTCCAGCCAGAGGCTATATGCGGGGGTTTATCGACCTTGTCTTCGAATTTGAAGACAAATTCTATCTTGTGGACTGGAAATCCAATTACCTGGGCTCCAGCATAGAAAACTACCGACAGGCTAAATTAGCCGACTCAATGCTTTCCGGCTTTTACTTTCTGCAATATCATATCTATAGTCTGGCCCTGCATCTTTATCTGCAAAAGCGATTACCAGGTTATTGTTATAAATCTCATTTCGGTGGGGTTTTTTATGTTTTTTTACGAGGCATAAAGCAAAACCTTGGCCCGGATTACGGCATTTTCCATGATCTCCCGGACCTCTCGACAATTGAGACCTTGAACGTAAAATTTCTCGCCGGAGAAACAACCTGAAACCGCAGAAAACTGCAGGTATACAATTTATGCCTACTGCACCCACATTACAGCAACTCCAGTCCCTCCTTTTCGACCCGGAACTTTTTTCATCCCTGGACAAACACTTTGCCTTGTTCATAGGAAGACTGGCAAATAACCATAGCCTTTCCGCCTCTCTGGCAGCAGCACTTGTCAGCCGCAACACAGGTGCAGGCAATATCTGTTTAGATCTGGCAGAACATGCCGGCAAACCCCTGCTCCCGGGCTCACGGGAAACAGGCCGGGATGCATATGTCTGCCCGAGCCTCCCTGACTGGACAGAATTCCTTATACAGAGCGGGGTTGTTGCTCAAGGTGAAGGGGACACTCCTCTTGTACTTGATGAAAGCAACAGGCTCTACCTGCGCCGATACTGGCAATATGAAAAATTCATTTCCCGGTTTATACAGGAGAGGGCCACTCCTTTTTTACAGGATCTCAATGTACCCAAACTTCGCAAAGACCTGAAAAAACTCTATCAAAAGCACCCCTCCGGGAAGATTGACTGGCAGCAGGTTGCGGCCATCGCTGCTGCCACCAGATCATTCAGCGTCATCAGCGGTGGCCCGGGAACCGGGAAGACCACCACTGTAGCAAAGATCCTCGCGCTTTTAATCGGCCAGAATAGCAACAACAGACAATTGCGCATTCTACTGGGAGCCCCTACCGGAAAGGCTGCCTCCCGGCTGCAACAGTCAATAACTGCTGCCGGCTTACTGCAAAGCGGTTCAGCCCCCCTGCAGGCTGCCACCCTGCACCGGATGCTCGGTTACATACCAAACTCCCCATATTTCCGGCACAATGCAGAAAATCCTCTTGCTGCGGATATTATTGTCATAGATGAAGCTTCCATGATTGACCTGCCGCTGCTGGCGAAACTCATGCTGGCAGTACCTGCTTCAGCCCGGCTAATACTTCTGGGCGACCGGCACCAGTTGGCTTCTGTGCAGCCAGGCTCTGTCCTTGGTGATATTTGCCGCTCAGAAATAATGCATAACTTTTCCAGTGAGTTCTGCGAGCTCATTACAGAACTTAGCAGCTGTTCCATTGTGCCTTCATCACCTTCCGGCACAAAAACCGTTTCACCATCACTGCAGGACTCGTTTGTCGAACTTGTACAAAATTACAGATTCAGCCCTGAAAGCGGAATTGCCAAGCTCAGCATGGCGGTCAGAAAAGGAGATGGAGATGGGGCACTTGATATTATCCTGAAGGCTGAGGATGGCTCAATAACCTGGTCAGAAATTCCAGCCCCGGCTGATTTTGAGAAAAAACTGCAAAGCTCGCCAAATATTTCCCGATTTGCCTCCATGCAGCAGAATTTAGAACCTGACTCCTGCTTCAATCATTTGGACAGTTTCCGCATACTCTGCGCCCTGCGCAGCGGGCCTTTCGGTATGGAAAGAGTCAATACCCTTTTGGAGCAGCAGCTTGTGCCACAGTTTCATAGTGATATACGGGGAGATATTACGGCCCAATTTAAAGGAATGAAAACTTTCTTGCCATACCGCCCGGTAATGGTGACCGAAAATGACTACAACCTGCAGCTATTCAATGGAGATGTCGGCCTCATCCTGCCGGACCCGGAAAATCAGCAGTCAGTGCGTGCTTTTTTCAAAGGAGAAGACGGAATCCTGCGTGGACTGGCCCCAGCCCTGCTCCCTGGCCATGAAACAGTTTTTGCCCTGACCGTGCACAAGAGTCAGGGGTCTGAATTTAACCGGGTGCTGCTCATCCTGCCGGACCGGGACTCCCCGCTCCTGACAAGGGAACTGCTTTACAC
>JAHEID010000175.1 GCA_024639555.1 Deltaproteobacteria bacterium
TTCCCCTGTACAAGAGTTTAACAGCATGATGGCGGCAGTAATGGCGAAGAAAGTGTAAACGGAAGATCTTGTTTTCATGAATGTATAAGTTTCCGGATTGTTTGGATATTTAAATTAAATAAGAGTGGCGCATACATTGTATCGCATAAGTTCATAAGAAATATTAAAATTGTAAACGATACAGTTGCATTAGGCAAGACAGAGTCTTAATAATAGATATATTGCTTTGTAGAAATTCAATTTAAAGGAAGCGAAATATTCCAGGAAAAAACTTGCTACAAAAAGGGTTGCAGGGTATCTTCCTGTATTTGTTGATTCTACCAGGGTCAACAAATTTTTGTAAAAAATCTTAGCAGTTGTTTCACTTATAAGTAATTGATTTAATAAATTTACCCGTAAATGAGGAGGATTTTTATTATGCGTTCCATCCGCGATGTCTGCATTTTGATTTTTGTGTTGCTATTCAGCTTCAGTACCATGTCCCTGGCTGAAGTTGAGAAGGGTGCTTCAAAAACATTCAAACTTGAGGCCAAGCCTGTTGATATGACAGTTTCTGCTGACGGCAAATATACTTTTATCCTAGCTGAGGGCGGAAATATCCTTATTTACGACAGCACCGGTGCACTGAAAGACACCCTGAAAGTCAGTGAGTCCGTGGTGAGCATAGGCACTTCACCCAAGGGTGATTCCCTCCTGCTAGCAGACAGCAAAGCCAACACCCTTGAAGTTCTCAATATCAGTTTTGTTGTTGATATCGATATCTCCGGCCTGCCGTTCAAAGGGCCTGCAGATGCCCCGGTTGTCGTGGCAGTGTTCAGTGATTATCAATGACCGTACTGCGCAAAGATTGAACCCTTACTCGAGCAGGTGCTCGAGCAGTATCCAAACGACGCTAAACTGGTTTTCAAGAATTTTCCTCTTACAAGAATACACAAGTCTGCCATGGGTGCAGCAGTGGCTTCCCTGGCTGCCAATCAGCAGGGAAAGTTCTGGGAGTTTCACTCCGGGCTTTTCAAAAACTATAACAACTTGAACGATGAAAAGTTTGATGAAATAGCGCAATCAGTTGGACTTGATATGGAACAGTTCAAGCAGGATAGACAGAATCCGGCCCTGTCTGCCATGGTGCAGAGGGATCTCAAAGACGGTGTGGGAGCAGGAGTGCGGGGGACGCCGTCCATTTTTGTTAATGGCCGCCTGCTGCAGCAGAGAAGCCTGGCCGGTTTCAAGCAGATCATAGATGCGGAACTGGCAAAGAAAAAATAAACCTTAACGTTTATCTTTCATGGGTTTGTGCTGTCTAGGGAGGCTGTCATGAAAAGCTTTCGCAAAGAACTCTGGTTCAATGTTCCAACAAGGCGTGCCTTTATAAACATCACACCCCAGGTTGAGGAGTGTTTGCGGGAAAGCGGGGTACATGAAGGGCTGGCCTTGGTCAATGCCATGCACATAACAGCCTCGGTCTTCATAAATGATGATGAGTCAGGCCTGCACCATGACTACGAGGTCTGGCTTGAAAAACTTGCCCCGCATGAACCGGTCTCGCAATACCGCCACAACGGCTACGAAGACAATGCTGATGCCCATCTGAAAAGGCAGGTGATGGGGCGGGAAGTTGTTGTAGCCGTCACTGACGGGAAATTGGATTTCGGCACATGGGAGCAGATCTTTTACGGTGAATTCGATGGTGGCCGAAAAAAAAGGGTCCTGGTAAAGATCATCGGCTCATAATTTTAAGCACTATAAATTCAAAGTCCAAGGGACTCAAGCCCGATGCATTTCATGATGCAATCTGACTAGCTTGGGTCCTTTTCATTTTTACGGGAGATCGGCGTATGGGACTCTTTGAAATAATTGCCATCCTGCTCACTCTTTCCGCATTTTTCAGTTTTTTCAATTACCGTTTTTTGAGGCTGCCCAATACCATCGGCGTAATGTTGATCGGCCTGCTTTTCTCGCTTCTCCTGCTTGCAATCAGCAGGTTTGCTCCAGGATCAAAGGAATGGGCGGTTGCCATGCTTGTCCAGATTGATTTTGATGAAACCCTGCTGCACGGCATGCTCAGCGTTCTGCTTTTTGCAGGTGCTCTGCATGTAAACATCAATGCCCTGCGGCAGCAGTACAGGATTATTTTGGGTCTGGCAACTGCCGGGATAATAATGTCAACTCTTATTGTGGGATCCTTGAGCTGGGGGGTCCTGAACCTTCTGGGATTCAATATTTCATACATCTATTGCCTGCTCTTCGGCGCGCTGATATCTCCTACAGATCCGATAGCTGTCCTGGGAATCCTCAAAAAGGCCGATGTTCCGAAAAGCCTGGAGATCAAGATCGTCGGCGAATCACTGTTCAACGACGGTGTGGGTGTTGTCATTTTTCTTATTCTCCTGGAGACAATAACCAGTGGCGAGGATCTTGGGATTGCCAGGGTTCTCAAGCTTTTTGTGCAGGAGGCAATAGGAGGAGGCCTGCTGGGTTTGGGTGTTGGGATGCTTGCCTACCGCATGCTGAAACAGGTGGATAATTACCAGGTTGAAATCCTGATCACCCTGGGATTGGTCACCGGAGGGTATGCCCTGGCGGATGCACTGCATCTGTCCGCTCCCATCGCCATAGTGGTAGCCGGTCTCCTCATCGGCAATCATGGCAGGAGTTTTGCCATGTCGGAAGATACCCGCCAGAATCTCGACATGTTCTGGGAGTTGGCCGACGAGGTGCTCAATGCGGTCCTGTTTCTGCTTATCGGTTTGGAGGTCATGGTTTTACACTACAGCTGGTTGAATCTGGCCGCTGCGCTTCTGGGAATTGTTATAGTTCTGTCAGCCCGCCTGGTAAGTGTGTCAGTTCCCATTCACCTGTTAAAGCGCTCTCGGTCCTTCAGTCCTCATGTTGCCAAGATCCTCACCTGGGCCGGTCTGCGTGGCGGCATCTCCATAGCCCTGGCTCTGTCATTACCTGTCAGCGGGGAGCGCGATGTCCTGCTGGCTATAACCTATGGAATAGTTGTTTTTTCCATCCTTGTCCAGGGCTTGACAATCAGCCCCTTTTTGGGAAGGCTCAAGGATATGTGATATGCTAAGCAGAACGTATTGAAAAAATTTATTTGGAATTATGATGAATATAAACAATATTCACCTATAATACAGCGCCTGCATTTTAGTAATCAGACCCGATCATACGATAAGAAATGCTCGTAATAAAGGAGAGACAGGGTTGCTAGAAGAGAAAAAAACAAGAAGAAACATTATATTCATGCTGCTTGTTTGTATAGGTATACTGGGCAGTGGAATTTTCTTTTCAGGAGCTTCGGGTCGGGCCGGAGAAGCCCGTGAAGAACTGTTGCTGGCGACAACGACAAGTACCGATAACACCGGGCTCCTTGAATTTCTCATGCCTTCCTTTACTGAAATGACAGGTACAGGTATCCGCTGGATATCAACCGGCACAGGCAAAGCACTGAAACTGGGAGAGAATTGTGACGTGGATGTCCTGCTGGTTCATGCGCCGCAAGCTGAGATCGATTTCGTTGCCAGGGGGTTCGGCATTGATCGCCGGCAAATAATGTACAACGACTTTGTGCTCATAGGACCGCCTGAAGACCCGGCAGGAATCAGGGGTGGGAATGTATCCGCGGCACTGCAGGCCATAAGGTCCTCAGGTAATCTTTTCATCAGCCGGGGGGATAATTCCGGCACCAATAAAAAAGAACAAACCCTCTGGAAATCTGCCATTGTGCCGATGCCTGAGCAGGAACACTGGTACAAACAGAGCGGCCAGGGCATGCTGGCAACCATCAACATGGCTGCAGAGCTCCAGGGGTATACCCTAGCCGACCGCGCCACCTATATCAAGTACGAGTCTGTTGTCGAGAGCAATACCGCACTCGTCATACTGGTCGAGGGCGACCCTGATCTGTTGAACCAGTACAGTATCATTCCGGTAAATCCTGAGCATTGTCCTAATGTGAAATACGAAAAGACGCAGACTTTTTCCGCCTGGATGGCCGGTAACGAGACACAGCAGCTGATCGGGGAGTTCAAGCTGCTTGACAAACAACTTTTTAAACCTAATGCAGCCCGGTAAGAGGAATGGATTTCATACAAGAGGGTTTTACACAGGCCGTAACACTTCTAATCAACCGTGACCCGGCAACCTATTCGGCCATTA
>JAHEID010000176.1 GCA_024639555.1 Deltaproteobacteria bacterium
GGCAGCGAAAAAGACCCCAAGGCTGTTGAACTTACCCATAGGAATATACATTCAAACATCATAAGTATCTCCGAACGTTATAGCCTAAATGAAAATGACATTTTCCTGGCCAACCTTCCCTACTTTCACGTATTCGGACTGACCGGCAACCTCTGGGCCCCTCTCTACCATGGCATGACTATCATCTCGTATGCAAATCCCCTGGATTACAGGAAAGTCTGTGACATTGTCCGCGATGACAAGCCGACCCTGATGGTCGGTACACCAAGCTTTTTCTGGGGCTACCTGCGCAAGTCTGAACCGGGCGACTTTGCGAGCCTGCGCCTTGCCCTGTGCGGAGCTGATAAATGTCCTGATGCCCTACGCGAAGGCTTTATGGAAAAACACAACTTAGTCCTGTACGAAGCCTACGGGACCACAGAGACAGCGCCGGGAATTTCAGGCAATGCCGAAGGAATGAACAAACCCGGTAGTGTAGGCCTGCCATTCGATGGGGTCCAGGTCAGGATTGAGCATTACGAGACGGGCGAGGAATGCGCCGTGGAAGAAAACGGCAAGATCCTGGTCAAGGGTGACCTGGTCATGAAGGGTTATTTCAATGACTTTGAAGAGACCTCCCTGCATATACGCAGAGGCTGGTATGATACGGGTGACATGGGTAACCTGGATGAAGACGGCTACCTCTGGCATGTGGGCCGCCTGAAACGGTTTGTCAAGATCGGCGGTGAAATGGTCTCACTGATCAGAGTCGAAAACGCCCTTGAGAAATACCTGCCTGAAGATGTGCTCTGCTGTGTGGTTGACGTGCCTGATGCAATCAAGGGAGCCCGCATAGTTGCGGCAGTGACCTCGCCCATTGAAGACAAGAAAATCCTGAAAAAAATGGCGGCTGACCTGCCCAAGATTGCCCTGCCAAAAATCTTTACCGTCATAGAAGAATTCCCCAAGATGGGCAGCGGTAAAATCGATTTCAGGCATGTAACCCTCATGGTCCAGCAGATATTAAACAACAAGGAAGACTAAACAGAATTCACTGCTAACATCCCGCGAATCATCTTTTTTTGTACTCATTAACCTACCGGTATTATTATTTTTTTATTTTGCCTCTCTCTGCAACATATTGGGACTCTTCGTGGTCCACACCACTACATGTTGTATATATTGACCTGCCTAAAATAACCAAAAATCAGATATATGGAATAAAAAGCTAAAAAAGCACTTGACTTTTCCCCGCACACCATGCACCATGGGGTTGGAGAAGGGGAGATTTTTTCTATGACTCTATTGAGTTAGCCGACTATAACATATCACTCGATGCAGAAATCTACAGCCTTACTGATATTCTTTGCAGTTCTTGCTTTGTATTTTCCATTTGCGGCACAATCTGCCGATATAGGTTCGTTCTCCTCTGGAACAGCCATTCTCACCTCGGACCACAAATTTTCACCAAATGAAGACCGGCTTTCTGAAGTTCGCCGGCAGATCGTCGCGTCCTACCAGCCTGCCCCGGGCAACTCGCCCGTTCTTCTGAGCAGGTCATCGGACATGAAGAAAAAGCATGTACGACTTGTCAGGATTGCAGACAGTTCATTTCGCAAAGAACTTTCTGCCCGCAGCGCCATTGTCATTGACGCCAGGACCGGGAAGGAAATCTACTCTCATAATCCCGACCGTCCAGGACAGCCAGCCAGCACCATTAAGGTTCTCACGAGCCTGATTGCCATAGACTACCTGAAAAATCATTCCCTGGTACCGGTTTCCCCTCGGGCTGCAAGCATGCCGCGCTCCAAGATATATATCAGCAAAGGGAAATCATACTATGCCAATGACCTGATCAATGCTGTGCTTCTTGCATCGGCGAACGATGCCAGTGTGGCCCTGGCTGAGAAAATAGGAGGGACAGAATCCGG
Organism: Deltaproteobacteria bacterium; assembly: GCA_024639555.1. Classification (GTDB taxonomy): domain Bacteria; phylum Desulfobacterota; class Desulfobulbia; order Desulfobulbales; family BM004; genus BM004. Next base: position 1,911 of record JAHEID010000176.1, read on the forward strand.
TTTTGCCAAAATGATGACAAGAAAGGCCAATGAACTGGGAGCCCAACAAACAATCTGCAAAACAGCCTCCGGTTTAACAGCAAAGGGTCAGCAAACCACCGCCAGAGACCTGGCTATGATCTTCGGGGAAGCCATGAAGCACGAGGAGTTTGCCGAAAGGATCAAGCTTCCCAAGGCAAGAACCTCCTACGGTAAAACCCTCAAGAGCCACAATAAGGCCCTGTGGCAGATAGCGGGAACCCAGGGCGGCAAGACCGGCTACACCTGGGCTGCCAAACAGACATATGTCGGCAAATTTACGCGCAACGGCAAAGAAATCATCGTGGCAATCCTCGGAAGCCGCAACATGTGGAATGATATTGCCAAACTGGTTGATTACGGCTTCAGCAATAAACAGCAGCTGCAGATAGCCGGCCCGGAAGATAACAAGGCAAAAATCACGGGTGATTCCCCTTCACTTACGTCCGCTCTAGTTGTCCTCTCCGACAACAAAAAGTCTGAAAAACTTTAAAAGCTGCCAACTCTTCCCCTAAATTCCTTTCTTCTTTTCCCCTGTTTATTTATCGTAACGATTGTATGCGCGTAGCGCGTAACGGGTTGCATCTCCAATATATCTTGTGCCAAACAGGTAAAAAACCTATGAGAGACAAAGAAGCAACGCGGTCTGCCTGGAGCAGAACCCTTGCTGTACATACAGCTGTGCCACAGTGGGGCAAGGCTGCTGAAAAACTGAGAGGCCTGCGGGAATACCGGGATGCTGCCACTCTCTTTGCCACTCCAGACGAATCACTTCATCAGGCCCGCATCAACTGCCTTGTTGACGGCAAAAATCTTGTCATGCCGGCACCTTCCATCCGTGAAGGATTCTTCTTAGTGCCTGCGCACACTGTGCCCTTCAAAGACCTTTCTGCGGCAATAACCTACAAGGGGCTTGAAAAGCACGGACAACTGCTGAAAATCGGCGCCATGCAGGAACTTTCGGTGAGTCTTTTACTCACCGATTCACTGGCAGTTGACCTTGAAGGCGGAAGGCTGGGGGACGGCAACGGTTTTTTTGATCTGTGTTGTGCCCTGCTCCAGGAACTTGGCGCTCTGCAGCAGAACTGGGCTGTTTTGACCTTTATCCTTGAAGATCAGATTTCCCGGGATGTTCTCCCCCGGGACAGTTGGGATATTATAATGTCCGGAGCAATAACTCCTTCCGTCATACATACGTTCGACCCGCCACAACAGAGCCCCATGATCTTCTGGGATGTACTGCCCAAGGGCCGGCTCAAAAAAATCGATCCGCTCTGGAAGATTTATAGCGCAAGGTATAAAAAAAAATAGGGTTCAAGGGTTCAAAGGGAAAAATGTTGGCCCACATTGGAGTACTGAAGTATTGGAAACAAAAAACATTTAATGAGATATTCTAAAACCATTACTCCATCACCCCAGTTATATAGCAAGTAACTACAGACACCTATCACTTTAGCTCACTTTAGGCACTTGTAACTTTAGGCACTATATATTCCTGCAGACCCGTCCGAACCCCCCCGGATTAAACCCCGAGGCCCAAAAAACCCGGGCCTGGGCATAATCAATAAACCAGTGCCCGCCCGGATTTCTTTTGTCAGATGTGAAGACAAATGGCTGACCTGCTGAAAAACAGGGATGCACGTATAATTCCTTGCTGTTTTTTGCCTTTACCGCCAGGGACAAAGCCTCTTCAAAGGTGGGCAGACGCCAGTCATTATGGCCTGCAAAGTCAGACCTGTTCAGCTCTCCGATCCAGTTCTGTATTGAACGGATAGAGTTTATTTCGCTCCCTCCCCGCTGCCACATGAGTTTTGTTGTCATGTCGGTTACAGTCAGACCGTCTCCATTGTCCACAAGATAGCCTTCTGCGTTAGCCTCCGGATTGTATCGCCTTTCAAACAGGCCTGCCTGAATGATCAAACCCTCCAGTTCCCCTTCTTTAAAGGCAAGTGGGGTGCTCCGCAGGTTGCGCCTCGGCATTTCAGGCACAGGGTCTGAGGGCCGGGGCAATCCGGTTTCCAGCATGACCTCTTCTTCTTCCGCCTTGATGGGTATGACCAGGGAATCGTCATCACTGTCCACGACATTTTTCTGCAGCCACAGCTTGATGGCATCATCAATGGCATAACTCGCATCAAGGGTGGTTGACTTGCCTTGTCCTGCTATACATGCATCGATCAATTCCTGCGGGGCCTCTATCCTGGCAAGGATCCTGGCATATTTTATGCCCCG
>JAHEID010000060.1 GCA_024639555.1 Deltaproteobacteria bacterium
GAACTTAAAGAAATTTATGACTTTTTGAGAGATGCGAAAAAATCAGGTCTACTACTCACCATGATTTTGGCCCCTCAATTCAAAGAAAATTTTAGAGATGTTACAGAAATAGACAAAAAATTTAATGGTAATTGACCCAAATTAATTAAAATGGAGTTGCTTTTATATTACCCCTGCCTTCGGGCGGGGTTTTTTATTTGATATTTAAGATGTTCGTTGGATATGTTAAGTCAAATTTTGAATTACAAAACTAACGATTGCGGCAAGACATATAAATTTTTTTAAATATTGATAATTTAAGTATTCTTAACTGAAGGCGTATTATGCTAAAGGCAGTATGACATGGAGCTTTACTGGCAGAGAGCAATAACATAAAAGTCATTGAAGGGGACCTTTATTTCCGACCTGATTTGGTAGATCGACAGTATTTCCAGGATAGCAACATCCATTCCACCTGCCCTTAGAAGAGTGAGGCTTGCTGCTTATACCATCAAGGTGGGCGACCAGGTCAATTATGATTCGGCATGGTATTATCCGGCCCCCAAGGAAGCTGCAGCCGAGATTAAAGATTACGTTGCCTTTTGGAAAGGGGTCGAGATTACCGAATAACACCTGGCATACCTGAAAAGGAGACGGCTATGCAATTGAGTGAAATGCAATTAGAGCAGTGCAAATCAAGCAAGTGGAATTTTTCGGATTTAAAAGCCCTCTTTCTTAACTGCACCCTGAAACGTTCGCCGGAAATGTCACACACTGATGGGCTTGTGAGCATTTCAAAGGCATTAATGAAAGAGAACGGCGTTTCAGTAACCGTACTTCGGCCTGTTGATTACAACATTGCCACAGGTGTATACTCTGATATGACAGAAAAAGGATGGAAGAAAGATGAGTGGCCTGCTATCTATGAGATGGTAAAAGCCGCTGACATCCTTGTTATTACATCACCGATCTGGCTTGGTGACAAGTCTTCTGTATGTACAAAGATTATTGAACGCCTTTATTCCAGTTCAGGAGACCTGAACGAACAGGGACAATACGCATACTATGGCCGTGTCGGTGGATGCCTCATTACAGGTAATGAAGATGGCGCTAAGCATTGCGCTATGAACATACTTTACTCGCTGCAGCACCTTGGTTATGTTATTGCGCCCCAGGCAGATGCTGCATGGCTGGGTGAAGCAGGCCCGGGGCCATCGTATCTCGATCCGGGTTCTGGAGGGCCGGAGAACGATTTTACCAATCGCAATACAACGTTTATGTCATGGAATCTAATGCATATGGCCCGCATGATTAAGGATGCAGGTGGGATTCCAGCACATGGTAATCAAAGATCAAAGTGGGATGCAGGATGTCGTCCGGATTTTCCAAACCCGGAGTATCGATAATTCATGAAGACCATTTGAAGTAAAGGGTTTTGGTATGTAATGGTACCAGAGTCTTGGCGCTTTTTTTTAATTTTAGTAAAGGAGCCATAATGCATTATGCAGCCTATTTCGGACATCAGCGTTTAAAAGAATGCTTTCACAAGGCCCTTGAAGAGCAACAGAATGTAGTTTTGCAGGCTGGAAGCCTCAGCGATTCGGTGCGCGATTTTACCGTCTCGGTTTCTAAGGGATTACAGCAATCACCGCCAGTACTGGAGTGCCGCTTCCTCTATGATGCCCGCGGAAGTGACCTTTACGAGCAAATCACCAAACAGCCGGAATACTATCCGACACGGACTGAGGCAGCCATTCTCAGTGAAAGAGCTGATGAGATCTGTACATTGACCGGACCATGTACTCTGATCGAACTTGGTTCCGGCAGTTCGGTGAAAACAGATTACCTGCTGTCCGCCTACCAGGATCGCTATGCTAATATTTGCTATACGCCCATTGATATCAGCGCTCATGCCCTGAAAGATGCTGGGCGTTCTATCACCCGACAGCGCCCTGATGTGCAGGTGGTTGGAATCCATGGCACCTATGCCGACTCTTTTCCTTTAATCCGCTGCGCTTCACCCGCCATGGTTATCTTTCTGGGTTCTACGCTAGGCAATTTGACGCCTGAGGAGGAACAGGCTTTCTGGTCCGATATAGCAGCAAATATGCAGGTCGGCGATCATTTTCTGCTTGGCGTCGATCTGGTAAAAGATATTGACATCTTGGAGGCTGCCTATAATGATCGCAACGGCATAACAGCACAGTTCATCATCAACTATATTAGACGCATGAACCGTGAGCTTGGTACCAAAATTGATCTCGACCATATTGGCCACGTAGCGTTCTATAACCCAGGCAAAGAACAGATTGAAGTCTATATTGAGTTTTTGAAAGACCAGATCGTCACCTTGCCGGATGATCAGGAACCCATTAAGTTTGCTTGTGGAGAACGGGTCATGCTTGAGATCAGCCGCAAGTTTAGGTTGCCTCAGGTAATAGGGAACCTTGCATCTTTTGGTTTGCATCCGGTACGCACCTATATCGATGAGCAGGAATGGTTTGGTCTCCTGCTCCTTGAAAAGCGGGAGTAACGTGCTTGATGTACAACGGTTCCAAGCCAAACACAAACGCAGGACTTCAGATTAAGGATGGCCTGTGCGGCATTTGTCCGGCAGGCTGCTGGGTGCGCGTCCAACTGGACAAAGGGGTGCTTAAAAAAGTCGAGCCTCAACCCGATGCAGCGCTCGGGACCATATGTCGAATCGGCAGACACTCTCCTGATATTGTTTATGACCCGGACAGGTTGAAGTACCCATTGCGCCGCAAAGGAGGCAAGGGGGCTTACGATTTTGAAAGGATCAGCTGGGATGCAGCCTATGAGATCATTGTCGATAAGCTGATCAGTTTCAAAGAACAATACGGTCCGGAATCAACCGCCATCTACACGGGCCGCGGCTCTTTTGACATGGCCCTTTGTGACCTCATGCAGCCGGCCGATGTGGCGATCTCGTCCGCTTCCAGCGTGCTCTTTCCATTCGGTTCACCCAATACACTGGGGGTCGGTGCCTTGTGCTACGTATCCTTTGCCATGATCGCACCGCATGTCACCATGGGCGAGATGTACATGACTATGGATACCGACCTGGAAAATGCTGAACTGATCATAGTGTGGGGCGCCAATCCGGCTACTGATTCACCACCCTTTTCCATGGAGCAGATAATCCGTGCCAAAAAGCGCGGTGTTCGGGTGGTAGTAATTGACCCACGCCGCAGCGAGACTGTTGACTTGGCCGGTGCCCAGTGGGTCCCCGTTCGTCCTGGAACGGACGGTGCATTGGCCCTGGCCATGCTCAATGTGTTGATCGAGGAGGAGCTCTTTGATGAAGATTTTGCTGAGAACTGGACGCAGGGCTTTCCCGAGCTCTGCCAGCTTGTTCAACACTATAGACCTGATGCGGTATCGCATATCACCGGTGTTCCAGAAGAAATAATACGGGATTTGGCCCGTGCAATTGTCGATGCGCGCGGTGCTGCCCCGGTCATGTATACAGGTCTGGAATATTCCGATAGCGGTGTTCAGTCGATTAGGGCGGTGTTTGCCCTCTGGGGACTGGCCGGTCAGATTGATGTACCTGGCGGCCTGTTGATTCGTATGCGTGACAATATCTTCCCCCAGAACCGTGATCACTTGCTGTCCAATCCGGACATGAAAAAGGCACTGGGCCGTGACCGGTTCCCGGTCTATTCAGTCTATCGCGGTGAATCGCATGCCATTTCCCTGCCACAGTCTGTGCTCGAAGAGGTTCCATACAAAATACGCGGCTTGCTTATCCTGGGCGGCTCCCTGATTACGGCCTGGCCGAATCCATCTGTCTGGCGCAAAACTCTTACAGGGCTTGACTTTCTGGTCACCATCGACCGCTACCTGACTGCAGATGCCGCTTATGCCGATATCGTGCTGCCGGCCACTACCCAGTACGAGACCACTTCCTATATGCGATACGGCCCGCTCTTTAAGATCAGGGAAAAAATAATTGAGCCTGTCGGTGAGGCCAGGAACGATTTTCTCATATTAGCCGGTCTGGCTGATAGACTGGGATACGGGCATCTCTTTCCGCAAACCGAGGAGGCTATCCTGGAAAGGGCACTGGAAAATACAAGTTTCAGCGTCGCTGATGTACGGCAGGCAGGCGGTGCGGTACAGCTGGAACCTGTCATGATGCAGTACAAAAAATGGCAGAAGGGGTTGCTTCGCGAAGACGGGCTGCCTGGTTTTAATACGCCATCAGGTAAATTTGAGATCGCTTCATCTATACTTGCTGAGCACGGCTACGATCTCCTGCCGGTTTATACCGAACCCCTGGAAGGGCCGCAGGCAAGACCGGACCTGGCTGAGCAGTTCCCTCTGGTGTTCAACTCCGGATCCCGCACCTATTATGACTTCCGTTCCCAGCACCATGGGGTAAAAAGCCTTGGTGCCAATCAGCCTGATCCTGTTGTGACTATAAATACTCAGGATGCGATTGACCGGGATATTTCAGATAACGACTGGGTACAGGTCAATACCCTGCGTGGTTCAGTGAAGTTTCGAGCCCGGGTCACTGACGCTATTGTGTCAGGTGCAGTAGATGCCAACATGGGCGGTGGTGGGCCTCTTGGGCCAAAATCCTGGCAAAACTGCAATGTCAACGAACTTACCAGCCTTGATCATTATGACCCAATATCTGGTTTCCCGATCTATAAAACACTGCTCTGCGAGGTAGAGAAACTTGACCAGCAAGATACAGAAGTCAGAACAGTACGTTCAGTGCAGGAATCCGAATATGATATGAAAAAAACAGCGGCAGAACCAGGAGTAAGGCGACTGGTTTACCTGGATCATAATGCCACTACTCCTATGGCGCGGGAGGTGCTGGAAAAAATGCTGCCTGCGCTGCAGGATGATTTCGGCAACCCTTCATCTATGCATACGGTTGGCAACCGGGCTAGACGGAGAATAGAAGAGGCCAGGCGTTCGTTGGCCAGCCTGTTGAACTGTACGGCCCGACGGATTGTTTTTGCCAGCGGTGGCTCCGAGGCCAGCAATCTGGCGATCCGCGGAACGGTGGAGGCAAGCGGCAAAAATAGCGGTCACCTGATTACCACCACAATAGAGCATCCAGCCACCTTGCAGCCGTTTAAGGGCTTGGAGGAAAAGGGCTTTTCGGTAACACGGCTGGAGGTCGACCAACAAGGTCTGATTGATCCAGCTGATTTGATCCGTGTTATCCGGGATGACACCCTGCTCATCTCCATCATGCTGGCCAACAACGAGTTCGGCACCATCCAGCCAATCCAGGAACTGGTTAAGGTTGCGCGGAAACACAATGTGTTATTCCATACCGATGCTGTGCAGGGCATGGGCAAAATAACTGTGGATGTACAGGAACTGGGTGTTGACCTGCTTTCCATATCAGCCCATAAAATGTACGGCCCCAAGGGAGTAGGTGCCCTCTACCTGAAAAAGGGCATTATCCTGGCACCTCAGGTTCAGGGTGGCGGCCAGGAGTTGGGTATCCGATCCGGGACAGAGAACGTAGCCGGCATAATAGGTCTTGGTAAAGCCAGTGATTTGGCTGGTCAGCGGCTGCAGGCAGGAGAATTAGAAAAAGTCGCAAAACTTCGTGACTATCTTTATGAAAGCATTCTGAAAATTATACCGAATGCCCGGCGCAACGGTTCTATGAAATACTGCCTCCCCAATACGCTGAACATTACCCTGCCAGGTATTCGCGGCGAATCCCTGGTTCTGCTCCTTGACCAGAGAGGAATTTTCCTGTCCGCAGGTTCGGCCTGTAAATCAGGTAACCCTGATCCCTCCCACGCACTCCTTGCCTTGGGCTTAAGCGAAGAGGAGGCGCACAGTACGGTAAGATTTTCGCTGGGAGCTTCCACAACTAAAGAGGATATTGATTACACAGTCGAGTGTATTAAAGAGCTCTATAATGACAAGCTCGGCGTTATCCGGTTTGTGCCATGCAGATAAAAAGGTGATCATTAAAATCTTAGATGAGCTGAAATGCACTATGACTTAACAAAAAACAAACAAAGTGCCATTGAGTTCTACCGTATGGCCTACTTTGGCGATCCGGCGAGAGCTGTTGAGGTGTACGTTGGGGAAGATTATATCCAGCATAATCCGTTGGTAGGAGACGGAAAAAAGGCATTTATCGATTACTTTACTGAAATGGCAATCAAATACCCCAACAAAGAAATTGAATTTGTGCGAGCTGTTGCAGAGGGAGATTTAGTTGCTTTGCATACCCATCAAACCTGGCCTGGTAGCGAAGAATATGTAACAATGGACTTTTTCAGGTTTGATGAACACGGTAAAATAGTTGAGCACTGGGATTCAATCCAGAAAATTCCGGATGAAACTAAAAACGGTAACCTTATGTATTGATCTTAAAAGTTACCTAGTTTGATCAATGGATGTGAACGCTCTCATCGGAACAGAGAGGTGGTAAATCAAATACAAAGCGATTTAAGAAATTCCGGTTATAGTTTGTAAAACAAATGCAACCGGAGTTTCTTTATGAAGAGGTATTAGGATATGAAAAAAATGTTTATATATTCACTTATATTTCTGCCCCTGATTTTCACCAGCTGTAAAACAATGGATCGGAACAACATGAAACTTTTAGAAACAGTAGATTTTGTAGATATTAACCGCTATATTGGCGAATGGTATGAAATTGCCCGCTATGAGCACAGATTCCAGAAAGGATGCGTCGGCAGCAAGGCCACCTATACAATGCGCGATGATGGAAAGATATCCGTTGTTAATGAATGCTTCGACAATTCATCCTCAGGAAAACTTCGTTCAGCCAAGGGAAAAGCTTGGGTGGTGGACAAACAGTCCAATGCAAAACTCAAGGTTTCATTTTTTTGGCCCTTTGCTGGTGATTATTGGGTAATTGATCTTGGTGAGAATTATGAATATGCCGTTGTCGGCCATCCAGATAGAAAATACCTGTGGGTTCTTTCTCGTACCCCTGAAATGGATGAAAATGTATATCAATCCATCCTGGATCGACTTCAAAAGCAGGAGTATGATACATCAAAACTCTTTCGAACAGACAAAAATACCGAGGGTTAAATTATGACTCTGAAAGAATACTTACAAAGTGTTTCCGGCAAGGGTGTCCTGTCAACAGCAGATGCAGAGGGCAAGGTTGATGCAGCAATTTATTCAAAGCCGCATATGCTTGATGATGGCACATTGGCATTTATCATGCGAGACCATTTAACACATAACAATCTTGGGTCAAACCCTTATGCAACATATCTATTTGTAGAGGATGGTCCTCATTACAAGGGAATACGCCTCTTTTTAAAAAAGATCCGTGAGGATACCGACCCGGATTTGATCGCCAAAATGACACGGCGCCATTTGACCAGTGAACAGGATAAGGCCAGAGGCCCCAAATTCCTGGTCTATTTTGCCCTCGAAAAGATACTTCCTCTGGTTGGCAGCGGAGAAACCGGAATACAACTTTAAGGTTCTATTGAAATGCTTCTTGTGAGTATATTATTTAAGTGAAATATGTAATTATTTTTTGGAGGCCGGATCAACCTGATAGGAGGTGCAATCATGAAAACATGTAGCTTGAATGACTTTATGGTAGAGATTAAACCCTGGCTCGATCAAGACCATATCAGGGAGGCCCATCTCGATGACAAGGGACATTTTGTCCTGCAGTTCCTGGATGGGATGAAAAATGTCTACTATATCGACGACTGCAATGAAGACCAGATCAAAGGGGTACTGAAAGATTTAAAAAGCAAGGGAATCCCTGTTAAAGAATAATCTGGATTTCAGCCTGCCTGTCTTGCCTGCTTGACAATTTTCTCAGCAAGATCCTGGAATACCAGGTTATGAAATGGATTTGTAGCATACCAGTAGAGCCGTCCCCACAATCCATGAGGATAATAGTGGGCAGTCTGGATTAAACGATTTCCCTCAATGGAAAACTCGAGCCAGGCTTTACCTGGAAGTTTCATCTGAGCCAGCAGCAGCAGTCTTTTGTTGGGTTTGATATCAGCCACTTTCCAAAAATCAAGAGAATCCCCAATGCGTAATTCTCCCTTTACGCGTCGGCCTCGATTTAGGCCATAACCGCCTACCATCTTATCCATGGCTCCCCTGAGGCGCCAAAGCACATTATATTTATACCATCCCCTTTCTCCGCCAATAGCAAGAGCTGACCGAAATACCATCTCCGGTGCAAGTTCATCAAACTCAACTATGCGCCGGTCCCTAATAATTGCACTGGAAGGATCATCCTGGTATATAATGTCGCATACCTCACCCGCACTGGAATCACACCAGCGGCTGACCACCTGATCCTTTTCAATTTCATCAATGGCCCGCTCAACTGCATGTACAAATGACATAGGCTTAATTGTCGGAAAAAGGAGAGCTGCATTATCATTCTGCTGGACTGTTTCTGATTTCAGGCCCTCCACTAAGGAGCCTGCCACTTTGAACGGTACTGTAGTGATAAGTACCAACCAGTAAGAGGACAGTTTGGGAGACAGGACTGGTACAGGAATAATGAACCGTTTAAGCCCCATTGCGTGGCCCGCAGCAACCATCATTTCCCGAAAGCTCATTATCTCGGCACCGATATCAACGACTGAATTTTCGGTATTTTCTAGGCTGATGGATTCCTCCAGGTAGGAGAGCACGTCATCGACCGCAATGGGCTGTGTTTTAGTGTTAACCCATATAGGTGTCAGCATGACAGGCAGTTTTTGTGTCAGGTTCCTTATTATCTCAAAACTTGCGCTGCCGGAGCCGATAATCACTCCCGCCCGAATCCATATAGTGGTTATATCGCCCGGCCTGGCGCTTAATATTTCTCCAGTTTCAATGCGGCTTAAAAGGTGTTTGCTAGCTGTCTCTTTAACACCCAGGCCGCCCAAATAAATAATTTTTTTTACCCCTGCATCAATACAGGCATCCCTGAAATTTTCTGCGCTTATCCGGTCAAGACTCTTGAAATCCTTGTCAGCCCCCATGGAATGGATAAGATAAAAAGCCACATCTATTCCAACCAGGGCCTGAGCAAGTTTTTCTTTACTGAATGTGTCGCCTTCGACTATTTCAATCGACTGCCTGGAACTTTCTCCTACCTTGCGTTTATTTCTGACAAATAACCGCAGTTGGTATTCCTGATGAGCTAGTAGTCTATTCTTCAGCCGTCGGCCGATATATCCGGTTGCCCCAGTGATAAGTATTTTTGTTTTTTCCATCTCCGCTATTCCCCGACTATACCCGGTTACGTAATTTTAATTCTATTGGGTGAGGGTGCAGGTAGAACTGGTCCTTGAGGTATTCCTGGCCATATTTCCTAACATAATGATTCAGGAGGGTTATAGGGACAATTAGAGGCGTGTAATGCTGGTGATATTGTTCAATCACTTCATGCAGTTCCTGTTTTTCATCCTTGCTCAGCTGCTTTTTAAAATAACCTGCTATATGCTGCAGGACATTAACATTTTTTTTAACCGTAGCTTTCAAAGAAAGAGCCTGCATAAAAAGAACTTCATACTGTTCTTGCAACGATTGAACATCCAGTTCCTTACCATGGGCAACCAATCTTCCCATTTCACGATAATGTTTGACACTGTGCGACATGATCTGCAACTTGTGAGCTGTATGAAAGGCAACAATATTTCCGAGGCTTTTACGCTCTGCAGTCATTAATCGCCAACGCCGTAAGGCAAAGATGCGCTCAATGAAATTTTCCCTCAATGCAGAATCATTAAGCCTGCCGTCTTCTTCGGTAGGCAGCAAAGGAAAATGATCCATAAATGCCCTGGCAAACATACCGCTCCCCCTGTTAGACGGCATGCCCCTGTCACTATAGACCCTGACCCGCTCCATACCACTGCTAGGAGAACCTTTTTTAAAGATAAAGCCGCAGAGATCCTCCTTTTCAAGCTCCATGATCCTCCGTTTGGCCCATTTCTGCATCTTTTCGGTAAAATCTTTTTTGGTTTTCGATGTTACTAATCGGGGTGCATCTGGGTCACCGACCAGCCGCAGAGTCTCCCGCGGAATACCAAAGCCTGCCTCTACTTCAGGGCAAACATCAACAAAGGTAAAATAATCACTGAGCGTTCCTGTGATATAACGGTCATGACTGTGGCCGCCGTTGTACCGTACCTCTTTACCAAGCAGACATGAGCTGACACCAATTTTTATTGTTTGGTCCATAATGCAAATGAAAAAGAAAAAATAATGTAATAAATCAATCTGATGAGAACATTTTTTAGGATACTGTTATTATGTTGGATTGCAATAAGTAAAATTCGATTTTTCAATAAAATAAGAGTAAAAGACCCTGAAAAACATTTCATCATAAATTTCTGCAACCTGACAATAAAGTGTAATCATGACAAAGGGGAAACTCTCAGTAATTAAAATAATTATATTGCTAAGCATTTAACCATGAGACTTTGGGCAATACATCCTGAGTATTTAGATGCAAAAGGTCTGGTTGCGTTATGGAGAGAAGCTTTGTTGGCTCAAAATGTTTTACTAGGCAATACAAAGGGATATAAGAAACATCCCCAATTGAATCGGTTTAAGAATACAAGTAACCCTATTGGTGCCATTGCTTGCTATTTAAGGTCGATAATTGATGAGGCGGATAGAAGAGGTTACAACTTTAATAGGAATAAAATAGTAAATAAAAAAAATAACAGCATGATAACTGTTACAAGCGGACAGGTAGAATACGAATTCAAGCATTTATTAGAAAAACTTAGAAAAAGAGATCCTGACTTATATTTACCTTTAGAAGGGATTGAAAAAATCAAGGTCAATCCAATATTTAAAAAAATTAGTGGAATAATCGAAGAATGGGAAAGAATTTAGCAATAATGCAACTTCAAAGGTTGTTTTTGTCCAAACATATAATTAGCTAATGTTTGCTAAAGATAAAAGTTTTGATATGCGATTATGCGGTCAAAGCAGTATGATTTTTATCAACTCGCATCAAAAAATTCCAATAAAATCAACATAGTGTAGTGGGCACACGCCCTGCCGGTTGGGGCCGGCCTTCGGCACCATATATATAAGCCGTAATCCGTAAAAGGAATTGCGGCTTTTTTTGTTGACTCGTCACTTATTCCTTTCTTCACACGTAACTCTCTTTTTGTTTCAACCAATTCGCACTCCTGGCCAATTTTTATGGCGTTGCATAATAATATCTGTTAAATAAAAAAACATGTGATTATATCAGCATCGGGTTTCATGTCCGGTTCTTACTAAATAAATTTAAAGAAATAGGATATGTTTAGACAAGTCATATTTGTGATATTGCTTGGTTGGGTTTTGGTATTATGTGGGTGCGCAGCAATTGATAAAGGTCATAATGATCAAGGAGAAGATTATAGAAGAGGTTCTCCTCCTAGAGGTGGTTATTCAAGAACTACTCCACATAAAGCTCTAGTAAGTGAAGCTTGTAATATTGAAGCTAGTAATCTTGTAAGTGAAGACTTTATGGGTGACGATAGAGCCAGGCGAGTATATTTCAATCAATGCATGCTAAGAAATGGATACAATTCTGATGGCAGCTATGTCGGAATACAGCCTAAATAATTTTTTCATATTTTTTTTCTAAATCAATTTCACCTACTGACTTTCAATTGGTCTTGCCTTGAATTGTTGGACACCTTGAGTTCGAGTACGGTTTCCTTTACCATCGGGTAACCCTCTTGCACCCACTCATAAAAACACCAATTCCCCTCTCCTATACTACTCTCTATCCATGTCCAGGCGCCATCACCATTCTCTCCTTCTCCTCCTCCATACGCCCTAAACCACTCTCCTTCTACATCTCCATTTGCCTCCCACCATGTTGTTTTTTCATCGTACGGCTTCACATCCCTGAATCCATCACTCATCGCCCTTAATTCAGCCTCACTAAAACAGGGACAGGCTATTTTTTTGCCGGCATCATTGAGGCCACTGCCGCCATGGTGGCCTTTATCTCCTTTCTGCTGCTGCAGGGATGGCAGTATGGCATGGTTGACCCGGCCGTCCCTACCTGCACGGCCAGGCCATGACCCTTCTGGGGGCAATCAGCTGCCAGCTCACGAATGTCTGGACCATTCAGTGTAGGACCTTTTTCAAATCCGCTCTTAATCGGCGCCATGGTCATTGAACCGGCCTGGATCTGGATGCTGCTTTATGTGGAGCCGGTGCAGAATATCTTTAATACCGCTACGGTTTCACTGACAGGCCTGTGGATCCTGTTACCCTTCCCGATTCTGCTTTTTTCCAGTCATGAATTCTATAAGTGGCGGAAGAGAAAACAGCTTGACATGGCTTAAGGGGTAAGGGAAAAGCTGCAATTAGTCAGCAAACATAAGTAGTGCTAAATTATTGCAAATAATATTTAATTTTGTTAATATTAATAATTAATTATCGGAAGTGGTTTCTTCTTTACATTTTATGATGAAAAATAAACAAGAATATATAGGGCGCTCGGGCAAAAATTTCTATTACCCTCCTTTTTAAAAAAAATTAAATTCAAGGAGATCCCATGAACATTGGAAGAACCAAAAAAAATACCATTTTTAGTATGTTTTTTATTGTTGCGGCAATTTCATTCTTTTCCCTGACCGACATTTTGGTACCCAAAGACGTTGCAGCAGCAGAAAATCCATCCTGTGTGACAGCCAAGTGTCATGCCAACATGGGCAAGGAAAAATACGTGCACGGCCCGGCATCAGTCGGCCAGTGCACTATCTGTCATCAGCAGACCGACAAGCACGAGTTTAAACCCATGGCCAACGTAGGAGAGGTCTGCAGTGTATGCCATGAAAAACAATATACCGGCAAAAATATCCATCCCCCGGTGCAAAAGGGGCAATGTACAGGATGTCATGACCCGCATCAATCACCCAACGAGTTCATGCTGCTTGGCGATGGGGAGAAATTATGCTTTATCTGTCATGACAGTAAGCTGGTTGGGGAACAATATATCCATGGACCGGTGGCGGAGGGTGGCTGCAGTGTCTGCCACAGCCCCCACGAAAGCGATTTCCCTAAGCTTCTTATGGCCGAGGGTAATGATGTCTGCTTCTTCTGTCATCAAGACAAGGCGGATGCTTTTCAGCAAAAAAAACATATGCATAAACCGGTAGAGGAAGGATGCGTCAAGTGTCACAACCCGCATAGCGGTCCATTTGAAGACAGCCTTGCGGCAGATGGCAGAAGGGAACTTTGCCTCGCCTGTCATAATGACAAGCAAAAGTATGTTGACGAGGTTAAGGTAAAGCACGCAGGACTTGAAGGAGAAAAAATGTGTCTTGCCTGCCACGATCCCCATGTTGCGGATTATGCCAACCAGTTGACCATGCAGCCTGCGGAACTGTGCCTGAGCTGTCATGACAGAGAATACACCAGTGGCGACAAGGTAGTCGT
>JAHEID010000005.1 GCA_024639555.1 Deltaproteobacteria bacterium
TGTGATGCTGGCGGCGGGCACGATCACCTTAGCCATCTTTATTTTTAGCAAAAGAATTGTCGACACACTCTGCCAACTCCATATCCCGTTGCTGCCGGCAATATTTATTGAGAAAATAAGGGAAATTTACCGGGCAATGTATGAATACAGAGAACATAAGGGAATTTTTGGCAGATGTATTGCCCTTACTTTACTGGGGCAGACAACATATATATTTGCCAACTATCTGTTGGCCAGAAGCCTTGCCATTGAGATACCGCTGGCCTTTTTTTTCTTTTTCGTGCCAATATTGCTGCTCATGGGTGCAGCTCCCTCGGTGAACGGCATAGGTGTCAGGGAGGCCACCTTTCTCTTTTACCTCACCGAATTTACTACATCTGAAAAAGCGCTGGCCCTGTCACTGCTTACTACTTTTTTTATGATTCTGGTCGGTATGATATCAGGA
The DNA here is from genome assembly GCA_024639555.1 of Deltaproteobacteria bacterium. GTDB lineage: Bacteria > Desulfobacterota > Desulfobulbia > Desulfobulbales > BM004 > BM004. The sequence goes on from JAHEID010000005.1 coordinate 446, forward strand.
GCGATATATGCCTTCAAGGGCGGTCTTGCCTCAGAAGAACAAAAAGTATCTCTTGAGTGATTTTTTCCTGATTTGCTCTACCATCTCCTGTGAAAATCGGGTATAGTGGCCAGCCTCAAATTAATACAATCGTAAAAAGACTCGCACTCATCAACAGGGCCAAACAACATTAATCAGTAACGTGATAAATACCTGTCGGCGGAGAGTTTTTTTTCGAGGCCGACAATTTTATAAAGAATCGTAAAAAGATTCGCAGTCATTTCGGCGGAGATTTTTTTCGAGGCCGACAATTTATTGATAACAAATTCTATCACTGATATATAGACAATTTGGAGGAAGACAATGAAACTGATATTATTGGGAGCCCCGGGAGCGGGCAAGGGAACTGTAGCCAAAATACTTACAGCAATTGACGGCTCGGTCCAGATTTCAACGGGAGATATTCTACGCGGTGCAGTGCAGGCAGGCACTGAACTTGGTAAAGAGGCAGAAGCGTACATGAAACGAGGAGACCTTGTTCCTGATTCGTTGATCATGGGTATTATGGGAAAAAGGCTGCAGGAGCCTGACTGCCAAAAAGGTTTTCTGCTTGATGGTTTCCCGAGGACGATCCCCCAGGCTGAAGCACTCAAGGCACTATTGGCTAAATTAAACATTTCCCTGGACATGGCGGTGAATATCGAAGTGCCGCGTGAGACAATTCTTGACCGGTTGTGTACTCGCAGAACATGTGAAAACCCCCAGTGCCAGGCAATCTATAATGTTAAAAGCAGCCCTCCAAAACAGGAAGGCATCTGTGACAAGTGCGGCAGCGCAGTCATTCAGCGTGACGATGAAACAGAAGAGGCAATTTCGCACCGCCTGGCAACATACAACGAAAAAACAGCACCGCTTATCGGTTTTTATGAAAAGGAAGGCCTGTTGAAAACTGTTTCAGGCACCTCAAGCGATGTAGTGGTCAACGAACTGAAGTCTGCTTTTGGACTTTAATCTCCCCAATATATTAGAGAGCTGGAAAATGTCTGAATCGTTGCTGATTAAAACAGAATTTACGAACCTGAACCTTATTCATCGTGGCAAGGTCAGGGACCTGTATGAAGTCGATGATAAACTCCTGATGGTTGCCACCGACCGCATTTCAGCATTTGATGTGGTCATGGGCGATCCTATTCCCAACAAGGGCAAGGTACTCACAAAGTTGTCCCTGTTCTGGTTTGATTTATTGCGCGATATTTTGCCAAACCATTTAATTACAGCCGATGTTGAAAAGTATCCTGCCGCCTGTGCTCAATATGCGGATGTATTGCGCGGTAGAAGCATGCTGGTCAAGAAGGCCAAGCCCCTGCCAGTCGAGTGTATTGTGCGGGGGTACCTCTCCGGTTCTTTCTGGAACGCCTACAAGAAAGATACCACAGTCTGCGGCTTTCCGCTGCCTTCGGGAATGGTTGAATCTGACAAATTCCCCAAACCTCTTTTCACTCCGTCAACAAAGGCGGATATAGGAGAGCACGACGAAAATATATCCATTGCCATGATGGAAAAACTTGTGGGAGCTGCTGAGACAGCACGAATTGTCGATATCAGCATAAAACTGTACAAGACAGCAGCTGATTATGCTTTGAGCAGGGGGATTATCATTGCAGATACAAAATTTGAGCTGGGTTGGTTTGAAGGGGAACTGATTCTTATTGACGAGGTGCTCACCCCGGATTCCTCTAGGTTCTGGCCTCTGGATCAATATTCCCCCGGTAAGGGGCAGCCGAGCTTTGACAAGCAGTTCTTAAGGGATTATTTGTCATCACTTGACTGGGATAAAAAGCCGCCTCCGCCGGAGCTTCCGCATGAGATTCTTGAAAAGACCGGGGCCAGATACGCGGAAGCAGTTGCAAAAATTATCGGTGCATAGGTGATGGCTGCATGATTTGCCCACTGTATTTTTTTTGATGTGCAAAGGCAGGCAGGAAAACTTTCTTGGCCTGCTCCATAAAAAGTGGGTTTGACAGGTTCATATTTTTACAGCAGAGCAGATTGTAAGGATCATTTTTCTCGCCCCTTTTATAGAAGTCGTTCCCTTCCCATTCAACAATGGCTTTGCGTAGAGCCTCCTGTTCATGTTTGCCTTTATGGATTTCCTGTGCAAAAACAAAAGATGACAGGGGAAAAAAGTGAAGCGGCTCTGTTATGCCGTGCCAGTATAAATCTAAGAGTTGCTCAAGGTGAGGGATGCTTTCTGCTGCAGGCCCGTATTCATAAATACCATCTTTTCCTGCATAAATAGTACTGGTGCCATTTTCTGGTGCAGCAGGATCTTCTAAACTGTTAAGCACAAGATGGCTGATCCAGCTGCGAATGATATCTTTTGGTTTCATGGTGGCATAACGGTATAGCACCATTCCACTTGTGCTTATATTGTCTAGGCGACCGGTAATAGTGTAATCACGTATCTTGAGCATGACTTGCTGCTGTTTTAATTCCTGCCCGGAAAGCAGCCCTGAAAGCGTTTTATGGAACGATTGGAGTTCCGACACCAACTGCGTAAAGAAAATTTTTCCTATTATGCCGTGGGGGAGTTCTCCGGACGCTTTCTTGATCTGATAAAGTTTGTCGCAATCCTGCCCCTTTAGAAGGTGCTCCAGGATGTCATGTTCCAGTTTGTATCGTGCCAATGCTTTCAAGGTAAAAGGCTCACTTGTGTCCAATGCCTGTTTTTCTTCAATCGGGGCAATACCAATGATTTTGACAAGAAGGTAGCGTGCCGGGTGGGTAAAAAACCTGACCAGTTCATGGAGCTCAACCTGTTTGGATTCTTTCGGCGGAGCTGGCAGCCTTGCTGAAAAAACAGTGTTGATTTTTTCTCGTTCATATTTCAGAGCCATTGCAGCTTCACAGTTTTCCGCCGAATAGCTGAAGAGATTACTCTGCCGGGTATCTGTCTGTAAATTGAAGTAGTCAGGATTAAATGGCTGTAGGTGGTGTATTCTGGTTAAAGCACCACTTAAGGCAGCAAAAGGTTCATCCTGGTCATCCTGGCGGGTATAACCCTGGTCAATATAATCCATGAGTTCGCTGACGAGTACAGAGGGTGGTCGTTGGGAACCATCCTGGATAGATTGCCCAACAAAACTTATGGATAGTTTTTTGCGGGCGGAAAGAATTGTTTCAAGAAAGAGGTAGCGGTCATCATAGCGTTTCGACCTGTCTCCACGTTTGGGTTTCATGGCCATAAGGTCAAAGCTTTTCTTGCGGCCTGAGCGTGGGTATAAGCCATCATTCATGCCCAATAGACAGATAACCCTGAAGGGAATGGCCCGCATGGGCAGCATTGAACAGAAGGTGACGCCACCTGTGAGAAAACCAGTTTCACCTGCAATGGGAGAAAATCGCTCATCCAGAGAATTTATCAGAAAAGACCGGATTATCCCAAGGCTTACTTTTTTTCTGAAATATGTCCGGTTTTGCAATTCCCTCAGCCTATACAGCAAGCGGTGCAGGACTCTATCCTCGGTTTCAGATTTTTCATCGGTGAGCAATAATGTGTCTTTGGTGTGTAAAAGGACCTCAGACCATTCTGCAAGGGTATGCGGTTGTTGAAGCGTTTCTGCCAGGGTGATAAGATTTTCGGTAAAATCGAGAAAACCGCCAAGAACATGTGTATCATTGCCTTCCATATGATCATATGGAAGAATACTTTTAAAAAGAGCCTGGCCATGCCCGCACATGGCATATCCCAGCAGTAAACGATCAAGCCCGGCACGCCAGGTGTTTTCTCTGTAGGAGGGCAGTTGAAGGCTTGTCTTGTGATTCTGGTCAACACCCCAGCAGATGCGGGTTTCACGAATCCAGTTCTCGATGGTGGCAAGATCTTTATCATTGATGGCGAAACGGTTCTTAACTGCTTCAGTCTTAAGAATTCCAATAATATCGACACTGCTGAAGCGAGTTTGAGGCAACCAGAGGATTGCGAGAAAAGTTTCTATGTATCTGCTTGTCACCCTGATTGATTGATCAGAAATGGAATAGGGGATTTTCTTGTCAGTAGAGGTCTCTGCATCAAAAACAGCTCTGATCAATGGGGCATATTCGTCAATTTCAGGGGCCATGACAAGTATATCCCTTGGCTCGATCGGTTCACCCGAGTCTGTTTTGTCGAAGATTTCAAGAAGTTGATCAAAGAGTATTTCAACCTCTCGCATAGGGCTGTGACAGGAATGAAAAATGAGTGAAGCATCGTTGTTTTCAATTTTTTTCTTATTGTGAGCAGGCTCGAGTGATGCCTCAGGGTTTTCACGTAAATAGAAAATATCCTGTTGGATATTTGACAGGAGAAAATCATCTCCCGGATCTTTGAATAATTCGAGGTCTTCGGAGTTGAACTCCTGTAGCATTGCCATGAAATCTCTGCCAAGATGTCCCATAGAAGCCAGCATACTGTTTCCCTGTTTGAGATGCAGCGTGTCCTGGTTCGCAGCCTCCTGGCGGCTGATTTTTACGATATCCCGGTCAGCAATGATATCAAACCAGTATTCCTTGCAGGGATTCATGATAAAAAAATGCAGGTCAATATGATGTGCCAGCGCGGCAAGAACTGTCAGATGATAGGGCGGCAGGGATGATATACCGAAAACCGAGACCCTGGGAGGCAGTATTGCATGGTCGAAAGCAGGATCTATAACTTTTTCCTGAAATAATTGTAAAAGTCCGGCCCGGTGACAGTGAAGGGGAAGTTGATTTTGGCGAAGACGATCCATGAGACGGCACCAAATTAATGCTTGCCAAACAGTATCGTCAGGAGCCTGTTTTGTATTGTCCTCCCAGTCAAGAATCATCCGGGGTCTGAAAAGGGTATATTGGTCAAAGAGATCAGCAATTTCATAAGACAGCTGGTAGAGCTTCAGCTCATCACCTGACTCGAGATATGATGCTACCTTTATAAAATGAGAATCGTCCCTTATTTCAGGAAGAATGTCCATTACATGCCAGAGAATATATTCCTTATCATAGGGTGACACGTCGGGTATATCCGGCAGTATTAGCTTGTAAATTTTATTGATAAAGGCATTAGGAAAGGGACAATCGCAGTTGGCCCAGATTTTCAACCTGCTTGCAGTTTCCATGGCAAGCCAGCGTGCCATTCCCCTGCTTTGTATGAGAACAGTTTCTTGTTGTAAAGGTGGAAGCGGTTGGGAAAGGAGCAATTCGGCAAAGGTGTCGGCAAGCGTTTCAAGCCTGTTGCTGGAATAGAGATGAATGCCTGGCATGGGTAATACCTAGACCATATGGATTCGTCTGGCGGAAAGGATCAGGCTGGGAATCAAATTGAATCTGGCCGCACCAGGTCTGATTGAACCCGGTCACGACCATCTTCCTTGGCTTTGTAGAGGGCCTGATCGGCAGCAGCAACAAGGATCTCCGGTTCAGTATCACTTTGCGGTACCTGCGCAGACACACCTATACTGATGCTGACAATGTCTCCGACTATTGATTTGACATGCGCGATCCGCAGGGCTTTTATGGCCTGGTGCATCTCCTCAGCTACCCTGATTGCCCCGCTTATATCTGTATCAGGAAGCACGACGGAAAATTCCTCTCCTCCGTAGCGCGCCAGTAAATCACTTTCACGATGAATGGCCGAATAGAGTCCATCGGCCACCTTTTTCAGGCATCTATCGCCTCCCTGGTGGCCATAATGATCATTATAAAGCTTAAAACAGTCAATATCGATCATTATTAGGCTGATGGGATTCTCGCCCCGTATTGCCCTGTTCCACTCCTTTTTCAGGGTTTCATCAAATATCCTGCGGTTTGCAATACCGGTTAAACCGTCAATGGATGAGAGCTTTTGCAGGTTGCTGTTGGCTTCGGCTAATTGCGCCTGGCTTTCTTTAAGGGCCCGGTAAGCCTCGTCTCTTTCAAGTTGGTTTATATATGCCAGGGAGTGATAGCGAATTCTGGCTATCAGTTCAATCGTATCGGGTAATTTGACCAGGTAATCATTTGCGCCCAGCATAAAGGCTTCACTCTTAAAAGGGGTTTTTGTACTGGCTGAAAGAACAATAATCGGTATTTTGGCGCATGCTTTATTTGCCCTGAAGTAGCGTACCATCATCAGGCCGTCAATCTCAGGCATAGCAAGATCCTGGAGTATAACAGTAGCATTGATTTCTGCAGCCAGCCTAATTGCCTTGCTCGGGTCCTGGCAGTAGTGGAACTCGATATCATCTTCGCTGCTGAGTGCTTGTTGTAATGCCTCAGCAATTTCTATCTGATCATCAATGAGCAGAATAGTGATCTTGTGATGCCCCATTGAATAATTTGAATTAGTTGTTCCACGCATTGATTTTTGCTCTTTTGACAAGAAAAAATTACTGGTTGTTTTTCTATCATGCCGCCAGGCAGGGTAACAGTGACGGCCTCTTTCAATGCTGCAGATTCGGGTATTTCATTTTAAATGCGTGAGTCGGGGTCTTGGGAAATTGTATACCGGTTACTTCCTGTTATTTGTTCGTGCCGGTTCGGTGCTGAAGTTGATAAAATGGCTGCGGGACTGTTCTGCCTGGCCTTTTATATATCACAGCAAGGTGAATATCTGGTAATAAATCTTGATCGGTAAGTCGAATGCATCATAACGGCAAAGTTTATAAGATAAACCATTATAATTTTACAGTAAAACGGTGTTAAGTCAACTGGTTTATTGGCATTTTGACTGATGTGCTGTGATGGAAAGGCGCATGTGTGTAAGGTAAAAATCAGTACAGAGCAGATCCAGGAGTACGCGGAAAAGGGATGACCTCCCTGATATTATTCATGGCAGTGACAAATTGCAGGAATCTCTCAAATCCAAGGCCGAAACCTGAATGCGGTGCTGTGCCGAAAGCTCTCAGGTCAAGATACCAGCGGTATTCTTCCAGATTAAGACGCAGTTCCTGCATTCTGGCGACAAGAACATCGTAGCGCTCCTCCCGCTGGCTGCCGCCGATTATCTCGCCAAGTCCTGGCAGCAGAAGGTCCATGGCGGCAACTGTTTTCCCGTCAGCGTTGACCCGCATGTAAAAGGGTTTTATGTCTTTGGGATAGTCGGTAATAAAAACCGGTTGATTAAATACAATTTCACAGAGATAACGTTCATGTTCTGCTTGCAGATCTGTTCCCCACCGGACCGGGAATTCAAAATTTTTGTCGGCTTTTTGCAAAATAGCTACAGCTTCAGTGTAGGTTATGCGAACAAAGGGGTTTTCTATTACCTTATCCAGTTTCGCGAAGAGTTTTTTGTCTATAAATTTGGCGAACAGACTCATATCCAGAGAATCCTTTTCAAGGACATGGCGAACAAGGTATTGCAGGAACGATTCAGCCAGGGCCATGTTTTCAGAAAGATCACAAAATGCCATTTCAGGTTCAACCATCCAGAATTCGGATAAATGACGGCTTGTGTTGGAATTTTCCGCCCTGAATGTTGGGCCGAAGGTATATACATTTCCCAGGGCCATGGCATAAACCTCAGCCTGTAACTGTCCGCTGACAGTCAAGTTGGCTGGTTTGCCGAAAAATTCAGAATCTCTTGGTTCTTCTGAATTGTCTTTAAGAAAATGTGACGGGGCAGATACCCTGAACATCTCTCCGGCACCTTCACAATCAATGGTTGTAATTATGGGAGTGTGGACATGAATAAAACCGTGATCCCGGAAAAACTGATGAACCGCATAACTGAGCGATGAACGGATTCTGGCAATGGCGCCCAAGCTGTTGGTCCGCGGTCTGAGATGCGCAATGTTCCGCAGGAACTCAAAGGAATGCCTTTTTTTCTGTAGGGGATAACTTTCCGGGTCGGCCCAGCCATATACCTCGATTCTGTCTGCATGCAGTTCAACTGTCTGGCCTTTGGCAGGAGATTTCCTTAAAACGCCTGCAACAAGGACAGAACACCCCGTGTGAAGTTTTAAGACAATGTCCTTGAAATTTTCCAGATCAGAGGAAGCTATAACCTGGAGGTTGTCAAGGCAGGAACCATCATTAATTTCCAGAAATGAGAAATCCCTGGCGTCCCGCCGGGTTCTTAACCAGCCACGCACTTCAATTTTCTGTTTCAGTGGTTCAGCCGTCAGGATATTTTTGATTCTTCTATCTTGCATATAAGAAAACCCGAGTATTTCTAAAAAAATAGAATCTTTGTTGCCCTAAGAATTATCATATAATCATGGTGCTGGCTAGTATGTTATCTTGATGAGTGTTGTTCAAAAAGTAACTTTTCAACAGACAAAATACTATTTTGCAGGTCTTGTGTACCAGAACCTGCACAGTGAACGGCTGCGAAGAGCGAAGGGAAAAATGGTGAAAAGCAGGAGCAGCAAGGCTATTTGCAAGGATGAATACCATTGGAATTTTCTACTGGAAGTAATGACAGGATGATCTTCCAGAATGGTAAAAAGCAGATTGTGTTTTTTACCCCAGGTACGCATCCGACGAGACAAGAAAACTTCTTCTCCAGCGAATGTTTTTTCATCAAAACCCCCAATTGCAAAAAAGCCTGGAGTCAGGCAGAATATAAAACTGCCTGCAGCAAGCTTGTTGGTCTTGGAAAGCCAGTTCCAGAATTTTACAAGTCTGTCAGCCAGATAAGGCAATTGCGAATCAAAATTGAGAAGAGTACCCCCGCCACAACAGGTACCACTTGCAAGAAGGGTGAGCGCCTGATTAAGCAGGGGAGGGGGAAGAATGGTATCGGCATCTAAAAAGACAAGAAAAGCACCATTAGCTGCCCGGGCCCCGGAGTTGCGTGCCTTAGCAATCTGGCGAAAAGGTTCAGGAACGATTGTGGCGCCGTATTTTCGGGCAACTTCTGCAGTCTTGTCTGTGGAATCATTGTCAACAACAATAATTTCCCCCGGATATGGGACAGCCTCCATTGCCAGGTGAAGACCAGCAAGAGTTTCAGGCAGAAAAGACTCTTCGTTATAAGCCGGTATTATAACAGAATAATAAATATCCTTGCCCTGTGGGATTTGTCTCTTGAGACTTGCTTGAACCATAATTAAAATAGTAATAGAAACATGAAAAAAATGTTAACCAGGTAATCGGGCAAAAATTACAGTAAGCATTATATTCTCTAGAAATCAGAGAGCAATAAAACAATTTTCACAAGAGGCAACAATGAATTCATTTGAATATAAAATCACAAAACATCCGGCAGAAACCTTTAACGAACTCGTTTACTATTGCTCGGAAGCAGGAGAGTGCACATTGGACCAGATACCGCATGACCAGACAGAGACGCTGCAGAATATTTTAAATGCAGAGGGTGCAGCTGGTTGGGAACTTATCCAGGTTTCATTCGGGCACAATGGGATCATAGCCTTCTGGAAAAAAGAACAACCGGCCTGATCCATGTCCTGAAAGGAACACTATAGCCGCTGTGAGCCGATGCAGTTCGGTAAGGGAAACTGGAGGTATTGAACAGGAACAGCGAGTGTTGATGTCCCTTGAAGGTGCTTTACCCGGAGCTCGAGGATTATGCTTATGCGGATTCTTCACTTACCTGCTGCGGGGTTAGCACCCTTACTACAGGGCATAAATGAGCGAATGTGGTATAAGTAACAGCCTGACCTGAATAATTTCTCCGCGGTTTACACCGCGTGTGCGCAGGCGGCTGCAGGGAGTTTAACGTGCGGCACACTTAATCAATATTTTCAAGGTAATCCTTGAGTTTTTCAAGCAGGCTCTCCGGGAGTTCTTCTTTGTAGAGAAATGCCTGGGCTTCCTCACCGGTGATCAGTTGCTTGATCTCAAGCGGCAGTGACCGCAAGACTGCCATTCTTTGCGGGTCGGGTTTTTCCTTTCTGGGCCCGATATGTCCATTATTCATTGTTTATCACACAAAGCAGCTACAAAAGATCATTCATTACAATACATTCACGGCAGATTTTCATTTTTTCCTTCCAGTTCTTTTGGGCTTTGCATTCGCAGATGGTGCCATTTACCAGCCAGCAGAATCTGCCGGCATTATACTCATAGGCCGGACATTCTTTGCGGCGCTTCGGGGGACATTTTTTTATGGTCCAACAGTGCTTGGCCAGGGCAAGATTTCCTCTTTTTCGTGATAAAAGGAAAAACATCTGCCGTTCCACATGCGTTGGAATTGAGCGCCAACCCTGCTCATAGCTGTATATGGCTTTCACTGAAACGCCGAGAAGCTGTGACATTTCCTTCTGGGTCTTGTCAAGCCTCGTCCGCGCCGCCACAAACTCTTCTTTTTCCACCTCTACCTCCAGATATTATGGTTTTGCGTCTTGTGTATTTTGAACCATGCGGAGTGCATTATGCCATAGAAAAGCTTTCAGGGAAAGAGGCTTTTGCGATGGGGAGTTCCGACCACCGTGTCGTGTAGGCAGGCGACTTTTTCATCTGGCGGAAATGCCATTCCTTGGCAAGCCCGGCAGCAGCGGGCTGGATGGTGTCACGACCCCAGCGCCTGTTGATCTCGTCCACTGCTTTCATGAGAGAGGCCTCATTGCATGGCGCTGGCGTATGGAAAAGGCGCAACTGTTCATAGTTTTCAGGCACAAGACCATTCAGCAGCACGCCGGCTTTCTGGTAGCGATAACCGGGCCGGTATATGGCATTAAGGGATGTGAGGGCAACCTTGATCAGTGTTGCAGTGTGGGACGAGGGTGCCGGCAGCGTAAAAATTCGTCTGTTGCAGTATTGCGGAGCATCTTTTTTGAAACTGTTGGTGCGGATAAAGACGTCAACAATGGTGGTGCGGAGACCTTCATGGCGTAGTTTACAGGCTGCCTGCGTGGTATAGGTAGCAACGGCCTCCTGCAGGTCGCCCAGTGTGTACACCGGCTGTCCGAATGACCTGGAAGTGCAGATTGATTTCTTGGCCGGCCCTGTTTTTTCCAGGGAAATGCAGGGAATACCACGCAGCTCCATAGCCGTCCGCAACCCGGTAACAGTCAACTGCTTCCTGATCCAGGTGTCGGCGCAGTTTTTAAGTTCCAGCGCCGTGTGGATGGAGTGCTTTTTTAAGCGGGCAGCGTGGCGGCGCCCTATGCCCCATATATCACCAACAGGCACTGCAGCCAGCAGTCTGTCTACAGGCTGCTGCTCGGTAATGACGAATATGCCGGCCGCTGAAGGGTTTTTCTTGGCAAACCGGTTGGCAATTTTTGCCAGGGTCTTGGTGGGGCCGAAACCGATGGAAACCGGTATACCGGTATGCTTCTGCACCGTAGTCTTAAGAGAGCGGCCCCAGCTTTCAAGATCACGATGTCTTCCTGTCGGAAGCCTGATGAAAGCCTCGTCAATGGAATAGACTTCAACATCCGGCTCCAACTGCATGAGGATGTCCATGACCCGCTGGGAGATATCGCCGTACAGCGGGTAATTGGAGGAGAAGACCGCGACATCGTGTTTGCGGATGAGGAGTTCCTGTTTGAAATAGGGCGTGCCCATGCCAATGCCAAGGGCCTTGGCCTCATTGGAGCGGGCAATGATACAGCCATCGTTGTTGGAAAGCACCACCACCGGCCTGTTCGTCAGATCCGGCCGGAAAAGACGTTCGCAGGAGGCATAAAAATTGTTGCAGTCCATGAGCCCGAACATTTCAGAGGCTGTGAATGGCATAGATCGCAACTCCCCATATTTCCAACGGTGTCTCCTCGTCAATTTCCAGGTCCGGGTAGTCGGGGTTTTCGGCAGCCAGGCGGCAGGAAGCCTTGTTTTTTATCAGTCGTTTGACCGTCAACTCGCCATTGACCACTGCGATGACAATGCTGCCGTTGCAAGGCTCGAGGGAGCGGTCGACAATGAGGATGTCATTGTCATTGATTCCGGCACCAAGCATAGAGTCCCCTGCCACCCTTACAAAAAAGGTGGCAGCCGGATTTTTGACCAGGTGTTCATTGAGGTCGAGTTTGCGGTCAAGGTAGTCATCTGCAGGGGAGGGGAATCCTGCGGAAACCCCGGAAAGAAAGAGCGGCCGATGCAGAGCGGTCCCGCAGCCTGCAGGAAAAATTGCCTTGATCGAGGAAGTTTTTTTGATGTGCAGACGTGTATTCATTTTTTCCCGAGAGCTTCAAGCAATTCCGGGGTGGGATGCCCGTCAGCCGGCAGTTTTGCTGTGCGCTGAAATTTCCTTATGGCCTGCCGGGTCTGTGAACCGATAACGCCGTCGACCGGACCTGGCTCAAAGCCCTGGGCTGAAAGGAGTTCCTGGATTTTCGCAACCTGGTTGCGGCTGAGCTGCTGTTCCGAGGCTGGACGGGCTGCTGCAAGGGGACCTTTGCCGGATATCCGGTCGGCAAGGTGCCCAACTGCAATGGCATAGAGATCGGACCGGTTCCACTGCAGAATGGTACGGTAGTTATTATAAACGAGGAAGGCAGGGCCTGCATGTCCTGCAGGCAGGAGAAGGGAACCTTTTATGTTCACCCTGGGTAGATCATCGCCATTGATCTTTCGTACCCCGAGGATCTGCCATGCCGCCAGGGTCTTTTCCACCTCAAACCCTGTCAGTTCGAGATTGAAACCCGGCGGAAGCCTTACTTCACGACCCCAGGTTTTGTCTCCCTGCCAGCCGGATTCGGACAGAAAGTTTGCCGCAGACGCAAACACGTCCGGCAGGCTGTACCAGATATCCCGCCTGCCGTCACCATCCGCATCAACAGCAAAACGGACGAATGTGGAGGGCATGAACTGGGGCTGTCCCATGGCACCTGCCCAGGAACCGGTCATGTCATTTGTGGAAATATGCCCGGCGTCAATGATTGAAAGTGCTGCGAACAGTTCGGCGCGGAAAAAAGCGCTTCTTCTCGGGTCATGGGCCAAGGTTGCCAGCGAGCCAATAACCGGAAAACTTCCAAGATAGTTGCCGAAGTTGGTTTCCAGCCCCCAGAAGGCCACGAGAAAGCGGGGTTGGACGCCATACTGTTTTTCAATACTCTCAAGAAGTTCCGCATGAAGCTCAAGGAGCATGCGTCCCCGTTCAATCCGGCTTTCTGTTACACGTGAGTCAAGGTAGCCCCAGAATGTCTGGGTAAATTCCGGCTGTCTTCTGTCCAGTTCAATGATCCGGGGAATAGGCTGGAGATTATCCAGCGCCTCATGCAGGGTTGCTTCGCTGATGCCCTTAGTCCGGGCCTCCTGCCGCAAACCCTTCAGCCAGCTGGAAAATTCCTCGCTGCATTGACCTGGCTGGCCCAGGGCGGAAAGGGTGGCTACAATAATAACGAAGATGAGTATGTATTTTTTCAAGACCTGGACCATGTGCTCGGGTTGCTCTTGACAAGTAATCAACCGGGAGAATCAGACTTATATATACAATAAAGATTCATATTTTCCCAAGGTTAATGGCTTGCTCCATAGAATTAAACGTATGGCGCAACAGTGCTGAACCCATGGAGCAAAGCGGTAAGGTCCCGGTGAAGAAGGGTGTTTGATGCCAGGAGTTCAGGGATGAATGGCGAAAACGGAGAACCGTTAAAGTTTGAAAGTATGCCGCCGGCCTCTTCAACCAGTAAATTTCCGGCAGCAGTATCCCAGGGTTTGAGTCCGGCCTCCCAGAATGCGTCCAATCTGCCGCAGGCGAGGTATGCCAGGTCCAGTGCAGCGGCACCAGGTCTTCGCACTCCTTGCGAATGTGTCAAGACTGCCTTAAGCATAGCCAGAATGGAGTCAGTTCTTTCCTGGATATTATAGGGAAAGCCCGTCGCAACCAGTGCATTTTGCAGCGAAGAAACTTCAGACACTTTTATACGCCGGTCATTCAACCATGCGCCTCCAGCACGTGTAGCACAGAACAGTTCCTTCTGAATGGGACTGTAAATGACTCCCACATGGCTTCTACCCCTTTCATATAGGGCAATGGAGACAGCAAACCAGGGAAAATTGTGGGCAAAATTTGTGGTGCCGTCAAGGGGATCAATGATCCAGACAGGTTCTTCGGGTATCTTTTCATACGAGGCAAACGATTCTTCAGAAAGGACTTTTATTTCAGGCAATGTGTCCCGCAGGACATCAAGAATCAATTCTTCTGCAGCCAAATCTGCTTCGGTTACCAGATCTATGGCGCCCTTGTGGCGAATTTGATGCGGCTTACCATAACGCTCCTGCAGAACAGTTCCTGCCTTTAGCGCTGCCTCTGTTGCTACTCTGAGCAGATTTTGCAAGTCCGGAGTGCGACAGTGCTCTAAACAATGTTCAATTGTCGTTGCCGTGTTCCGCATGTCTGATTTTTTCCCAGGCATCTTGCAAAGATTTCCTGTTTGGAAAAGTGATTGAAAGGATCATTGAATCATCTTCAAAGAAAGGGGTATGCACAACTGAAACATTTTTGGGTAATTGCATTGCAGCAATGAAGTGCCTGAATTCTTCGGCCGCCTGACTGGATCGTGGCATATGCTTGCGCGATAACCAGAGCATCAGGTTTTTGGTTTTCTGCGGCGGGTTTGCATCCTGATGGTGAAGGATTCCATGCACCTCTTCATTGTCGAGCAATGCTGCTATACTTATATTGCCACGGCTGGCTAACTCTCTGCATACGTTCAGCAGTTTTCTCTGGAAACTGAAGCTAAGCCGCAGGGATGTTATTATTTTAAAAAGGGCCATCCTGTCTTGAGGAGATAATAAAATAAAGTCATAAGCAACTGTTTCATTTATCTGTCCATGATGAATACTGCGGCGAATCGGGTCTTCAAGGTCAAACAGCTTAAGGGTGTACTTTATGGAAAACGAATCAGGTGCAAGCCCCAAATGCGGCAGAAACTCACTGATAATTTGACTTTCATCAATAATTTTAGTTATTTTTTGCAGGAAAATAGCTTTTTCAATCGTTGTGAACTCCCGGGTAAGTTGAATTTCTTCAAGCAGAAGAGAAAAAATGTCAACCTCTGGAACATGAGGGGAAATGACCAGGCAGGCACATGTGCTTTCTGCGTTAAGCGATTGAAAGGCCAGTAATCTTTTCCTGCCTGATACAATATTATAAAAGCCCGGAGCAATTTTTCTGATAATAGGGGGCCGCAGAATTCCATGCCTGGAAATTGATTTATTGAGTGTTTCATCAGGAACGATATCCCGCTCCGGAGAGATAGAGTAAGAGAAATCGTCAAAGTCAATCTGCGAAAGAGCAATGTTTTTAAAGTTGAGGATTGGGCTCATGGTGACACGGGAAAAAATTAAAAAGGAGGTGTTCCCATAACGGGAAACCTCCTAAAATGATAAAGCAGGGAAACAACAAAAACCGGATAAGCTATTTGCTTTTGTAAGGGGCGCTAATCATTAATTTTTGTGCGCAATATCCCTGAAGGTTTAAACGTGATCACCCGTCTTGGTTCAAGGATAAGCTCTTTGCCGGTCTGAGGATTTCTTCCCCGCCTGGCATTTTTATCCTTGACGTTGAATTTCCCAAAACCGCTGATTAAAAGTTCTTCCCCACTGGATAAACAATTCTTCATTGTACTCAACAGGGCCTCAACAGCGTGGGTAGCCTGGGCTTTTGTCAGGTTGTTATGACTTTTATATACCTTTTGGACAAGGTCAGCCTTTGTAAGAGTCATATACCAGGGTCCTCCTTTTTTGGATAATATAATGTACAACTAATCAAAATTACTGGTATTTGTCAAGAACTGAAAAAAATTAGTTCCTTTTGCTATAAACCAATAATTTATCTTTGATGCACACCGGGACCTGTGCAGGTGTTTTTTGCTCTGCTATGAACTGCAGAAAGAAGCCCGGCTTTAGACAATCATAGTTTGGCAGGCGTAACGGGCCGGTACTCGTCACTTCGAAAAAATACCTGTTGCGCCTGCATAAATTGCAGTTGCGCCGAGCTCCTCTTCAATGCGCAAAAGCTGGTTATATTTGGCGACCCTGTCAGTTCGCGAGGGCGCACCTGTTTTAATCTGACCGGTATTGAGGGCAACTGCCAGGTCGGCTATGGTGGTGTCCTCAGTCTCACCGGATCGATGTGAAATAACTGCAGTGTAACGGGCCCGGTGTGCCATGGCCACGGCATCAATAGTTTCGGTTACCGTACCGATCTGGTTCAGTTTTATGAGGATTGAATTTGCAATTCCTTTTGCGATGCCTTGAGATAGGATTTTTGTGTTAGTGACGAAAATATCATCTCCCACTATTTGCACGTTTTTACCTAATTGTGATGAGAGCGCGGCCCAGCCGTTCCAGTCGTTTTCGTCCAGGCCATCCTCAATGGAAACCAGTGGGTATTTTTTTACCCAGTCAGCGTAAAAGGTGATGAGCTGATCAGAGTTTTTTTTCTTTTTTTTCTCCGCGGCCAGTACATAGCATTTTTCTCTGGCATTGAAGAGTTCACTGGCGGCAACATCCAATGCAATGGAAATATCCTTTCCAGGTTTATAGCCTGCCTGTTGAATAGCTTCCAACAAGGATTCCATTGCTTCTTCGTTTGACCTGAGGTTCGGTGCAAAACCACCTTCATCCCCTACCGCAGTCTGATGGCCGGCTTTTTTTAAAACCCCCTTCAGGCTGTGAAAAACCTCAACGCCCGCCCGTAGTGCCTCAGCAAAAGAAGGTGCGCCGATGGGCATTATCATGAACTCTTGAATGTCAACGTTGTTGTCTGCATGGGCACCTCCATTCAGCACATTCATCATGGGTACCGGCAGAAGCTTGGCGTTTACCCCGCCAAGGTAACTGTATAATGGTAAGTCAAGCTCTATGGCAGACGCCCGGGCCACGGCCATGGACACGCCGAGGATGGCATTGGCTCCGAGTTTTTTCTTGTTATCAGTATTATCAAGTTTCAGCATTGTTCCATCAATGCTGACCTGCTGGGTCGATTCCAGGCCAATAAGAGCTGGCCCCATGACTTCATTTACATTGGCCACAGCCTGATGCACTCCTTTCCCCAGGTACCTTTTTTTTCTGGTATCTCTCAGTTCGAGTGCTTCCCGTTTGCCTGTGGATGCTCCTGATGGCACAAGGGCTCTGCCCATGGCGCCGGAATCTAGGTAGACATCCACTTCAACGGTTGGATTTCCACGGGAATCAAGAATTTCCCGGCCAAGAATACCTATTATTTCCCCCATATGTTTCCTTATAAGCAGGTTTACTTTTAATAATTTTTTCCTAACCGACAACCTCGCCCAATTTAAAGATGGGAAGATACATGGCGACAACCAGGCCGCCTATCATGCCACCCAGAAAGACCATCATAAAAGGCTCGATCATGGCAGTCAGGTTATCAACAGCCTGATCAACCTCTTCGTCATAGAAATCCGCAATTTTTTCCAGCATGGCATCAAGGGCACCAACAGCCTCACCAACATTGATCATCTGCACAACCATACTTGGAAAAACACCTGTTTCCTCGAGAGGTTCAGCGATGGGGCGGCCCTCACTAATTGCATCTGCAGTCCGGAATACCGCAGTTTCTATGACTTTATTGCCGGATGTCCTTGCCACTACATTGAGACTTTCAAGGATCGGCACACCACTTTTCAGCATGGTGCCAAGCGTTCTGGTGAATTTTGCCACTGCAACCTTGCGCACAAGGTCACCGATAACAGGAAGTTGCAGCACCATGGCGTCAATCTTTTTCTCACCTTTTTCAGTGGCGTAATATTTCTTGAATGCAAAGATAAAAAAGACAATAAACGCTATACCGTACAAGAAATTTTGTTGTGCGAATTGACTGAGACTAACTACTATCTGGGTTGGGATGGGAAGAGCAGCACCAAAATCGGCAAACATTGCCTCAAAAACCGGAACAACAAATAAGAGAATAATACCCAGGATGACAATTGAGATGCAGAGACAGATAATAGGGTAGGTCATAGCACCTTTGACCCGTTTTTTTAGGGTCATGTTCTTTTCCATAAATACGGCAAGTCGAGCCAGAATAGTATCAAGGATACCGCCGATCTCACCGGCTTCAACCATGTTGCAGAAAAGAGAGTCGAAGACTTTCGGGTGTTTTTTTAAGGCGTCAGCAAATGTAGTGCCGGTTTCAACATCAACCCGTATCTGGATAAGTATTTTTTTGAAGGTAGGATTTTCCTGCTGATTGCCAAGAATTTCAAGACCCTGGACAAGTGGCAGACCAGCATCGATCATGGTGGAAAGTTGCCTGGTAAAAATAACAGTATCCTTGGCAGTTACCTTAGGTTGGAAGAATGCAATATCCTCCAAAAGGTCTTTAGGTTTTTCTTTAAGTTTAGAAGGCGTGATTCTGATTTTTTTTAAATGCCCACGGGCCGCATCAATATTAGGTGCCTCAATAATGCCTTTTCGTTTTTCACCGTATGAATTTTTCCCTTTCCAGATAAAATGTGGCATGATTTCCTCACTTCAGGTGAATTTTCAGCTAACAGGAAATAAAAAAAGAAGATTTCATCATATCCCTATGTAACAAGTTTTTAATATTAAACGAAATAATATATTAAAACAATAGTACAAATGATCTTGTTTGATGCAAAAAAATGCCCAATTAACTTAGTTGACAAGATGTAAATGATTTAATAAAATATTGTGTTTTGCATTTGCAATCAAACGGGCCTGATTCGGCCAACTGTTATTAATGCAAAGATTAAGCCATTGTTTCATTTTTGAGAATATAAAAATTGCTTATAAATATTTTTTTTGAAGGAGTCAGATATCATGCAGAGTTTCTTTAAGCCTATAATTGAAAAATGTGATGGTTGTGAGAGAATAATTGCTGAAGACAATGAAAGATTTTGTAAAACCTATGCAAATCCAGAGGCCAAATGGCGAAACGGCTTTTGCAATTTTGCCACCCACGCCAAACCGGAAATAATTGTCCAGAAAGTTAGAGTAAATCCGCTGAAGGCATCGAAAAGGGCCACAGGCAACTAATACACCTTCTTAGTATCCTATCAAATTTCCAAAAGCTCCTTCCAGAATCTCTGGAGGGAGCTTTTGGGTTTCGATAAAAAGATCAGGATCTCCCGACCCCAAAATATGAAAAGCCAAGTTCCTTCATACTTTCAGGTTCATATACGTTCCGTAGATCAACAAACACGGCAGTTCTCATGAGGGACTTAATTCTTTCGAGGTCAAGTGCCCGGTACTGATTCCATTCCGTCATCAGAACCAAAGCATCAGCGCCATCACAGACCTGGTATGGATCCTCCATGTATTCAATTCCTGTAGGCAGATACTGTCTCGCCTCTTTCATCCCCTGGGGGTCATGAACTTTTATTTTGGCTCCCTTTTCAAGAAGGACAGGCAAAATTGTCAGGGAAGGAGCATCCCGCATGTCATCTGTTTCAGGTTTGAAGGTAAGGCCTATGATACCAATTGTCTTTCCAGTCTCATTACCCCCCAGGGAATCACGGATTTTCTTGATCATCCGTGCTTTTTGTGCAGAATTCACTTCCACGGCAGCTTCGACAATACGTGCTCCGGTCCCCTGTTCCTGGGCCATCCTGATAAGGGCAAGGGTGTCTTTGGGAAAACATGATCCTCCGTATCCAGGGCCTGGATGCAGAAATTTTGAGCCAATCCGACCGTCTAGGCCTATGGCTTTGACCAGCGTTATTACATCTGCGCCAAGATTTTCACATAAAGTTGCTATTTCATTGATATAGCTGATCTTGACCGCAAGAAAAGCATTTGCTGCATATTTAATCAGTTCAGCTGTTTCAATATTTGCCTGCACAATAGGTGTTTCGATAAGGTAGAGGGATTTGTAAATCTCTCGCAGAACATCTGCAGCGCGTTCGGTTTCCACCCCGATCACCACTCTGTCCGGCCGCATGAAGTCATTGATTGCAGCACCCTCACGGAGAAACTCAGGATTAGATGCAATGTCAAAATCTGCACTCGGGTTTGTTTCTCTGATAATTCTGGCAATCTGCCGGGCTGTGCCAACGGGGGCCGTGCTTTTATTAACTATCAGTGTATAGCCTGCCAGAAGCGGTGCGATCTCCCTGGCGGCTTCGTAGATAAAGGAAAGGTCTGCATACCCGTCCCCTCGCCTGGTTGACGGCGTGCCAACCGCAATAAATATCGTTTCAGCCCAGGGGACCGCCTTATTTGCATCAGTGTCAAACCTTAAACGCTTTTCCTGGACGTTTTTCTGAACAAGATTCTGTAAACCCGGCTCATAGATCGGGATTGCCCCTGACTGCAGCTCCCTGATTTTACGGCTGTCCTTATCAATACAAATGATCTCGTGTCCAAACTCAGAAAAGCAGGCACCGGATACGAGTCCGACATAGCCTGTACCAATGATAGTTATTTTCATCTATAACCCCCGGTTGCGATAATTTTTAACTTTTATGGATAAATTTGAGACAACTATCTATAAAAATGATTATATTTTTCACGGCATATTATTGCAAAGATTAATGGGCGCGGGCACCAAATAGGGCTGTTCCTATGCGCACCACTGTGGCACCCTCTTCGATTGCCACTTCAAAATCCCCTGACATTCCCATGGAGAGCTCCACCGGTGCATGCTGGCCCAATAAACCTTTGGCAGTGAGTGCTTCAGACAGTTGCCGCAGGTGCTTGAAAAACGGACGGGCATTTTCAGGGTCAGCGCAATAGGGCGGCATGGTCATAAGACCCGTAACGCGCAGAAATTGACACTGGGTAAGCCCGCGTAAAACCTTCTCGCAATCCTCGGATCGAACCCCTGATTTTTGTTTTTCTGCTCCAATGTTAACCTGCACAAATGCTTCTAGTGATTTGTTTAGTGCTGCACATTGTTTTTCAAGTGCCAGTCCCAATTTAATACTATCAACTGTTTCAATGACATCAAATAGTTCTGCAGCCTTTTTTGTCTTATTGCTCTGCAGTTTTCCAATGAAATGGAATACTACTTTCCGTCTTGCCAGATTTTGTATATAGGGAATTTTTTCAACGGCCTCCTGCACGTAGTTTTCACCAAAAACAGAGTGGCCGATATCTATAGCCGTTAAAATTCTTTCTGCCGGAATGCGTTTGGATACAGCCACCAGTTTTATATCTGCGGGTGAACGGCTGGCACGCGAGGCAGCCCTTGCAATGCGATGTTTAATTTCTTTCAAATTTTCGAGTAACATAATTTGAGTAACATAAGATGATTACAAAATAATTGTATTCGACATCAATGGGTTACCATTTTAAAGATCTTCCCGGCATTTTGTGTTGTGGCACGTGCCAGCTCTTCAAGGGATAAACCCCGAAGGTCCGCTATTTTCTGAGCGGTATACAGGACGTATTCCGGGATGTTCTTTTTGCCGCGTAGAGGCTCAGGTGCCAGAAAAGGGGCATCTGTCTCAATGATCAGCTTATCAAGGGGAACTTTTTGTGCAACCTCCTGCATAATAGTTGCTTTATTAAAAGTCACCACTCCCGGTATGGATATAATAAAGCCCAGAGCCAGGATTTTTTGGGCAAAATGCCAGTCTCCTGAAAAACAGTGCATTACTCCGCCTGCAGAAAAAGGGGCTTTCTCGTTGAGGATAGAAACAATATCATCATGGGCTTCCCGGTCATGAATCACGACTGGAAGTTGCATTTTCTTCGCCAGGTCAACCTGTCGGGCGTAGTGTTCAAGCTGAACATCATTCGGAGCATATTGCTTGACATAATCGAGTCCTATCTCCCCATAAGCGACTACCTTGGGCATGCTGCAGAGCCTTTCCAATTCTACATACGAACCGTCATTCAGTTCCTGCACGTTATGTGGATGGATGCCGACAGTCGCATAGACGGAATCGTATTGAGAAGCGAAGCGAATCGCTTTATTTGAACTTTCAAGGTCTATGCCAACAGTGATTATTGGGGTGACACCACTTGCAGCAGCCCGGTTGATAGTTGTTGCGATATCGTCCTCTGAACTGATCATGTCAAGATGACAATGGGTGTCAATGACACTGATTCCGGCCGGCAGTTGCGGCAGAACAATTTTATTCTTTTTCTTTCCCATAAGCTTATCTCCGAGCCGATTATCTAACAGATTCTGACAAATGAGGCAATCCGCATGTTATAAGCATTCATGGAAACAGGAAGGCGAGAGCCGTTGCGAACTTGAAGGAAAAGCGATAGTTTGATTTTCGAGATGTAGTTGACAGTCACTTTTTTTTCATATACAGATGCAAACAAGTAAATTAGAGCGGAACAAACACTTTTGTGAGGAAACAGGAAAAATGACTTCACCCGTTTTAGAGGCTATCTATAAGCGCCGCAGTATACGCGAATTTACCGATGCGCCTATTTTCATTGAGCAGTTGCATGAGATAGTAAAGGCCGGGATGTGGGCTCCATCCGGAATGAACAATCAGCCGTGGCGCTTTGTAATTATAAAAGATCCCGGGATTAAAGAAGAGCTGGCGCAGCAAACGCATTATGGCCATATTATCATGAGTGCCAGCGCCCTTATAGCAGTATATTTGAGCAAGGAGGATATGTATGATGCGGTTAAGGATCATCAGTCAGCCGGAGCCTGCCTTCAAAATATGCTCCTGGCAGCTGAAGCCCTGGGACTGGGTGCGGTCTGGTTGGGGCAGATCCTGAAAAATAAAGCAGAAGTAAACAGGATCCTCGGGCTTGCAGATAATTTTGACCTTATGGCAGTTGTTGTCCTGGGACACCCCCTGCACCATAACCAGAAATCAAAAAGAAAAGAATTATCCGAACTGCTTTTGAAGCAATTGTAAATTTCTTGTTACTGCCGATAACCATTTAGGTTAAACATACACTCATGAAAACAGTATTGACAGGTAAAAAGATCCTTTTTGGCATAACCGGAAGCATTGCTGTGTATAAGGCTGCCGAGTGGGTGCGAGAGCTTACTAAGGCAGAAGCACAGGTAACCGTTGTCATGACCGAGGCTGCTACACGCTTTGTATCCAGTCTGACTATTGCAGCCCTTTCTGGCCGGAGAGTTTATACGGGAATGTTTGAGCCGGATGCTGGGGAGGAAATGACACACATCAGCCTTGCCCGAGAATCCGATCTTTTTATCATTGCACCTGCCACTGCCCAAAGCATTGCAAAATTGGCATACGGGTTTGCTGATGACCTGCTCTCTACTCTTGTCCTGGCGAATCACGCAAAGGTACTTGTTTTCCCTGCCATGAACAGCAGTATGTATTGCCATGCAGCGACAAAGGCCAATTTGACCCGACTGCAGGAATACGGCTATGGAGTCATTGAGCCCGAACAGGGAAAACTTGCATGCGGAGATGAGGGCATTGGCAGGCTTGTTGACTGGGAAAGAGCAAGGGAGTCAATATTGTCGGCTTTTGCAGATCAGGATTTTGCGGAACAGACCATATTGATTACTGCTGGCCCTACCTGGGAGTCTTTTGATCCTGCCAGGCACATGAGCAACCGCTCATCGGGGAAAATGGGCTACAGCCTGGCAAGAGTCGCCAAACGAAGGGGTGCCAGGGTGATCTTGGTCAGTGGTCCCAGTGCAATTGAGCCTCCACCCGGAGTAGAGATAATTAATATCGTGAGTGCCCAACAGATGCACGATGCGGTTATGGAACATTATAGCAGCGCAGATATAGTGGTTATGGCTGCAGCCGTTTCTGATTATCGTCCCGGGAAAACAATGGAGCAGAAAATAAAGAAGGGTGGCAAGTCAATCGACTTGGAATTGGTACCTAACCCGGATATCCTGAAAAAACTGGGCCAGAAAAAGAAAAGGGCAGAGCAGGCCCTGCTTGTCGGCTTTGCAGCAGAAAGCAGACATCATATAGAGGAAGGTCAACGCAAGCTTAAGGAAAAGAATCTCGACCTGATTGTCATCAATGACATCATTGGAAAGGATACGGGCTTTGGAGCAGATACAAATCGGGTAAGCCTCATCGACAGAGATTACCAGCTTGAGAAACTGCCGCTTCTCTCCAAGGAGGAGTGTGCTGATATGATCTTGGACAAGATAGTAAAGCTCTTACAATAACGTTCAGAAAGTGCCGTTGAAAGCTGCTTCGTAAACTGCTATCACATCTTCTTTTGTGGGCTTTCTCGGGTTGTTTTCAACCGGTCTGGTGACAGTGAGCGCTATTTGGGCCATTTCCGGAATTTTATCTGCTGGAATATTGAGATCTGCCAGACTGCCGGGAATGCCCACATCCGCATTAAGCTGGTAAATGGCTTCAACTGCCAGTTGCGCAGCTTCACGTAATGGCAATCCTTCAGTTTCATATCCCATAACCTGGGCAACTGAGGCAAATTTTTCCGGGCTGCCGATAATATTATATTCAACCACATAGGGCAACAAAACCGCGTTGGCCAGTCCATGGGCTGTATTGAACATACCACCAAGAGGGTAAGCCATCGCATGGACCAAACCGACTCCTGCCGTGGCAAGTGCTTTGCCTCCCAGCAAACTTCCCATCAGCATGGCGGAGCGCGCTTCAAGATTGGAGCCGTTGGCATAGGCTATCCCGAGATTGTTACTGATCAGACTTATTGCTTCAATGGCATACATATCTGATATAACATGTGCCTGGGTGGAGACAAAGGCCTCCAGGGCATGGGTAAAGGCGTCAATGCCGGTGGCGGCTGTAACATGCGGCGGAAGGCTGAGGGTCAAAGCCGGGTCAAGTATGGCCGCATCCGGGTAGAGAGGATCACCATTCATGCCGCCTTTGGAATTGGTTTTTTCATTAATGAACACTGCTGTAAAGGTAACCTCGGCCCCGGTACCGGCAGTGGTTGGTATCATAATTTTAGGAACGCCCTGCAGTTTGATCTTGCCGAGACCAAGGTAATCTTCGGCCTTGCCGCCATTGGTCAACAGGATGCTGACCGCTTTGGCTATATCGAGGGCGGAACCGCCCCCAAGGCCAACCACACAATCAGCCTTATTTGTCTTTGCCAGCTTTACTGCCTGGTCGGCAAGTTCAAGGCCCGGCTCGGGGGTTACCTTGTCATATAATGTATGAGGAATTTTCGCCTTATCAAGAAGAGATGCTATCTGTTTGATTATTCCAGCCTGTTGCAGACCAGGGTCTGCAACCAGAAAAACCCGGTGGCCGCCAAGTTCGGTAATCAAAGCACCGAGCATTTTTACTGCATTGACCCCGAATAATATTCGTGTCGGTTGGTTGACGCTGAATGATTGTGTCTGTATCATTTGCAAAACCTCGTATGAAAAGTAACGGAGCAATCCCCAATAAGTGAGAAGATAAACAGGCGAAGAACGTTTATGCTTTTCAAAAATATTTCGATTAGTATATAACTTTTAGCGGAACTGTTCATAAAAAAAATAGATGCTGTGAAACAAATATTTACGCAGTCATACTTTCATGGATTCTCAGCTCAGCAAATCAGAAAAAAAAAGAAGAGCCAAGGGCATAGAGCGGCTCGTTAGCGAGCTTGCTGCTCTGCCATTGGGTGAAATTGCTTCTTTACCCTGCGACCAGGAAATCCGAGAGGAAATCGGCTCAGCCAAAAATCTAAAAGGCGGGGCCAGGAAACGACAGCTTAAATATGCCACAAAACTCCTGCGCGATAAACCTGCAGAGGATCTCTATGACTTTCTGGCCCGGAAAAAAGGATCCATGCTGAAAGAGAAGCGTGAATTTCAGGAACTTGAACACTTTAGGAATCTCCTGATCACTGAAGCTGTTCAAGTTTATGAAGAGAAGATGCACGATAACGGATATGTGAATGAGAATGAACCAGTGGAATTCTTGCATGACAGTGAGGCAATAAGGGATATAGTCAACAATCTTCCGGAGGTGGATCAGGTCTCGTTAAGAAATGCAGCCATACAGTTTGCCAGGACCCGCAACAGGAAATTCAGCCGGGAACTGTTTCGCATTATGAAGGCTGCAAGGGAAAAAGCACACTTTTCACAAAAACAGGATAACAATAATGGATTATAGAAAAGGAACTGTCGGCAGGGTATTCAGCGTCCGTTTTGATGAGGGCGACTTTTTTCTGGAAGAATTTATTCGCCTTATTGAGAAGGAGAATATCAGGGCTGGCTGGTTTCATGTCCTGGGCGGCTTGCGGGAGGCTGATGTCGTAACAGGTCCCAAAGAGCCGACCATGCCCCCGGAACCTGTATGGAGTGAGGTTCGCGGCGCCAGAGAAGTTTTGGGAACCGGGACTGTTTTCTGGGATGACAATGAACCTAAAATCCACCTGCATGCCGCCATGGGACACCATGGTGAAACCCTGACAGCCTGTGTACGTAAAGGCACCAAAGTTTACCTGGTCCTTGAAGTCATGATCATCGAACTGGAAGGCATTGAGGCAACTCGTCCCTGGTATGAAATTGGCGGGTTTAATCGTTTGACCTACGCCTGAACCGTTTAATAGTATCCCATGATAAAAGAGTTTTAAATAACATCATGGACAGAATGATTTTGATTGACAATTTCCCATATTTTTTTCAATAAGTGACCATACATTTTATTTACAGTGAATTTCCCAATTGCTGTTTATTAATTATATGAATGCAGGAGGCATAATACGATGGCAACAAAGGCAAAGAGCACAAAAAAAACGGCGAAAAAGACTGCAAAGAAAAAAACTGTCCCTTCAACCGAGTTTTCTTTGTATGCACCAAATGTAAATGAAGTTTACTTGGCCGGGGATTTTAACAACTGGCAGCCGGATGCAAAGGATTATCGTTTGCGGAAATTCAAAAGTGGTACCTGGAAGAAGATGCTCAAACTGAAACCAGGCAAGTATGAATACCAGTTTGTTGTTGACGGTCAATGGTGGTGTGACCCTAAAAATGATAACCGCATCACCAATCAGTACTGCACACAAAACTGCGTAATTGAAATTAAATAAGAATATGTTTGTATGGATTGATGCACCGGCAATACCTGCTCATCATACAGGTGTTTAAGCAGAACATAAAAACCGGAACTTTACAGAGATTCCGGTTTTTATGTTTCAGCGATGAGATCAGCTGGTGTATTTATTGTTATTCCACTTCAGTGATTATTTTTAGGATCTTATCACCTGCTTTCAGGGCATCGCCAACCTTTGCATGAATTTCCACCACAGTTCCGGCCACCTGGCTTACAACCGGAGTCTGCATTTTCATGGCTTCAACCACGGCCAGCTTGTCGCCAACAGCAACCTCCTCATCCTCTTTTGCAACTATTTCACATACATTGCAGGAGTAGGTAGCCCGCATGTCCCCGGACTTGGCAAGGTCTTCAATTTCTTTCTTGCTTAGCTGCGGACCTGCAGCGGCGGCAGCCTCCTTGGTTTCTTCCTTGAATGTGTAGTTGCGTTCCTGGTGGTCGACATTAAGGTAAATGGACCATTGACCTTTCTCGTCTTTCTGCTTGGGACCGATCTCAATCACATGTTCCTTGCCGGCATGATCTTTGAACATCAGGGATTCACCGAGCTTATAACCACCACGCCTGAGAAATATACTGGGCGGCAGGACGTAAACCTTGCCAAATTCCTCTTCAAATTTGAAAAAGTTTACAGCATCGTTGGGGTGCTGAAGATAGGTGACCAACTGTTGCTCCGTAGGTTTGTGCCCCAAGCGTTCGGTCAGAACTTGACGCTCCTTGTCAATATCCATATCCTCGATATCTTCAACACCGCCTTCTTCAGCAAGAATATTCTTCCAGCCAGCACCAAAAACCTTTTCATAAATCCAGTCAGCAGGCTGGTAGAAGGGGAAAGGCCCGTATTTACCTAACAGGAGATTTTTGAGATCGCCGGAAGGATTGCCATAGCGATCTTGCTCCAATACATTGGTTACAGCAGTTGTCCACAGGATTTGCGAGCCGGGGGTAACAGACCACCAGTTGCCGAGTTCAATCTGAACTTTTGGCAGTTCGTCATGCAGGATTGTGGGCATTTTATCAAGGAATCTCCCTTTTACAGCTTGTTCAAAACTACTCCCCATCGCACCGCCTGGGAGTTTGTGTATCTGAACCGTAGGGGAGAACCCTTTAAACTGGGATTCAAAGTATTCATAATGATCTCGTTCGTTTCGCAGTACTTCAGAACTTTCAATCACAGCTTCTTCATTAAGGCCTATCGCTGTCTTGCCGTATTCCTTGAGGGTGTGAATAACGCTCAGCAGGGGTGGTGGTCCGTAATATCCGGTAAAAGCATGATCTGATGCATCAACAATGGTTGCCCCATTGAGAACTGCGGCAGTAATCCTGCCAATATCATTGCCATCGGTATTATGGCCATGGTAATGAATGATCAGTCCAGGATATTTCTGCTTGATGGCAGCAACAAGCTCACCGATACGTTTCGGAGTGCCTAGGCCACCATGGTTTTTAATGCAGAGAATGATGTCTTCGCCAGTCACATCAAGAATTTCCTGAACTTTTCCCACATAAAAGTCGTCGCTGTGCTCAGGCCCGGTTGAGAAACAGATGGATGGCTCCAGAATCTTTTCAGCCAGCTGAACTTCCTCAAAAACCGCCTGCATATTAGGGATATGGTTCATGAAGTCAAAAACTCGCCAGACATCAACATATTTTGCAAATTCCCGTACTGCAAACCTGATAACATTCTGCGGGTAAGGCCTGTAGCCGAAAAGATTAACCCCGCGGCAGAGAGTCTGGAACATGGTATTGGGCATCTTTTCGCGCAATAATTCGAGTTTCAGAAAGGGGTCAACCTGTTTTCGTAAGATATCAACATGAACAGAAGCGCCGCCGGTAATTTCCAGTGAAAAATAATTCGCGTTTTCCCTTGCGTGAGCCGCCAAAAGATCTGTGTGCAGCAGAATTCTGTTTTTAAAATCAGACTGCGACAGGTCTCGGGCCGTATTGGTCAAATAGTAGCCGTCGGCCTGCCGCAGGATCTGCAGCGCTTCCTTGTAATGCATTCCTTGAACAATTCTTTCCATGATCGTACCTTAAAATTAATTATTACGTAATTAGACAGCGTACGTGTTTTCTTCTTTGTAGTGGATCTCGGCAATCAGTTTTGCCAGTTTATTTATCTCGGTATTTTGTTCCTCATAATCCAAGAGATGTGCATGCGTCTCCAGATATGAAGTGTCAAAGTCGCCCTCCTGGAAATCAGGGTCGTCGACCAGTTCGAGATAGAAAGGAATGGTGGTTTTGGGACCGACGATGACAAAGTTTTTGAGACAGCGCCTGAGCCTGTCTACGGTCTCGTTCCAACTGTAACCATGGACTGTGAGTTTGACAAGCAGGGAGTCGTAGACTTCGGGAATAGTGTAGCCCTGGTAGACAAAACCATCAAGCCGAACACCATAACCACCAGGTGAACGGTAGATGTCTACGGTTTTGCCGCCCTCTGGCATGAAATTGTTTTTTGGGTCCTCTGCGTTGATTCGCATTTCGATGGCATGCCCTCTGATCTTCACTTCTTCCTGCTTGAAGAGCAGTTTTTTGCCAAAGGCCAGCTTGATCTGGGTCCGGACTATGTCTATACCCGTCACCATTTCAGTAACAGTGTGTTCAACCTGGACCCTGGTATTGATCTCCATGAAATAATAATTCATATCCTTGTCAACCAGGAACTCTACAGTGCCGGCATTGGTGTAATTTGATGCCTGTGCAGCCCTGACTGCAGTTTCACAGATGGATTCAATGATAGACTTGTCATGAATTAAAGAGGGTGCAATTTCAATCAATTTCTGGTTGCGACGCTGAATTGAGCAGTCCCTTGTGCCTAAATGAACAACTTCACCAAATGAGTCAGCGATAACCTGGACCTCAACATGCTTTGGATTAATAACTACTTTCTCCAGGTAAACATTATCGTTATTGAAGGCAGCTTTGGCCTCGGCACGGGCCATAGGAACCTCTTCCCTCATCTGGCTGTCATTATCAATTCGACGGATACCACGTCCTCCTCCTCCGGCAGTGGCCTTGAGCATAACGGGATAGCCGTAATCAGAAGCAAAGGCGAGGGCTTCCTGCAAACCTTCGTCTCCAGGTGACAGGTTGGGAGTGCCGGGAACCATAGGAATATTTGCTGCTGCCATGATTTCCCGGGCTATAACCTTGTTGCCCAGGTTTGTAATGACCTCGGATGTAGGGCCTATGAAAACAATCCCTGCATCTTCACAAGCCTTTGCAAATTCAGGGTTTTCGGCTAAGAAACCATATCCCGGATGAATAGCATCCGCCCCTGATTTTCGGGCAGCCTTAATTACTTTTGTAATATCGAGATAATCTTTTCTCGGTCCGTCACCAAGCCATATTGCCTCATCCGCTACTCTGACATGCAAGGCTTCAGTATCAGGTGTTTCATAAATGGCAACTGCTTTATGTCCTAATTCCTGAGCAGCTCGAATGACTCGAATTGCAATCTCTCCACGGTTTGCAACTAGTATTTTTTTCATCTGTGGATTCCCTTTTGTATTGTCCTATTCATGCAGCAATTTCTTATGTCTTCTCTGTTCCAGCTAGAGCTTTCCGGTATGATCAGCCTTTAACATATAAATGATCCTGAGGTATATAGTGCTGTAACAATGAGACGACAGACCGTTGCATATTTATATTTGGAACTGGCAGTCTGCGAAAGAACTTTTCCTAGCATAATTTCTTTCAACAGGCAAGTAAAAGTGTCTGCCATTCATAGGGCTTAAAATATCCAGGTGTTTTGTCGGAGAATAATATAAACAAAAGAAATAGAGACAGATTGCCAGATTTGGCCAATGCTAAATTGATTGAGCAAGCTCCATAAGAGCTGCAAATGTGGAGACAGCATAAATTTTTCTGCGCATGGAAGACCCACCTGGTATCCCTTTAAAATAGCGGCCGGCATGGTTTTTTGTTTTGGCGAGAATTTTATCAGGGTCGCTGTGCTTTTGGATGAGTTGTAAATGTTGCCTCAAGCCCATCATGCGTTCTGCAAGCGTTGCTGGTGTGCCTCCCGGGGTGAACACCCATGGATTTCCCAGGGCGCCTCTGCCGATCATCACGCCATCGCATCCTGATTTTTCAAGAAATGTATGCGCTTCCTGATATGTTGTAATATCGCCATTGCCGATTACCGGGATAGAAACACTATTTTTTACACGGGTTATTGTTTGCCAATCAACCGTACCTCCGAATCCCTGGGTCCACGTGCGGCCATGAACAGCTATGCCGCTTGTTCCGTTGTCTTCTGCCATCTTTGCAAATTCCGGGGCCACGATTGCATCATGGTTCCATCCGGTTCGTATCTTAATGGTAACCGGCAAAGATGTTTTTTTGCAGACCTGGCGGATTATTGCTGCAGCAAGGCCAGGGTCATTCATCAGGGCCGCTCCCGCGCCTTTTTTTACAACTTTTTTGACCGGGCAGCCCATGTTTATATCAATGATATCAACAGCCATATCTGAGACAATTTCAGCTGCTTCTCCCATCTTTTCCGGATCAGCTCCAAAAAGCTGCAGAACCACAGGTCTATCTTCAGGCACTGTCTGAGTCATCTGCAGGGTCTTTTTTTTGTCGTACACAAGGCCATGGCAGCTGATCATTTCAGTGTAACAGAGAGCTGCCCCGAACTGACGACAAAGAAGCCGGAAGGGTAGATCGGTATATCCAGCCAATGGAGCAAGGATCAGAGGATTTTTCAGCTGAAGAGAATTGATCTGCAATTGTCGGGTACCGGGCACTTAACAACTTTTGGCAGGAGAATATTGCCCCCTCATGATGGGATAAAGGAAATTCCTGCTCCTTCAAGGCATATTATTGGCGAGTTCATGGATTCTCAGATAAATGAGTTCACCTATCTCATCGCCAATACGAAGCAGGGCTTTTTGTTTATTGTAACGTGTTCTTTCACCTGAAGGGTCAATGATAAAAGGCTCATATATGGTGAATTTTCTCTCCTGCCACAATACAGAGTTGTTACGGTTGTCGCGCAGTGTGAAACTGACAGTCAGCTTCAGCTTGATTTCCAGGGCTGCGTCAAACGAATCGTAAAAGAGACCGGGCAGGTCAATGGCTGCTATTTCTCCGCTAAGTTTTAGGTCAGCCTGTTCTTCTTCGAACACAACAGATATCATGCTGGATTTCTTGAACCAGGCATTGAACAAACGGAAATATATCGACTCCAGGCCAAGTTCGTTGGTTCTGTTCTGCCAGGTTGTAAGCAGCAAAGTTTTTGAGGGGGCTTCTTGCAAATTTTTTTTGGCGTATGGGTTGCTGTAGCCGCAGCTGCTGCAGAAAAAAGCCAGCAAAAACAGGACAAAAAGTACTGGAATGGTGTAGGTAAAGGTGTGTCTGGTGGCTCTGTTTAACAGATTTGCATTCATGCCGAGATCTAAGCAACCACATTAACAAGTTTTTTGGGGACAACGATTACTTTTCTAATGGGCTTGTTGCCAACGAACTTTTGTACTTTGTCATCCTGCAGACTGCGTGCTTTGAGTTCATCATCACCAATATCAGGGGAAACCAGCAACCTGCTTCGCACTTTACCGTTAACCTGCAGTACGACAATGATTTCTTCATCTTTGGCAGATTCAGGGTTAAAAGTTGGCCAGGATTGATTTTCAAGAAGCTCTTCATGCCCTGTTATTTCCCAGAGCTCGGAACAGAAATGGGGTGTCATGGGTGAGAGGAGCAGGAGGGTTGCATCAACCGCCTCTTTAATGGCAGCAGGGGCTATATCATTTTCTGCATTTTCTGAAACCAGGGAGAGCATCAAATTGACCAGTTCCATGACAGCTGCAATGGCAGTATTGAAATGAAAGTCATTTTCCAGGTCCCGGGTAACCTTGCGAATGGTCTGGTGTGTTTTCCTGTGAAGGGCGCGGCTTTTTTCATCAAGATCGGAGGCTTGCTGTTCTGGAGCGCTTGTCAGCATGTCTTTGTTGTTTACGACAAAACGATGTACGCGGTTTAAAAAGCGGGAGGCACCCTCAACCCCCTTGTTACTCCAGTCAAGATCCCTCTCAGGAGGAGCAGCAAAGAGACTGAAGAGGCGTACAGTGTCAGCCCCGAATTTTTCAATGAGTTTATTGGGATCAACAACATTGCCTTTGGACTTGGACATCTTGGCCCCGTCTTTTATAACCATACCCTGGGTCAGAAGGTTTTTGAAGGGCTCGTCGGTGGATAAATAGTTAAGGTCACGCAGCACCTTTGTGAAAAAACGGGCATAGAGGAGATGCAGGATGGCATGTTCCACTCCACCGATATACTGATCAACCGGCAGCCAGTAATTCACCTTGTCCCGGTCAAGAGGGCCTTCTGTAAAATCAGGACAGGCATAACGGGCAAAATACCAGGATGATTCCACAAAGGTATCCATGGTATCGGTTTCGCGTCTCGCTTCCCCACCGCATGCAGGACAGGTGGTATTGTAAAAACTTTCAAGTGAGTGGAGAGGAGAGCTCCCGCTTTTGTCTGGTTTGGCATCTACAGGCAGAACAACGGGCAGATCATCTTCAGGAACCGGTTGCACACCGCAGGTGGAGCAATGTATCATGGGAATAGGGGTTCCCCAGTAACGCTGTCGGGAAATTCCCCAGTCCCGGAGCCGATAGGTTGTCATGCCTTTGCCGAATCCCTGTTCTGCAGCAAAGGCTGTCATGGCAATTTTCGCTTCCTCTGAGCTCAGGCCGTCGAATTGACCTGAACCGGTCAAAATTCCTGGATCCTCGAAAGCTTCTGAAAGAAATTCGGAATCCAGCTGTCTGTCTTGGGGCTGCACAACGACCTTAACTGGCAGATTGTACTTGTGGGCAAACTCGAAATCCCGCTGGTCATGAGCAGGTACTGCCATGACTGCGCCGGTGCCGTATTCCATGAGTACGAAATTCGCGGTGAAAATGGGAATGCGGTCCCCGCTATAGGGGTTGATGCAATAGTGCCCGATAAAAACACCTTCCTTTTCAATCTCTTCGTCGGGTTTCTGCTGTTTGCGGGCAATTTTAGTTCTGGACACAAATTGCGCAACTTGCTCTGCCTGGCTGGTATGCCTGCTTAAGTCAACCAAGGGATGTTCAGGCGCAAGAGACATGAAGGTGGCCCCGAATATCGTATCCGGACGGGTAGTGAATATCTTGAGAACCTGGTCTGTATTCTCTACAGGAAAATCGATTTCCGCCCCGATGCTTTTTCCTATCCAGTTACGTTGCATGGTAAGGACTTTTTCCGGCCAGCCTGTTAAATTGTCACACTCTACCAACAGTTCTTCAGCGTAATCGGTTATGCGGAAAAACCAGCCATGCATATCCTGGGGAAGTACCTGGTTGTCACATCTCCAGCACTGGCCGTCAATAACCTGTTCGTTTGCCAGGACGGTCTGACAGGATTCACACCAGTTGACAGTGGTCATCTTCCGGTATGCCAGCCCCTTTTCGTACATCCTAATGAAGAACAGCTGTTCCCAACGATAGTATTCCGGGTCACAGGTTGCCAGTTCTCTTTCCCAATCGTAACTGAAGCCCATTCTCTGGAGCTGGTTTTTCATGTAATCAATGTTTTCATAGGTCCATTTGGCAGGATGGGTCTCGTGTTTCAGGGCGGCATTTTCCGCCGGCAGGCCAAAGGCATCCCAGCCCATTGGATGCAGGACATTATAGCCCTGCATTCTTTTAAAGCGTGCGATCACATCACCAATGGAATAATTTCGTACGTGGCCCATGTGTATCCTGCCTGATGGGTAGGGAAACATTTCAAGAAGGTAATATTTCCTGCGTGCAGGATCTTCGCTGACCTTAAAGGTATTTTGAGTAAGCCAGTGCTTTTGCCATTTGTCTTCAATAAAGGCAAAATCGTAGCGGTCGGAATCTTTTTGTGAGGCAGGATTCATGTACTATTTATGCAATTAGTTTGATTCTATATACGAAGTCGGCATTTCAAGGCGGGAGTAATTTTCAAACGTGGTGAACTTATCTATAAAGGTGAGTTCAACGATGCCGGTGGGACCGTTACGCTGTTTGCCAATTATAACCTCGGCTATGCCCCGTTTGGGATTATCCTCGCTCTTGTTATAAATTTCATCACGGTACAGAAAACAGATAACATCGGCATCCTGCTCAATGGCTCCGGATTCACGCAGGTCAGACAACTGGGGTCTTTTATTCGGCCGGGATTCCAGGCTGCGGTTCAATTGAGACAGCGCCACAACAGGCAAGTCCAGTTCTTTGGCCATAGCTTTCAGTGACCGGGATATTTCGCTGATTTCCTGCTCACGGCGCTCTGCATTGTACCTGCCCCGCATAAGTTGCAGATAGTCAACCACAACCAGGCCGATGTTGTGTTCAGTCTTCAGGCGTCGTGACTTGGCCCGCATCTCCAGCACACTGATTGCCGGGGTGTCATCTATAAAAATTGGAGCCTCGGAGAGAATACCAGTAGCCCTGGCAAGCTTGGGCCAATCAGGGTCACGAATGAAACCGGTGCGTAGATCCTGTGAATCAACCCGGCTGACAGAGCACAGCATACGCATGCCGAGCTGTTCCTTTGACATTTCCAGGCTGAAAACTGCAATAGGGACTTTATGAAAAATAGAGGCATTCTGGACAATATTCATTGCCAGGGCAGTTTTGCCCATGCTGGGTCTGCCTGCCAGGATGATTAGATCGGAGGGCTGCAGTCCGGCTGTTATCCTGTCAAGATCATCATAACCGGTTGGCACTCCGGTAATTAATTCTTTCTTTTCAGCAAGTTTCTCAATGCGCTTGAAGGTTTCAGGGATAATCTTGCTGAGTGCCTGGTAATCCTGGTTGCTTTTGGTACGGGAAATTTCGAATATAGTCTGCTCAGCATCATCAACCAGGCTGTCGATCTCATCCTGTTCATCGTAACAGCGTGAAGCTATCTCCGTGCAGGTCTGGATGAGATGTCGCAGGATTGCCTTTGACCGTATGATCTGGGCATAGTAAATAATATTGGCTGCAACCGGAACAATATCAGTAAGGTTGGCAAGATAGGCAGGGCCGCCGACTGCATCAAGCTGATTCCTGCCCTTTAATATATTACTAACCGTAATAATATCCTGGGGCTCATTCTTTTCGAAAAGAGCCACCATTGCCTTGAAGATGATCTTGTGGGCTTCACGGTAATAATCTTCAGGTTCCAACAGTTCCAGTATCTTTACCAACGCACCTTGATGCAGCAGTATGGAACCCAGAACGCATTGTTCGGCCTCTAAATTTTGGGGCGGCAAACGATGCGGATCAGAGGGTGTCCTTGGCTTTGATGCTGTCCTTTCAGCTTCCATGGCCCTGTCACCCTTTTTCATTTTTATTATTCAGCCTCCAGCGGAACTACCTGAACTGTTATTTCCGATGTCATCTGATAACCGACCTTTATTGGTACAATAATTTCGCCAAGGGCCTTGATAGGCTCTGCAAGAAGCACATTCTTCTTATCAATCTGAATATTCATTTCCGCCAGTTTCTCAGAAATATCGGCTGCAGTGACCGAACCGAATAATTTGTCTTCCTCACCAACACGATGTTTTATGTTGATGATGGTGCCGGATATTTTCTTTGACAGAGACTCTGCTTCCTGCCGCTGCTTTTCCCTTCTTGCTTCAATTGTAGCCTTTTCCTGTTCAAGCAGGTTGAGATTCGTTTTATTGGCAAGAACAGCAATTTTCTTGGGGATGAGATAATTTCGGGCATAGCCTGATTTGACTTTTACAATTTCACCTTCTTCCCCAAGGGATTCCACGGTTTTTTTAAGAATGAGCTCCATTTGTTCTACCCCAAAAGTTTCTTTCAAAAAATATTGTTTGATTTTTTAATGGACATAATCCCTGCGTTGACAATTATACGGAACTATTCTGCTTGTCAACTGCCTGGTTAAGCTTTCTGAAATCAGCCCACACATCTATCATACCGAGAAATGACAATAGGATGATGCCATAGGTTTGGATGAAGATCAATGCATAAATCGGAACACGGATCAATCTGGGTACGGACCATCTATTTAAAAGGCTTGCAGCAATAGCCAAGCCCTGGAAAAAATATACAGTACTGCAAACAATCAAGCCATTCAGGCCCAGCATACTCAATGGTGCCGGCAACAATAAAAACATTACCCCGGAAAGAACAACCAGCCAAACAAATGGGTCGGGTAATTTCCATTCTTGATATTCAGGCCAGGGAGTTAGCTTCGTATCTTTTTTCTTGAGAAGAAAGTTCCCCAGTGAAAGGTTCAGCCAAACAGTGGTCAAGAGTGCAGAGAGCAAAATGGCTGGAAGAATCTTTGGGATATAAATCCGCAAGAGCTCCACTGCCCTCCGAACACTTTCCAAAGTTTCAGGAGCAAGCTCAGCTGAATCCTCATAAAGCATGAGTCCGCTGCTCAATCCCTTGTCAAGTTCGACCAGCAAGGTGGCGTAAGGGTTTGTCTGGAGCAACAAGGCAAGACCAGACCAGTACAGGAGCCATGATAATGCCAAAACCCAAAATGCTATAAAACCAGTGGCAACCGGTGACTTCTTGTTAAAAACACAAATGGAGAAAGCTATTCCGACCGGCACCAGAGTTAAAGAGAAGATTAACATCGGCAGTGAGCCGAATAATACAGCAGCACCAGTGGCAATAAGAATACCGTTCCGTACAGGAATGGATCCTTTTTTTATGCCTAAATTGATAAGGCAATAAAAAACAGGCAAAGGAACAAGGCTTGAGAGCCAGCCGATTTTTTCGGGGAAAAGTGCGGGAAAAAGTAACACCGCAGCAAGTACGACCAAGCCGGCGAATTGAGCTTCACTATCCTTATGTTTGCCCTGAATATATGGTGCAGCCAACTCGTTAACCAGATTTACAGTTGCGTTGGTCCGCTATAGGGCATCAGGGCAATCTGCCTTGCCTTTTTAATTGCATCTGTCAACTTTCTCTGGTGCTTCGCGCAGTTGCCATAGATGCGTTGGGGTATAATTTTGCCTCTTTCGGTCACAAAATTCCGTAACGTCCTGATTTCCTTGTAGTCAATCACCAGACTCTTATCAGCACAAAATCGACATACTTTCTGTCGGGGAAATATTCTTTTTTTGGGTGCCATCGCAGTTTCTCCAGAAATTTTTTCAGAAATCAATAACATATATGTGATATGAACAGGCAATGAAAAGTGGTAAATCAGTCAGCCTGCTCTTCATCGACAGTGTCTTTTTCTTCTACTTTTTCTACTGCTTTTTCTTCTTCTTTTTCTTCTTCTTTTTCTACTACTACTGCTTCTTTTTCTACTTTTTCTTCTCCCATATCCTCTTCATCGGAAATCGGGACAGGTTCGTCCTTGGCCAGCTGTTCCTTGACCGCTTCAGGATCACAGGAATCAGAGAGTTTCACGGTTAAATACTTGAGAATACGGTCATCAATTCTGAAGATACGTTCGATTTCCGCAACAGATGCAGGAACACCGGCATAATCCGCATAAACGTAGTATCCCTGGTTTTCCTTTTTGATCAGGTAGGCAAGTTTCTTCAGGCCCCAATTGTTGATTCTGAGAATTGTTCCACCATCACCTTCAATAATTGCAGTAGCTTTGCTGGTGATTGCCTCAATCTCATCTTCGGCAACATTCGGCCTGACAATATAAATAGTTTCGTATCTGCGCATGTGTTCCTCCTCACGGACTTGAAGTGGCCCTCGCTATCTATGTCTTGGCAGAGAGCGAGAAGGTTTAAAAGGTATATACAAAGCCTAAAATGAATCTGGTCTTTTACATGATGCAAAACAAATTGTCAATTTTTTTTGGGTCTATTGTGGCCTGCTTTCTCACTGTTCTTTATTTCCTGCCATTTTTTTCTGAGTTCAGCCACGGACTCAATTTTTTCATCGTTAAATACATGGGGGTGTCTGCGTACCATTTTGTTGCTTATTGCATCAATGACATCACCAATGGAAAAACAACCTTCTTCGCTGTGTACCTGGGCCAGCAGTACAATTAAATACAGGAGGTCGCCTAATTCTTCTTTGATGTGTTGATGATCACCAGCACCAATAGCCTCGAGGAGCTCATGGGTTTCTTCCAAAAGGTAGCGTTTCAATGATAAAGGAGATTGTTCCCTGTCCCAAGGGCACCCCTTTTCTGAGCGCAACTCTTTGACAATGTCAATAAAACGATCAAATTTTTTCCCGGCATCAGTCACCGTATACCTCTTAATTATA
>JAHEID010000061.1 GCA_024639555.1 Deltaproteobacteria bacterium
GCAGAAAGAAGGACGCCGTGCCTGTACTGTTCAAGGTGGCGGCAATTTTCTGACAAATTATTCCTGACTTGCCTATACCTGCCAGGATAACCCGGCTTGGACAGGCCAGAATCAGGTTAATGGCCTTGTCAAAATCAGGTCCGACCTGATCCATAAGGGCCAGGATGCCTTCTGCTTCAATTTTTAATACTTCTTTTGCATGCTCAATCGTCATCTATGTTGTGGTCCAAAAGTGAATAATAAAGTGTTTAACCGACCGAGAGTCGGGGCGCTGGTTTCCTAAGCATTTTGCACGCAGGGTACTATTGTTGCATGCAGCAAGAATAGTAAGACCTATTGCACCTATAATCAACCCAAAAGCCAGAAACAAACCTGACAAACGTAAAAAGTACATATACAGGTATGGTAAGGGTGACTTGGCCCGGATTTTGTTGATAATGGCTTGTCGGCTGTAGAGCTCTGGGATATAACTACCGCATGGATTTATTGACCATTATACTCATCGCCCTGGCGCTGGCATTAGATGCCTTTGCCGTTGCCCTTGCTGCAGGGGTAAGCCTCTGCCAGGTCAGCGGCCGGCAGACTTTCAGGCTGGCATTCCATTTCGGCCTCTTCCAGGCTGGAATGAATATTATTGGCTGGGCTGCCGGATTGACAGTCAGAACGCTGCTGGAAAGTATAGATCACTGGCTGGCCTTCGGGCTTCTTGCCCTGGTGGCAGCTAAGATGATAAAGGATTCCATTGCCGGACGTGAAGAAGAGGCTCAGAAGATTGACCCGACACGAGGATATACGCTGGTCATGCTGTCAGTGGCAACAAGCATAGATTCCCTGGCTGTGGGCCTGAGCTTTTCCGTGCTTAATGTTTCCATCTGGCTGCCTGCAGCCATAATAGGCATTGTCGCAACCATTTTAACGGTCATTGGCCTGAAACTCGGCTGCCTGCTCGGCTCCGCGTCAAGGATTGGTTCCAGGGCGGAAATAGCCGGCGGCCTGGTTCTCTTGGGGATAGGGATCAATATCCTCTACCAGCACGGGGTTTTCAACTGAGGAAATCAAGAATAATGCCGTGAATTTTATTGTCATAGGCGGCCTTAACATGATTATCAGGGAAATTATAGTGTTTGCTGCCTGAAAG
Organism: Deltaproteobacteria bacterium; assembly: GCA_024639555.1. Taxonomy (GTDB): domain Bacteria; phylum Desulfobacterota; class Desulfobulbia; order Desulfobulbales; family BM004; genus BM004. The sequence continues at coordinate 1,139 of JAHEID010000061.1, forward strand.
TTCTGCGCTTTCAGCAGACACCAGGGCATCGCCAAGCCCCGGGGTTAGTTCCCTGGGAAGATGCCCTGAAGGAATGGCTCCTGCAAGCAGGTCCGGGAACTTGACAACTTTATGATTTCCGGAAGGCAGGCGGACAATAACCTGAAACAACGCCGGGCTTGTACCCCCAAATGAAAGTTTGCGTATTTTCCCGGGGAGTTTTTTTTGCAAAGAAACAATAAATTCTGATTCGGGTTCAAGCTCCGCAATGGCTGGACTTTGAAGAAAGGTTGAAACACGGTTCAGGGCTTGAGTCAAAGTTGCCTTGGATTTCCGGGGTATGATTTTTTCTACTATTACACCTGCGGGTTTCAGATAACGCGAAAATTTCGCCATGCCGGTCCCGGCATGGGGGCTGCAGATTGTTACAAGACCTTCAATATCGCCACCGCTTTTCTCCAGCAGAAAGCGCCGGGCAATGAGTCCGCCGCGGCTGTGTCCAATGATATAGATAGCTTTGCCGGGCCATTTGTTCCGGACCGTATCCATGGCTGTTTTCAGCTCATCAATTGCAAGCTGAATCGGTCCAAGTGGTTGGCTCTGGGTCCAGGAAGCAAGGGAAAACCCACCGGTCTTCAGGCAGTTCCAAAGCCCCTGGATTTGAGGATCTACTGAGCCAAAAGATATGGTGTTGCCAACGTTGTCATGCCTATCAGTAAGAAATATAGTGAGCGGCGCCAAACCGCCCAAGACAAAACATTTTTCCGGATCAACCCAGAAATAATTATTCATGCCCAGGCCATGAATAAGGACAATAACGGGCATTTTCGGTTTCCCGCTATGGAGCTTTAATGAGAGTTTCATGACGTCATACAAGACATTCCATACAATCTAGTCCTGCCAGATATCTCAAAATGCCGGGCAAGCCATGATGCCGGGATAAATCCAGGCAGAACAGGATGCAGCAGCGGGAAGACACTTTAAGCTTTTTTCTCCCATGGGAGTTTGGGCAAATCGTTTAAAGCGGCAATGTATTTTGTCTTATCGTATTGACGGTTTTCCTGCAATACACTGAATACTTCAGAGGCAACCACATAGCCTATGAGCCGTAAGGCCTCCTCTTCTGAAAAACCATGATCCTGGAGCCTTATCAGGGTCAGTTTTGTTTCCGGAGGGTCATTATCGCGTAACTGGGCGTTGATCACTTCCAGGATCGCTTTCCGGAGTCTCTGATTTACAATTTTTTCCATTGCGGTCTATGTTAGTAGAACAAAATGACAGTTATTGTAATTGCCAAATCGTTATAATTGTCAAATATACTTCCTTAAAAAAACAAAAGAAAAAACTATTTCAAAATATGAAACGCGCTATTTTAAGTTAAAGAACCGGAGGTCCCTTTACCACCATCTGCGCAATGGTCAATTTCACCTTGGGTGCAGTCATCCTTCTGTGACCGAGCAGCGTAATTTCCAGCTCGACCAGCCTCCGGAAGAATTGCGTGCGGTCCAGAGGCGTGACGGAATTATCTGCAGCGATATGCTCCTGGCAGCGAAAGCAGCCGGGAAAGTCCAGTTTTTGTCCATCCGGCCTTGTGAAGGTTGCGGGTACGCCGTGCAACCTGCAAATCATCAATCTGTAAGAGTAGAGCGAACAGCGTCCATCGGTGTTGAGCGGACACATAATTATGGGGCGCTCCCCTCGTGCCAGTGCTGCTTCACTTTCGGCCACATATTTTATAGCCTTTGCATTAATATTTTGCAGTTGGCTCTCCTCAAGCGTTTTGAGGCCGTACCGCAGATAGGCCCATTCCGTATAGGTATGGTGCAGAAAATAGCTGTCGCAGCAGTTGTCAGGGCAGCCGGAACAGGAAAAGTCCAAAGCTTTTGCAGTTTGATCGTAGGCAGCCTCCATATCCTGGTACAACTCTGCCACCCGCCTGGCAACTTCAGGTTTAAGTATAACTTCAGCTGTTTTCATGGAAGTACTGGACCTGGTAAATTGATACATCCAGTTCGCCCTTTTGCCACTCATCAGGAGAAAGCCCTGCTTTTCTGCAGAGATGGGACAGGAATTCCTCTGTTCGGGGTAACTGCTCCCAGACCTGGGGCAGAAAGGTGGCGCGGGCCATGCCTTTGCTGATGATTGCTCCGTCAATATTGGGTCGCAGTTTTTTGAGCAGGTCCTTGCCATCGGAGTACTCCAGATCCTGGGGATTGGTCAGGATGCTTACCTCGATTTCAGCCTGTTCAAGTTCTGGTCCGGTAAGTGGCGGGAAACGTGGATCGTTAAAGGCAGCATTAACGGCATTTCGCTGAATGCCCTCCAGAATGGTTTCAGAAGGGGTCAGGCAGCCCATGCAGCCCCGCAGCTGATTCCTGATCTTCAGGGTAACAAAGGTTCCGCGTTGTTCCCGGAAAGCCGGATCCGCAAGTTGATTGTCAGGGATGATCCTGCTGCTGGCATCAGAAAGTCCGAGTCTTGCAGCAATGGTTGCACGGGCCAGGCAGAGCAATTTTTGCCCCTGGTCTTCTGTCATATCAGTCGAATTTTTCTCAGCTGTCATTGTTCGAGGTTATTCCTTACTCTATAATTTTCATCTCCGCTTACAAGTAATGGAAGAACTGAAAGGGGTTTACTAATAATTTTTTTCTGCCGACTGCCAGATAAGCACCCTTTCAGGGCATAAACGAAACGTAGTGGAGACTTCGACTGTTATCTACCATTCCACCCCCAGCATGAGACAGTTAATGCCGCTGCCTATGCCAAGAAGGGCAGCACGTTGTCCTTTGTTGAAGACTCCCTGCTCAATGCCCATTGCCATGGTAACGGGTGCTGAAACAGAGCCGGTGTTGCCCATAAAAGAGAGGGTTTCAAAGTTCTTGCCGGGGGCGATACCCAAACGCTCAAAGAGAAGGCGGGCATGGGCCTGGCCAACCTGGTGGCAGAAGAATACATCGATCTCGGCCCCCAGCCACCCCAGTTCTTCCAGAAAACCATGCCATGTATCCTTGGCAGTTTCAATGCCGCACTTCATGAGTTCTTCGGAGTCCGTAGCCATGAGGATTGAAGCTTGCCCGGAAGAGGAAGCTCTGGACTGGCCTCCCTGGCAGAGCTCGCTGTGCCTGGTATTGGCCCGATAGGCCCCGCCGATGAACTTTTGCATTCCCCTGCTGTAATTCTCATGAGTCATAACCAGGGCAACCGCCCCTGAACCGATGGTAAGCGAGGCAAAAGAATACTTGATGGTCTTGCGGGTCAGGCTGTTGTCGGCAGCTAAATTTTTTATGGTTGATTCCAGTAAGTCCTCAGCAGTTTCTCCGGCCACCAGCAGACCACATTTTACCTGGCCAAGTTCAATCATGTTGGCAAGAAAGAGCATACCGTCAAGAAAACCAAGACAGGCGTTTGAAATATCAAAAATAAGGCACTGTTCCGGCAGCCCCAGTTGATTATGGACAAAGGAGGCAGTAGCCGGCTCCATCATGTCGCGGGATACCGAAGTAAATATGAGGCATCCCAGCTCGCTTGCAGGAATACCCGAAGCTGCTAAAGCTTTTTGGCCTGCCAGCACCGCAGCGTCACTTGGCCTGGTTCCTTTGTCCCAGAAACGCCGTTCTTTTATGCCGCTCATCAATTCCAGGCGGCCTTGGGGAAGCTTTAGTTTTTTGTAAACAGGGGCCAGTCTTTCTTCAATGGCATCAGAGGTTATCACATTTGGCGGCAGTTCATAGCCAAAGCCATGCAGGCGTACATGCTGGAATTTCATTAATCCACGACCCCGGCGATAATGTCCGCATCAAAATAATTTATGCCCATGCCGCCGTCTGCAACTATGCTCTGAGCGGTAATAGCAGAAGAGCGTTCTGACAGAAGGAAGGCGGCAATATCTGCAATTTCAGATGTCTGCAGCCCCTTCCTGCGCAATGTTAGTTTTTCGGCATAGAGGTAGCTGTCCACGTAGCCTGGAATGCCGGCCGAGGCCGATGTTTTAAGTAACCCCGGGCAGACAGCATTGAAACGGACATTTGAAAAGCTGGAGAAGCTTTTTGCCAGGAAGCAAAGCGATGATTCCAAAGCAGCCTTGATGGGTGCCATATAGCCGTAGTTCTCTGCAGCCATTCGGGTGGTGGAAATTGAGATGGTCACAACCGATCCGCTGGCATCAAGCATGTCTTTAAAATGTTTGCAGATTGAAATGAGTGAAAAACAGGAAATATCGACTGCCTGGAGAAAATCTTTCTTGTTTGTCTCGTGAAACGGCTTGAAGCCGTCTGCATAGTTGGCAAAGGCGATTGAGTGCACGATGCCGTGAATCTTTCCATCCGTGGAGGCGGCAATTTCCTTCCGCACCCGGGCAATATTGTCCTCATCCTCCACATCGCAGACAAAAACCCTGGAAGCGGGAAAAAGCTTTTGGGCTGTTTCCTTTCTGGCAGGACTGCGGACGACGTGTATAACCTCAGCGCCTGCCTCCTGCAGAACTTTTGCAATGGCGCAGGCAACAGATTTCCGGTTTGCTAAACCGAACACGATAATTTTTTTGTCAGCGAGTTGCAGAAAATCCATACGTTTCAAAATTGTGAGGTTTAATGAAGTTATTTACCTATGAAAATGGCACTTTAAAAACGGTTCATAAGGATGTCAAAGTTTTTCGAAATATTCCTGTATTTTTGTCGATCTCGCAGATAGGGAACGAAGTGAGACTTCGAAAGCTTCGACGACAGGTATTGCGCCCGTAATCTATAGATTTTCTCAGGCCCTGCTGGTGTCTGAGAAACTTTTTTTGGGGTTGCTTTTTTCATTGGCGAATTATGGTCATGTTGCTATAGTGGGGCCCATGAATTCTCCAAAGCCAACCACCCGGACAAAGTTCATTTTTATCACCGGTGGAGTACTCTCTTCTCTGGGCAAGGGTTTGGCAGCAGCATCGATTGGTGCTCTTCTCGAAAGCCGCGGGCTTTCAGTCACCTTCCAGAAACTAGACCCATACATCAATGTCGATCCCGGTACCATGAACCCTTTCCAGCATGGCGAGGTGTATGTCACCGATGACGGGGCCGAGACAGATTTGGATATGGGGCATTATGAGCGCTACACCAATGCTGTCATGGCGCAGATAAACAACTATACCTCGGGCCGCATATACTATTCGGTTATTTCCAAGGAAAGGCGTGGAGAGTACCTGGGCGGGACTGTCCAGGTCATACCCCATATTACTGACGAGATAAAAAACGCCATCCTGCAGCTTGCTGATACAGTTGATGTGGCCATTATTGAAATTGGAGGCACCATCGGCGATATTGAAGGATTGCCATTTCTGGAGGCAATCCGCCAGTTCCGTTTTGATGTCGGCCGCAACAATTCTCTGTTCATACACGTGACCCTGGTACCATATATTAAGACTGCGGGCGAGGTGAAGACCAAGCCCACACAGCACAGTGTCAAGGAATTGCGCGCCATTGGTATTCAGCCGGATATCCTCCTGTGCAGGACGGAAAAGGCCCTCAGCAAAGGCCTGAAGGAAAAGATCGCCCTGTTCACTAATGTGCCCACTGATGCAGTCATTACGGCCAAGGACGTGAAGAGCATCTACGAGGTGCCTGTTCTTTTCCATAAAGAAGGCCTGGATGACAAGGTCCTTGAACTCCTTAATATCTGGACTGGCGCACCCCGCATAGAAGCCTGGCAGAAGCTGGTTGAAAAGATCAAGAATCCCAAGCATCAAGTCATAATCGGCATTATAGGGAAATATGTAGATTTAACAGAGTCTTATAAGAGCTTGCATGAAGCACTTGTGCATGGCGGCATTGCCAATGATGCCAGGGTTGATCTGCGTTATGTCAGTGCTGATGAGCTTGAAGAAAGCGGTTCAACCGATGCCCTGGCAGGATGTCACGGCATCCTTGTGCCTGGTGGTTTCGGCAAGCGGGGAATTGAAGGCAAGATCATTGCTGTCAATTATGCAAGGACCAACAAAATTCCCTATTTCGGTATTTGTCTCGGCATGCAGCTGGCGGTTGTTGAATTTGCCAGAAACATTGCAGGCATGAAAGGCGCGCACAGTACAGAATTTGATATAAAAACCCCGTATCCGGTAATTTATTTAATGAAGGAATGGTATGATTATCGCACCAAGCAGGTGCAGGTCAGGGATGAGACCTCGGATATGGGGGGGACCTTGAGACTTGGGAGTTATCCCTGCAACCTTCACAAGTCGACCTTAGCCAATACAGCCTATAACCAGAAAGAGATCCAGGAGCGGCATCGCCACCGCTATGAATTCAACCCGGACCTGCGTGAAGATCTGGTTGCCAAAGGGTTGATCATCAGTGGAACATCACCTGATGATACACTTGTTGAAATTATTGAACTGGCTGATCATCCCTGGTTTCTTGGCTGCCAGTTCCATCCGGAATTCAAATCAAAACCAATGAAACCGCACCCCCTGTTCCGGGATTTCATCAAGGCCGCATTAGCATTTTCCCAGCAAAAGTAACCGGCAACAGGGCTGTTTTCCTTAGAAAGTCCAACTGATGCATACTGGTTAGATAATCGTGGATATCGTTTCAATCAGCAGACCCGGCAATCAAGAGCCTATACACGTAGGGGCAGGACATCCTTTTCTGCTTATAGCAGGTCCCTGTGTCCTTGAATCAGCAGGGCTGGCCAGGGAGGTCGCTGCAGCCCTTAAAGAAATTGCCGAGCGCCTCTCCATTTCTTTTGTCTTCAAGTCATCCTTTGACAAGGCCAACCGCACCTCTCTTGATTCCTATCGGGGACCAGGGCTCGAGGAGGGCCTTGGGATTCTTGCCGACATCCGCCAGGATTATAACGTGCCGGTTATATCTGATATACATGAAACGCAACAGGTGGATGCGGTAAGCGCAGTACTTGATGTGCTGCAGATCCCTGCTTTTCTGTGCCGGCAGACAGATCTTCTGGTAGCTGTGGCCAGGAGCAGGAAAGCCATTAACCTTAAAAAGGGCCAGTTTGTGTCACCATGGGATATGGCAAATGCGGTTAATAAAATACGGGCGTCGGGCAACAAAAATCTGATGTTGTGCGAGCGGGGTTTTGCCCTGGGATATAATAATCTGGTAGTGGATATGCGGGGTTTGCCGGTGATGCGATCCCTTGGGTGCCCGGTAATATTTGACGCAACGCACAGCGTACAGCTTCCGGGTGGTGCCGGAGGGAGCTCGGGTGGTCAGAGAGAATTCATCCCTCCGCTTGCCAGGGCTGCTGTTGCTGCAGGTCTTGACGGCATTTTCATGGAAGTCCATCCCCAGCCTGAAAAGGCGCTTTGTGACGGTCCCAACTCCATGCCCCTTGAGCGGGTGGAATCCCTCTTGAAAACACTCCTGAAAATTCATGCTGTTGTATCTGAAGATACCAGCGGCAACTAAATAGAATAAATCCATAAGGAAATTGTAGATATGGCGCAAGATGATACTTGCTCAAGCGGGAAAACCGGTTATCCTTCGGACTGTGAACTTACCCAGGCCCTGCTTGAAAAGGCAAGAAACAGGCAGGAATCCACAGAAAGGGGCTATGTCTGGAAATCCTGCCTGCCCAAGGCAAAAGGCTTGAAACTCTTTTTGCTGGATGTAGACGGGGTGTTGACCGACGGCACCATAACCTACACACATGAGGGCAATGAGATCAAGTCCTTTCATACACGTGACGGGTTGGGTATAAGACTGTTGATGGAAAGCGGTGTGGAAGTGGGCCTTATTACCGCACGTGAATCAGAGGCGGTGAACCGCCGGGTTCAGGACTTGGGTATCAAGTATGTTTTTCAGAAAGCAAAAAACAAACTGGGAATTTTTGAGCACCTTCTTAAAGAACTTAACCTGCAACCATCTGAAGTAGGTTACATGGGAGATGACTGGCTCGATCTTCCCCTGCTGGTACGGGTCGGTTTTGCCGCCACGGTTGAGGATGCTGTCCCTGAGGTGTTGCAGATTGCCCATTATGTTGCCAAAAGGAAGGGTGGCAGAGGGGCGGTCCGGGAAGTTTGTGACCTTATTCTGGAAGCCAAGGGAACAGGCAGGGTTCTTCTTGAAAAATATTTGAAAATCTAAGGTCTGCACTTTTACTGGCAAACAGTTGTATTCAAAATGCTGAAGGATCCGAGAAATCTGCTGTGGATTGTTCCCCTTGTGGCTTTGCTGACTATGCCGCTCTGGAGGCCTCTTGCTGCTGACATGTTAAGTCCCATGCGCAAAGAAACAGGCGTGCCCGCTCCTTCCCTTACCAACACGCGTGCTCTGAGCAGTTCGGAAATGAACGGTGTGCAATTTGAACAAAGCAGAAACGGTATAAAAGAATGGCTTTTAACAGCCAGTCGTCTCTACAGCACAGAAAGCGACGCTTCCATGCAGCTTGAAGATGTGAAGGCATTATTTTTTGGAGCTGCAGGGAAATATGAGGAAACGCGCATCAGAAGCCAAAAGGCAAGATATAATACGGACACAAGACAGATAACTCTGCAGGATAAGGTCGTAATCCAAAACGATAAAGGCTATGAGATGCAGACAGATTCCCTGGAATATCTTGCTGCTGAGAAAAAGATCAGAACTACCTCAGCAGTGACTATTCAGGGAAGAAATATGGAAGTACGCGGCAACCAACTGCTCTATGATACGGTAACAGGGAATTATAGCCTTGAGGGGGACGTTGTATGCAAGGTTTGGTGATTTGCCAGGCAGTTTAACCCAAAGCAGTAACCATCCCAGCAGTTCCGCATATCCACCAGACATAGTAACTACCGAAACTGTTCAAAAAAGTATTCATTATGGCAAGAACCGTGAAAATTTGAGAGAGGAATAGATGATAAGTGATTGCTGTTTTAATTTGCATCGAAGAACAGAACGGCCTTGCCGAGCTACTACAATTCCTTTCAGATAACCCTCTAATATGGCTTAATTTTCAGTGCCAACAGTATTAGATCTCGGCTGTTTTTCTGTTAAATTCAGCGAGTAAAGAGTTTAATTGTTCTTCAGTAATTTTTCCCATATCGACCAAAATTTCACCAAGATAAGGTTTATTTTGACTTTGCAGGTCCAATAGATCGCTCAAATCCTGTTCTGTGAGGTAACCTAATTCTACAGCAATCTCGCCAAAAGGTTTGGGAGCCACGATTTGGGTGTTGAGAATGGTCAACACCTGTCTAACTGTTAATTTGTGCTGTTTTATGGCAGTTTGTCCAATTGTAAAGGTATGCTGCCGCTGAAAATCTAAGGCTTTAAGGACAGCCGCTTCATCCACTATGCCTTTGGAAATGAGGAATTGTCCAAATCTGTTTTTGACCATTTTTTGCTAATTCCTTTTGGGTATATAAGTAAGAGTCCGGAAATAAAACAAATTGGTTCTAATGACAAGCAAACGCTTTTCGTGTCGCAATAAATAAGGAGACCATGAAAATGCATCTCAATTGGCTTACAGGATAACTCATTATGGAACCCTATTCAAACTCTTAAAAAAAATGATTATTTTGCAAAAAGCATATACCAGTCCCTGCTTCTGAAGTAATGGGGGAAGGTCAGGAGCTTGGGGTGGACTGTTGATTTAGTAAGAAAAATTTTTCACACTAAGTCTTAAAGACTATCAAGAGGTGAAATTTGTTTATTAAGGCAGAGTCAGAAATGGCTCTGCCTTTCTTATTTTAAACTAAATTTAAAAGCGCCAGGCCGTTTTTTCTGAGAATCAGTTCTTCTCTTTCAGCCCCAAGTTCTAAGGCCTGCAGATGGTTGCAGGTATCTCTGGCGCCGGACCAGGGAGAGTCCGTACCGAACAGGATATATTTCCTGGGGTGCTTGAGAATTATCCTGCGTGCAATCTGTGGATCTATCTGGTCCAGGGTGTAGGAAATATCCATGTATATATTTCTGCCCGCCAACAGCTCCTCAACTTCACCCCATTGCTGCCAGGCGCCCAGATGGGTAGTAACCATCTTGAGTTCAGGAAACCGTGTCAAAACATTGAGGATCTGCCGGGGATCACACCTTCTGATCCTGGGGAAAGCGATATCAAACCCAGTGTGCATTACAAGGATAAGCCCCAGTTCGCTGATTCTTTCGTAGGCCGGGAAAAGTTTTTCATCATCGAGAAAGAACTGCTGGTAATAAGGGTGCATCTTGATGCCCTTGAAGCCTTCGGCCCTGATCCTGCCGATGTGCTCCAGTACGTCCGGATCACTTGGATGAAAGGAAGGAAAAGGAATGACCCGGTCAGAGCGGATCTGCATGGACCAGCTCATTATTGCTTCAAACTGGGAGGGCCTGGTGGCAATGGAGCAGATGACGCTTTTTTCCACGCCCTCCCTGTCCATGAGCTCCAGCAGTGATGCAACCCTGCCGTCATGCAGAGCCTTGACATCGCCTTCCTCTTCCAGGTAGGGGATTGCACTGGCAGCCACCTGGTCCGGAAAGGCATGGGCATGAAAATCTATGATTCCCGGCATAGGTTATCTCCTTGTCCGCATTCCCATCAGACTGCCAAACCCTGCCTGATCTCATCCTGCAGCATGTTGATAACCTCTAGCGGATCAGAGGCTTTGGTTATGGGGCGACCGATCACCAGGTAGTCAGCGCCGTCAGCAATCGCCTGCCGGGCTGTGACGATTCTTTGCTGATCATCCTGCTGATCTCTGATGTTGGCACCGGGCCTGATGCCGGGGGTGACTATGAGCAGTTTGGCGCCAAGCTTGTCTCGCAGCCTCTTTGCCTCGAGGCCTGATGAAACCACGCCGTCACAGCCAAGTTCCAGGGCTCTTCGGGCCCGGAAATAGACGAGATCTTCTATGGATTGTGTCATGCCCATGGCCTGCATATCTTCCTGGCCGAAACTGGTCAGCACCGTAACCGCCAACAGGGCAAGATCACCCTTGGCCTCAACTGCGGCCCTGATAATCGGGTCATTGCCATGGATGGTTGCAAAGGTAACCCCCCGGTTGTTGAGTCGTGCTACGGCCAGCCTGACGGTCTCGGGGATATCAAAAAATTTAAGATCAACCATGACTTTGTGGCCCCGTGCAGAAAGCCAGTCCACGATCTCGAACCAGCTGGCCATGAAGAGCTGCAGGCCGACCTTGTAGAAATTGAGATGGGACTCGGTTTTTTTGACCAGCTCTTTGGCCTGCGCAGGGCTATCAACATCCAGGGCCAGGATTATACGTTCGTTAACAGGGATATCTTTCATTGTTCTTTGGCAGTGTTTTCGCAGTATTCTGGTATTCAGGTCAATGGGTTACTACCATGTTGCAGGACCAGTGACAATAAAAAAGAAGATCAAAATACCAGGAGGAGTATGAGATGCAGAATAATAAGGCTGTATATTCCCGCCACCACATCGTCGAGCATGATGCCGAGCCCCCCGTGGAAGCGCTGATCAAAAAAATTGACCGGAAACGGCTTTGCAATATCGAATACCCGGAAGAGGATAAAGCCAAGGGTCATGCTCAAAGGTGTTACTGGAACAGCGATCATGGTAATCAGCATGCCCACTATTTCATCAATAACCACGACTCCGGGATCCCGGTTATCCAGAATTTTTTCAGCTTCACCGGCGGCAAAAGAACCCACGACAAATAACCCTGCAACAACCGCAAGATAGACCGGCAGGCTGAGGACATGAAGCAGGAAGAAAAGTAACAGCCCGACAAGGGAACCCCATGTGCCCGGGGCCTTTGGCAGATAACCGGAATAGAAACCGGTTGCTATGAGCATTATCAATGTATGCATTAGATTCTAAGCAAGAATCAATTTCACCGGATCTGCTGTGTCGTCAAGCGTTTCGTATAGTGGATTATAACGAAACGCTTTCCTTCGTGCATCTCCAGCAAACTTGATCCTTTTCATGCCTTAGTTTTTTTTAAAAAAAAACCTGCTTCTAGATTCTGGGTTACAATTTTTTCTTAAAACCTTTTTGGTCTGCCACCTAAATTCTTTAACCTCATTCCTCACTCTCCACAAAATCTTCAGGAGAGCAGCGATTCACAGCAGCATAAACATCCTTCAAGGATACCTGGTTTTCCAGCGCCACCCGTCGGCAGTCCTCGTATTCCGGATACAGGGCAGAGCCTGCGGGAGTTTCCACCCGTTTTACTTGAACAGGGCCCCAGCGTGTTTTCACAGTGCCTGTTTCCCTGGGCAGGGTCATCCTTTTTTCGCGCCGGAACCTGAGGCCGATGGCTGTGGTTTCCGTTAATATGGTATGCTTGAT
>JAHEID010000177.1 GCA_024639555.1 Deltaproteobacteria bacterium
TTGGTAATGCAAGTGACAAAATAATAACTATGTGGTAATAAATTATCACCATGATTATCCCTCGCAGTATCAAATACTTCCTCATGCTCGCCGAAATCCGTAATTACCGCCGGGCAGCGCGATCTTTGGACATTACGCACTCGGCCCTGGTGCGCAGTATCAAGGCACTCGAGAACTATTACGGTGTCAAACTATTCAACCGGGGTGGTGGGGTCCCAGTCACGCTAACCGATTTTGGTGAGGTGTTTCTTGAGGCTGCCCGAAAAATTTCTCGCCTTGGAATGGATTTGCGCGATGATCTCGACCTCATGAAGGGGTTGTCCAAAGGTCAGTTGAGTGTGGCCTTCGCCCCTTTCGCAAGCAAATTATGCGGCCATGCCGCAGTTGGTCGATTGCTGAACAAGCATCCAGGGGTGATGATCAAAACGACTGTCCTTCACCATACCAGAATAAGCGGAGTAGTCTCTGAACGTCATGCGGATATCGGCATTGCTTATATTGAAGATGTTGCTAACAGGGATGAATTCGTCATCGAAGCCCTGGGTCAGCATCTGGGGGGGATTTTCTGTCGTCCCGGGCATCCTTTGCTGGAGCGTGACGCCCTTTCCATGGCCGAACTGGTAAAGTATCCTTGGTGCTGCACCCGCTTGCCGAAAGCGTACAGTCGATTTTTGCCGGTGAATCTCGACAAGGCAGGCAGGCACGACCCGATGACAGGAGATTTCATCCCTGCCTTGCAACTGGATCTTGTGTACGAGATGGCCGATATTGTTGCCAATAGCGATATTCTAGGCATTGGGGTGCTGCTCATGTTCAGAAAAGAACTCGATAACGGCAAGCTGGCAATATTGCCATTCCGTAAAGACTGGTTTCAGACAAAATACAGCATCATATATTTGAAACACCGGAACCCTACACCGGCAGCACTCGCTTTCATTGAGGAGGTTCGGAGCATTGAAAAAGAACTTTCTAGCATGGAACCGGGATTAGCTGCTGAATTCATGGGGGATACGGCACCCAGCTGAAATTCACCAAAGCATCTATCGCGCCTTCCATTCTAGCCCCAATATTGCACCAAAAAGTATGGCGAAATCATTAAAAACCCTGTAAGTTTAAGGTGTTAGAACAAAAACAAAGGGGGATTTCGCCATGACAAAATGTACCACAGAGCAATTCGAGTTTCCAGGTTTAAAAAGAAGACAGATTGTTTCACAATTTAGCGGAGGAGCAATCACGAGTGATGCAGGAGGAATACTTTTACGTCAGATTGATCGACGCATTGGTTTAACAAAGTCAATTCTAGGGGTGCTCCATGATCCTCGTCGTCAAAGAAGCTGTGCTCATAGCTTACTGTCGCTTATCCGGCAAAGGGTTTATGGTATAGCGCTGGGGTATGAAGATCTCAATGATCATCAGACGTTAAGAAACGATCCTGCATTCCAGACAAGCATAGAGCAAGGTAGGGAACTGGCCAGTGCATCGACTTTGTGTCGTCTTGAAAACAGGGCCGATAGGCAGACCGCCTGGGCTATTCACCAGATAATAGTAGAGCAATTTATTGCATCAAAAAAGTCAGCGCCATCTGAGTTGATTCTTGATTTTGATGCAACAGATGATCGAGTCCATGGGCAGCAGGAAGGTCGTTTTTTTCATGGGTACTATGATCATTACTGTTTTTTGCCATTATACGTTTTTTGTGAGGATCAGTTGCTCGTCAGCTACTTGCGACCAAGTAAAATTGATGGGGCAAAGCATAGTTGGGCGATCCTGTCACTTTTAGTAAAACGTTTTCGCAAAGAATGGCCAGGAGTAAAAATCATCATTCGAGCAGATAGTGGTTTCTGCCGCCACCGCATGTTGAATTGGTGTGAACGTCATAATGTTGATTATATTATCGGCATTGCTAAAAACAAACGGCTTCATGATAAGGCAGCGCATCTCATAAAGAAGGCCCAAGAAAACTTTGAAAGCACCAAGGAGAAACAACGCTTGTTTCAGTGGATTCGTTACGGTGCAAAAAGTTGGGTCGATGAGAAACGGGTGATCGTGAAAGCAGAACACGGCACGAAAGGTTCCAATCCTCGTTTTATTGTCACGAGCATCACAGGGGAAGCCCAGAAACTTTACGATGACTTATACTGCGCTCGCGGTGACATGGAAAACCGAATCAAAGAACAGCAGTTATGCCTGTTTGCTGGCCGAACCAGCTGCCATGCCTGGTACGCCAATCAGTTTCGTCTGCTGTTGTCAAGTTTGGCATACACCCTCATAGAAGGGATTCGCCGTTTGGCCTTACAGGGGACCGACTTGGCTCGAGCGCAAAGCAGTACGATTCGTCTTAAACTTTTCAAGATAGGAGCCGTAATCATAAGAAACACAAGACGTATACGTTTTCTCATGTCGAGCAACTATCCATACCAAGCTATCTTTCATAAGGTAGCGCGACGACTTTGTATGACTTAAACGGGGAATGCCCCTTTATCATGGTTGTTAATATAACAATAAAGAACAGGTGCGTTTAAAAAATGATAAAACGAGTTGGTTCGCAGTAAAAAACAACCCAAATTGCCGGCAAAGGAAAAATTGATGCTGAGATAGAAGGAAACTTCGCATTCTTTCCCAAGCAATATGTTTACAATAGCTTTATGAAGAAAATATAAAGCCCTCATGAAATATACGGGCTAGCCATGTTCTTGTCAGAGACAACATGGGGAGTTGATGGCGGGATATCGGGATCTTTCTCACGAAGCTGAGCCAGGATCTCCTTCATTTTATTTACTATCTTTTCCTTTCTTTTTTCCTGCCTCGAAAAATCATCCAGCAGCCAGTAAAGATGCTGTTCAAACTTTTCCACGTAGCCGGAGGGCATTTCATTTAATACAGAACTCTGCGCATCCTCCCACAACCGCTCCAGGGTCTTTGTTCTGATCCTGGGAACCGCCATTTTCATAAGCCGGCAGAATCTATCATAACCATCCACCACAATCCGGTACGGATTGCAGCCATACTGTTCCACCAGGGCCAGGCCCGAGTTGCTGTAGAGAAAATCCTTCTTAAATGAATAGTCACAGAACAGTTCCACCAGAAGATTGCTCAAGCGGCACCGCAGGCTCGTTATGGATACGTCAGTTTCATCGTATATCTTATGCAGTTTCCTGAGCACCAGGTACTCTTCATCCAGCAGACGGAAACGGAGCACCTTATTCAGCCTGCCCAGAGTGCCAATCACGCGGGGATCTTTCTTGTCGGTTTTACCGGTATCATTGGTCTCCACAACCCGGAACTTTGACACTGCCTCGGCATTCACATAACAGGTCAAAAAACCTAGCCGTCTGGCTGTACGGAACATACTGTTCTGATACTGGCCGGTCGGTTCACAGATTATGCGGAGGGTTTTACGGCCATGCGCCAGGGCTATCTTATGATAGGACCGCAGCTTCCTCTCTATTACCGATGTCCGATTCCGGCACTCATCACTGTACTCGGTGCCGTTAAACTCGAAATAAAAACAAAGCGTCTCCTTGTGCACATCAACTCCAATATCCAATACATGTTTTAGATTGATTTTCTCTGCACTCCGTGTAGTTTTCATTTTAGCTTCTCCTTTTTGTTGTTAGATAGTATCGGCTTATGACTCAAAAATCATAATTGTACATCAGCAGCTTTAAGGAGAAGCTTTTTAGCTTAAAAGAACTTTCACCTAATAGTATGTGGAAAACGACGCGCTGGAACAGCGCGCGTCTCAGCTCAAACGTTAGCCTTCATTAAATTCTTCTCTTGATTCAAATTAAAAAAAGTGCTAAATTGCGTCCATAAATAAGTGCTAAATTTAGACCATAGGTGAATGTCATGAAATCTGTACTTGCAAATTGCTCAGCCAGCATAACCGAGTTGAAAAAAAACCCCAGCGCTCTCATAGATCAATCAGAGGGCCAACCTATCGCAATATTAAATCATAACCAGCCTACAGCTTACCTTATCCCTGCTGCTACCTATGAGGAACTAATGGATCGGCTGAGGATTACCAACTCGGCCTTATTGTTATAGAAAGGCAGAATGAAAAAATCAAAGCTGTAGAAGTTGATATCGATGAGATATAAATACAAGCTCAAATTTCTGCCAACCGCCTTGAAAGA
>JAHEID010000178.1 GCA_024639555.1 Deltaproteobacteria bacterium
ACAGAAAAAGATCACAAAACAGGAACTCATTTTTGCAAACCTGTTTAACAGCCTGCCCACCTATTTTCTGCATCTGCCAACCCTGTTTTTTCTAGCGGTGCCCCTGATAAAAGGCGTGGCCATTGTCTATGTGGGGCTGACTCTTTTTGCCGCATTTCTGCGCACACTTTGCATTCTTATTGTTGGCAGGATAGTTCTTCCCTGCAATACTGAGAGCTGCGTCACCTGCAGGCTCGATGAAAACAGGGTCAGTTCCCTGTCGCAGGCTCTCCATAAAGCCGGGCTCCGCTTTCAGAAAAGGATTAAACGGATAATGGTGATCACGCTACCTATCTATACAGCGGTTTTCCTGTTAAATCGTTTCGGCATGTTTGCCCTGCTGGAAGAATGGTTGGCGCACCATGTAAAATTTCTTGCCTGGCTGCATCCGGAAAGCCTGGGAGTAGTTGCCCTGCAGCTTACGGCAGAAATCAGCGCCGGTCTTGCTGCTGCAGGTGCCTTGCTGGATAATGGCAGCCTGGAAGCACGGCAGGTTGTTTTGGCTTTGCTTGCAGGGAATGTCCTGTCTTCCCCCATGCGTGCGGTACGGCATCAATTTCCTTTCTATGCCGGTGTGTTCCAGCCAAAAATGGCGGCAGAATTGATAACCTATAACCAAATTTTCCGCACAGGCTCCATTATTGTGGTTGGAATATTTTATTATTTTATGTCTGCGTAAAATAGTTTAAGAAGCGATAAATAAAATTTTTCCACACCTTAATAATTAAAGAATTGGGGCTAGCAAGATGGCGGTTCATATTGACGAGGATGAGTGTATCGGCTGCGGTACCTGTGAAGAATTATGCCCGGAAGTATTCAAGCTCGACCCCGATAAGGAAAAGGCAGAAGTAATCATGCCGGAAGGCGGACCGCAAGACCTGATAGAGGAAGCCATAGACAGTTGCCCGGCTTCCTGTATCTACCAGGATGATTAATTTGTCCGGAGTTGACCCAGGTCAAGTCCTTGTCACATGAAGCGTGTATAGTAGAAACGAAATACTTGGTCGTTTAATAAATATGTCAGCAAAAACCTATTGTAACATCGGATAAATTATTAATATTTGATTTCAGTTAGCGGGAGGCGCATTATGGCACACTATACAAGATGGGATGATTTCCTTGTGGCGGAACACGAGATGATAGAGAGAGCCATGGCTGTTCTGAAAAGTAACCTTGAGAAGATCGATGAAGCTGTGAAAACCCCTTTGCAGATGCAGCGGGCCATAGATTTTCTCCTGGAATTTGGAGACAAGATACACAATACCAAGGAGGAGAAATTTCTCTTTCCCCTCATGGGCCAAAAAGGTCTGCCCGTGGAGGGCGGACCCATAGGCGTGATGCTCATGGAGCATGATGCAGAGAGAAAACTCCTGCAGAAAATGATGCATGAACTTCCAAGCCTTGTTGAGGCAACAACAACCGGCCGCCATAAGTTTGCCGCCGGGGGCTTCGAGTACCTTACAATACGGGCCGAGCATATCTGGAAGGAAAATGATGTGCTGTATCCAATGGGCCGCAAGGTCATCAGCGAGGAGGAGAATTCCACCCTCCTGCAGGAGTTTAAAAATCTTGACCAGCAGACATATGGAGATGCAGCCCGGCAACATTATGAACAGATGCTTGCCGAGGTTGAAAAAGACAGCGAAGCAAAAAAACGCCTCATTCGTAACCTGTCCTACGAACAGATCGATGCGATCATGGAAACCCTGCCCTTTGAAGTAACTTTTGTCGATGCTGAAGATACCGTGGCCTATTTCAATAAGCTGGACAAAACAAAGCTTTTCCCCCGTACCCGCTCGGTTATTGGGCGCAAGGTGGAAAAATGCCACCCTGAAAAAAGTGTGGACATGGTGAACGAGATTGTGAGCGGATTCAAGGACCGTTCTATGGATCACGCAGAGTTCTGGATTGACTTCAGGGGTGACAAGATCCTGATCCGTTATTACCCCGTATACAGTGAAGCCGATGATTACATGGGAGTGCTGGAGGTGACGCAGGCGATCGGCGCCATTCAGAAGATTGAGGGAGAAAAACGGCTGATTTACTGATACAGCAATTAAAGCGGAATAGTGAAAGGGGGCGCGTTTATGCCCCTATCTGTTCCTTGGATACAAATGCTTTCTGGCGGTCCTCCTATGAAGGTCCGTCTATTCTCCTTCAAATTCTGTAAGCGAAAAGACGTTGTATTTTTTTGCCTTGAGCTTTTTCTCACCTCCGACATCCGGCAGATTAACAATAAATGCCATCTCCACAATTTCTCCACCCAGTTTCTCTATGAGGGCTGCGGCTGCAATGGCCGTACCGCCGGTGGCCAGCAGGTCATCGACCAAGAGAATTTTTTCACCTGTTGCCAGAGCATCCTTGTGTATTTCAATTTTGTCGCTGCCGTATTCCAGGTCATATACCTGTTCCTCCACATCGCTGGGAAGTTTGCCGGCTTTTCTGATAGGAACAAAGCCCTTGCCAAGAGTATATGATAAAGCGCCGCCAATTATGAAGCCGCGGGCTTCAATGCCGACTATTGTGTCGAAATACTGATCTTTTGTCATATAACGCTGGGTAAGACTGTCTATTACCAGGCGGAAACCAACCGGATCCTTTATGAGCGTGGTGATATCCCTGAACATAATCCCTTTTTTGGGGTAATCCGGTACTGTTCTGATGCGTGATTTGATTGGCATGCCTTCCTCCGCTGCGATAAATTTTTTAATCGTCAGTCTAAACAGACATCATCATATTCTTTTATTTTAGGTATAACATGCAAAAAAAGATTCAGGACGCTATCTGCGTTTTTTCTCATGGTATCCAGGATCATCTCCCATGTAACCGATTCTTCGCCCTCCCGCCAGCAATCGTAATCCGTGGACATGGCAGCAGCAGCATAATGAATTTTCATTTCCCGGGCAAGGTTCACTTCAGGCACGGAGCTCATATTAATTACATCGGCATTCCAGGAGCGGAACATATGGCTCTCTGCCCGAGTTGAAAAACGCGGCCCTTCTATGGTGATTACTGTCTTGTCAGTATGGTGCGGAATTTCAAGTTTTTGCGCAGATTCGGCTAAAAGGTGGCGCAGATTCGGGCAAAATGGCTCTGCCATGGGAGTATGCACAACAACATCCTCGTCAAAAAAAGTCTTTTCTCTTTTCCTGGTAAAGTCTATGAACTGGCCAGGGAAAACAAGGTGACCTGGTTCGATTTCCTCCCGCAGAGATCCGACCGCCGTTGCTGCCAGGATATGCGTACAGCCATATTCTTTCAAAGCCCAGATATTGGCCCTGAAGTTTACCTGGGATGGCCTGATCGTGTGTTTCTTGCCGTGTCTGGCTAAAATGGCAATATCGACTCCTTCTATCTTCCCACAAGTCAAGACAGAGGAGGGCTTGTCATAAGGAGTATCTATTCGAAGCTCAACAGGTTTATGTAAAATTTCCGGGTCATCCAGGCCTGAACCGCCAATAATCCCTATCTTAATCATTTTATCTCCTTCAATTATTTAGGTGGATCATGGAGCAGCACGCGCGAACTCTTCCATAACCATGCAAAAAGAAAAAAAAATTAGCAAGTCGTTTTTAATATTGGCTTCAGGGGATATGCATCAGGCGACATAGGTTTGTTGCCTGCCGGTAATGGAGGAGACATCTTTTGGCCAGGCAATTTTCCCGGGGAACTTGATATTTCTTAGGTAATTGTATTAGCTGAAATTTTACGGTAATGACTCTACCTATACTGTCTTTCGATAGTGACAGGGGCTTCAGTCCATTCTCAGCCAAGGTATTCTGATAGATGACAGTGGAAGTGGCCACTATAACATCTCTTTTCCTCTAACTCTTATTGCATTGAGAGCAGATACGTTCTCAGGTTGATCTTCTTGTTCTGCAATCCCAGTTTTTTTCGCAGGTTGTTTCTGTGAAACTCCACCGCATTAATGGAAATATTGAGTATCCTGGAAGCTTCCTTATTCGCTCTTCCCTGGCGTACAAGGTCTGCCACCTGTATTTCCCTTGGGCTTAAGCCAAGGTAGCTTGATGAGAGATTGAGCGAAAAAGAAGAGGTGATCTTCTTGATGTTCTCCTGGAT
>JAHEID010000179.1 GCA_024639555.1 Deltaproteobacteria bacterium
AGTGTTTCCACTGCAGGCAGCCGCCGGATGATGGCATTGCGCTTCGCCATGCGCTGTACTCCGATGGCCATGGTAATGGTGATGATCGCAGGCAGCCCTTCGGGTATTGCGGCCACAGCCAAGGCGACGCTGGCAAAAAAGAGCTCGGAAAAAGAGAAGCTGCGCACAACCAAGCCGAATAACATATTCAAGGCAGCCAGGATCAGGATAGCGCCTGTCAACCACTGGCTTGTTTCGGTCATCTGCTGGGTCAACCGGGTCTTGAGGGTCTGGACCTCTGCTAGCATGGTGCTGATCTTTCCAAGTTCGGTAGAAACTCCGGTGGCAACGACAATACCGCTGCCCTGGCCATGGCTGACCAGGGTACCTGAAAAGGTCATGGAACTCCGATCGCCCAGGGAGGCATCTGCCGCCACCGGTTCGGTCAGCTTCTCAACCGGAACCGATTCACCGGTCAAGGCAGCCTCTTCAATCTGCAAATCCTTGACCTGGAACATGCGCAGATCTGCTGGTACCTTATCGCCGGAATGCAGGAAGACCACATCGCCGGGTACAATATCCTCCACCCTTACGGTCATCTTGTGACCGTCACGCAATACCATGGCCTCGTGCGTCAGTATACTCCGGATGGCCTCAACCGCTTTTTCAGCTTTGCCCTCCTGGACAAAACCGATCACGGCATTGATGAAAACTACGCCGAGGATGACGCCGGCATCGACCCAGTCCGCCATTAATGCGGTTATGGCAGCAGCACCGAGAAGGACATAGATCAGCACATCATGGAACTGCATGAAAAAGCGTTTAATTGGGCTGCGGTGCGGCGGCGGGGGCAGCCGGTTGGGACCATATCGGCTGAGACGTTCACGGACCCCATCGTTGCTTAACCCTTCCCTGGTGCAGGAAAGTTTCTGTAATACATCCTCCATGGAAAGCGCGTGCCAGGCTGTCTTCTCTGCAATCTTCCTGTTTTCCTGTGACGAATCATTCATGACAGCTTTTCCCGTTAACGCGGATAACGCAATTCTCCTTCTACAGTATAACTATGCCCGAATTTTCTTGTGGCTTTTACTATAACAGAAAAAGAAATGCGTGGCGAAGGGTTCGAGGCACCAGTATGCAAGATAAAGGAAAAGGTTCAATTGCATGGAAAAAGGAATCAAGTCTGCTTTTGAATTATATCTGTGGTTATAAAACTAAAGTAATATGTCTAAACCCTTACGAATAAAATATCCTGGTGCATGGTATCGCGAAAACGGCCCTGCATTTTATTTATCAAGACTGCATGTTTCTATTAATTGAAGGTTGTAAATTATTCTTGATTTACTAAGATTGCCGTTGGATATATTGTGTCAAATTTTGCCTGACAAAACCATAGATGTTGGCAAGATATCTGGAATTTTGAGTATGTTGATACAATATTTGCTGATAAAATTAACTCTACATATAACAATTAAATTGGAGGGGTAATTAACATGGGAATAGAAACCGTTCTTTTTAAAAGTGAAGAAAAGAAATCAGCCGAAGAGATCGCTGCTATTTTGCGTCAGATTGCCGATAAGATTGATAGCGGTTCCATGACCTTGGTACAAAATGATAATAAGATTGTTCTTGATTTTCCTCAAAGTATGGTCATTGAGATGAAGGTTGAAGAGGAGCAGGGCAGAAAATTAAAGAAATCTTTTGAAATAGAACTGGAATGGATTCCAGGTGAAGTTCAGGAAGAAGGTGCTACAATTATATAAACATAACTAGGAGTTGATCTTCAACATTATCAAAGAAAATTAACCGGCGTGAGCTAGAAAATTTTTCTATGTAGGCAAAACAGTTAGAAGTTTTAGATTGTCAAGATATTATTCAGAGGTGATAAACGGCAAGTGATTCAAATCACTACATAAAGAGGAAATAATTCTTTAAACTTATTTACTTTCTTGAATATTTTAATAATTACTTTTAACAGGATATTATTGTGGCAAGACGATTTACTTTAAACCGCTATCTTGCAGAGACAAGAAAGAGCATTACGCAATACGCTCCGAAACAAATTGTCATTGGCAACGAAGCTGCCGACCTTGACTCCATGGCCTCATCCATTGTTCACGCCTATTATCTTGCCTCTGAAAACAGGGTTAAAAACCGTTACATTGCACCTGTTATGCCTATTCCAAGAGATGATTTCAAACTTCGCTCTGAGGCTGTGTACGTTTTTGCGAAAGCGGGTATTAAGTTGAAGGATGTTCTTTTTTTTGATGAAGTAGACATCCCGGAACTTATGAAAGGTGATACCGAAATTGTCCTGGTTGACCATAATAAACTTGCACTATCCTTAGAAACATACGGGGATAAAGTTGTTGGTATTTTAGACCACCACAAGAATGAAAAACTCTACCCACATGCACCCCAAAAAGTCATAGAACCAGTTGGCTCCACGGCTACATTAGTTTGCGAAGAATTACTTGCAGCATCCGGCGATCTTATTGACAACAATATTGCCATACTGCTGATCGGTACAATACTGCTCGATACAGTTAACCTGGATACGGAAGCAGGCAGAGTCACCCCTAAAGACGTTAAAATAGTCGCTGAGCTTCAGAAAAAATTTCCAATTGAACAAAGTGAATATTTTGAATGTATCCAGCGTGAAAAATTTAACGTTTCAAACCTGACAACCACTGATCTGCTACGTAAAGATTACAAGGAATGGAATTTAGGGAAGGTTTCCTGTGGTATAGCTTCAGTTCTCCTACCAGTAGAACAATGGGGAGAAAATGACATCAATCTTTGTCAGAAATTTGCCGCCTATACCGAAACCAGGAGTCTTGATATCCTGCTTGCAATGAACGCTTATACAAATCCTGACTTTAAAAGGGATATTGTGCTTTTTTGCAGAGATGGCGCGGTCCATGATGATGTTGTCACTTTTCTTCAGCAACAAGGCCTTGAACTCAGAGAGTTGGAAATGAAAGATCAGGAGACCTGCACATTCGGCAAAATATCCTATTACAGCCAAGGGAACCTTAGTATATCCCGAAAAATACTACAGCCGATGCTTGATCTTTTTGCAACAGATATATCCTGTTGATCTACCCCATCTGAATATAACCTGGACTGTCAGTATGCTGCGAGACAGGTTTTCCCCTGGTAGAGATCACATGTAAGTCATAGCTCGATGGCACCTCAAAATTAAAGACCAACCACCCGTTTGGCTGCCTTCAGGTAGTTGACATTTTCCAGCTCAGCTATTTCCAAGGCCTCAGCCACCTCTTTCATAGCAGCGTAATCTTCACTTTCCACACAGGCTGTCTCCACCAGCGCCCCGTTGAAGAGGATCTTGGCATACTCGCAAATGACGCCGTTCACTGTAAATCCATAACGCTCTTTCTGTACATCCACTGCAACAGCGTCGCCATGATCGTGAACCATGGATAAAAAATCATCAAGGTTGATGTTGTCTTTATCAAGTTCTACCTTTACCAGCAGGTTATCAAAAATGGTCTGCAGTTCCTCTTTATTAACTGGGAACTGAAATTTCCCTTGTGGCTGAAAAATCTCAAAACCATCTTCTGTCTCACCTACCTTTGTCTTGATATCAAGCAAACCGTCACGAATCTTCACATTGGCTTCGTTGGTGTGCCTGGATAGAATATAGACCTCACTGCTCTGCCGGACCTTAAACAGAGTAGCCTGTGCTTTCCACATTGCTGCCTCGACAATATTGATGATACCCTGGCCGAATACCCGAAATTCTGCGCGGGGAACAATATTTTTCGCTTCAGCGACTGAAGTTGCTTTATTTTTTTCATATACATCTGCCATCACAGCCGTTCTCCTGAATTAAGGACGAAATTTGATAAAGTAATGTTCGTTCCCTGATCATCTCTTTTCCTCCAGAAAAAAACCGGGAAGAAAATGTTTCCTTCCCGGTTTTCGCACTGTAATTTTAATCAGGCTTCAGTCTCTTTTTAAAAGAGCATCTGGAATCTCAAGCCAAAGATATCGAGGTCATCATCACTGGCAAAATCACCGTCACCATTGGCATACGTGTCATGATCGACCATTAAATAATTGGCCATCACTTTGAAATTATTATTAATATACCAGTTTGCC
>JAHEID010000062.1 GCA_024639555.1 Deltaproteobacteria bacterium
TTTACCCGCGAAGTGGTTGAGGCCATGGCTGCAAATTGCGAACGCCCTGTCATCCTGCCCCTTTCCAATCCCACTGAAAAGACCGAGGCCCTGCCCAGGGATATTTACAAGTGGACTTCGGATAAAGCCCTGATTGCAACCGGCAGCCCCTTCCCGCCGGTTGAGCAGGACGGCAGGAAAATACGGATTGGCCAATGCAACAATGTCTTTATCTTTCCCGGGGTAGGACTCGGTACCCTTGCATCTGGTGCAAAAGAAGTGCTGCCTTCATTTTTTACGGCTGGAGCAAAGGCTGTTGCAGAACTGGTTTCCCGGGAGGACCTGGATGCCGGTATACTCATGCCACGCGTGGAAAAACTTAAGGATGTGAGCACCAGCGTAGCCCTTGCAGTCGGCCTTGCCGCCATACGGGATGGAGTGAGCGGTCCCTGTGCCTTCAGCAGATTCAAACACAAGAATGATCCGGAACGGCTGAAAACTCTGATAGAAAAAATGCGCTGGGAGCCCAAGTATCTAACCCTTGTACCAGTATAGCACTGTGATCTGCAATGATACGAAACCAGCCCAGCGGTTAAGCAATCAGAGGAAAATTCAGAAATGAAACTGCGTCTGATATTACTGATACTTTCTTCCATGGCATTCGTATTCGCATCCGCCGGTGGTTATTTTTATTACACTTCTTTTAAGGAAGCAGCTTTCAGAGAAGCTGAAAGTAAAACTATCATCCGGTTGGAACGCATCAACAAGAATCTTTCCCAACTTCTGTCTGCGTACGATAAACCGGTCCGGATCCTATCAGGCATGCAACAGTTGCAGGAAATGCTGCGCAATGCCGGACCGGAAACATTGACAGCAGCCAACCAAATTCTTGATCATTTCAAGAATTCCCTGCAGGCAGACGTATGCTATCTGATGGATAACCGGGGTAATACTGTTGCGTCGAGCAACCGCGATGATCCTGACAGTTTTGTGGGGCAGAATTTTTCCTTCCGACCTTATTTCCAAATGGCAATCATGGGGCAAGCTGCAAGTTACCTTGCACTGGGCACAACATCCGCCAAGAGAGGGGTATATTTCAGTTATCCTGTCTACTATTACGGCAAGGAATCTCCTGACGGTATCGTAGTAATTAAGGGATCCATTGAACTGATTGAAAGAGAAATGGGATTCGCCAGTGATGAAATTGTCATTGTCACGGATCCTAACGGGGTAATTTTCATTTCTAACAAATCTGAATGGCTGTACCGGACTGCCTGGCAAATTTCACCGGAAACAGCTGCTGAGATAACAGCTTCGCGCCAGTTTGGCGAGGGCCCTTGGGACTGGGTGGGACTGAAGGATTTTGAGGGAGAATATATTGTAGACAGAAGCGGCAAAAAGTATCTGCATCACGATGTTGAAATGGATGATTATCCCGGTTGGAGGATCA
This sequence comes from Deltaproteobacteria bacterium, assembly GCA_024639555.1. Taxonomy (GTDB): domain Bacteria; phylum Desulfobacterota; class Desulfobulbia; order Desulfobulbales; family BM004; genus BM004. Next base: position 1,430 of record JAHEID010000062.1, read on the forward strand.
GCCATCTTCTTGATATGCAGACGGTTAGCCAGAAAGCCTTCAAGCCGCTTGTGGTTTTCGTGCGTCCCATAGTTCTAACTTTTTTTTTCGTCATGTGCATGTCAGTATTCATGCTCTACAGGCAGGCAAGCCTGGAGATTAGACAGCGTAAGGCAGCTGAGGAGGCCCTGCGTGAAAGTGATGCGCGCTATCGGTCTTTATATCACAACACTCCGGCCATGCTCCATTCTATCAACAGGGAAGGGCAGGTCGTCAGTGTCAGCAACTACTGGAGTGAGATGCTCGGTTACTCCCAAGATGAAGTTATAGGCAAAAATCTCACCGATATTTTTACGGAAGATTCGAAAAAGTACGCAGAGCAGAAAGTTTTCCCTCAGTTCTTCATGGATGGATATTGTACGGATATTCCTTACCGGATCGTTAAGAAAAACGGCCAGATTCTTGATATTCTTCTGTCAGCCATTGCTGACCGTGATGAAAAAGGAGAAATTATCAGGACACTTGCCGTATCAATCGATGTAACAGAACGGAACAGGGCTGTTGAGGCGCTCCGGCTTGCCAAGGAGGAGCTTTCCAGCTATTCCAAGAATCTGGAACGGCAGGTCAGCATACGCACCAGGGAGATTACCAACATCCTGAAGTATACGCCCGACGTGGTATACGTTAAGGACAGGGATGGCAGGTATGTCCTGGTAAACTCCCGGTTTGAGGAGTTGTTCGGGGTCAGTGGCGAAGAAATACGCGGCAGAACCGATTATGAGATTATGTCAAAAGCGGTTGCCGATGAATTTCGCAAAAATGATCTCCGGGTTCTACAGGAAGGAAAATCCATGCAGGTTGAGGAACGGGTATCCCATAATAATGAAGTTCATACTTATCTGTCGGTCAAGTTCCCCGTGTATGATGAGGCAGGGGCTGTCAACGGGGTGTGCGGCATATCCACCGACATTACCGCTGTGAAGAAAGCCCAGGACCATTTAAGGCGTCTTTCCGGCGGGATAATGGCGAGCCAGGAAAAGGAGCGTACGGCCATTGCGCGGGAACTCCATGATGAACTGGGGCAGGTACTTACCGCCTTGCGCATGGATGCTGTCTGGATGCAGGAGCGCTTAAAAGAGAGCGATCCTAAAATCGTCGAACGCGCCTTGACCATGTGTGACCTGATTGATAAGACCATCAAAGATGTGCGTTCAATAGCTATTCGACTGCGACCCGGAGTGCTTGATGATCTTGGCCTGGTTGATGCTCTGGAGTGGCTCACCAGTGATTTTGAAAACCGCAGCGGCATTACCTGCGTTTTTGAGCATAAGGATGTTCCAGAGTTAAACGATACTGTGTCGACAGCGGCATACAGAATTTGCCAGGAAGCCATGACCAATGTGGCTCGATATGCTGAAGCAGGCCGCGTATCAGTTGTTTTGAGAGCAGATAAGAATATTCTGATTCTCTCCATCAGGGACGATGGCAAGGGCTTTGATACTGCAGCATTGTCTGAGTTTGAAGGGGTCGGCATTGCAGGCATGCGGGAGCGGGCTATGCTTGCCGGCGGAAACCTGGAGGTTATTTCTGAAAAGGGCAAGGGATGTAATGTCCTGTTCAAGGTTCCGATAGTGCCGATAAGGCAAGATGCAGGGGAGACAGTATGATTAGAGTGCTGCTGGCAGATGACCATTCCATAGTACGGGCCGGCCTGCGCCGCATTATTGAGGAAAGCAAGGATATAGAGGTTATTGCCGAGGCGGATGACGGCAGGAACGCTATTAAACTTGCCAGGGAAAAGAGTCCTGATGTGGCTGTCATCGATATATCCATGCCGGGGCTGGACGGACTTGAAGTGATCAGCCAACTTAAAATCTATCTGCCCCATCTGCCCATTATCATTCTGACCATGCATGAGGAGGAACAGTATGTGGTAAGAGCAATTGAGGCCGGTGCCATGGGCTACGTCACCAAACGTTCTGCTCCGGAACATATTGTCAAGGCCATTCATCAGGTAATGAGCGGATCCAGATACCTGACTGCAGAAGCGAGTGAGGCCCTGGCCTTAAGGGTAGCCAAGGGAGCCGGTGGCAGGTCATCTCTGGATTCACTTTCAAACCGGGAGCTGCAGGTACTCAGACGCTTGGCGCTGGGCCATACCAATCATGAAATCGCCGATGCCTATGGGATCAGCTCTAAGACAGTGGACACATACCGGTTAAGGCTGTTAAAGAAATTGAACCTGCGCAACAACGCGGAACTTTCCCGTTTTGCCATGCAGAACAAACTTATTGAGACCTAATGTTCAGGGATGTTTGAAGTTGTAAATTTTGATAGGTTTTCAGGTTAACGGCAGTTAGCATTACTGCCGGCACTGTTAATCGGGCCTGATGATAATAAGAGTCAGCATGTTGGCAAGGAATGCAATATTACGGGAATTATAATAAGTTTTTCATTCTCTGACGCCTTATAGTAATAGTACCGGGAGATGTGAATAGTACAGCTGCAGACAATTTCAATATGGAAGATAAAAGTGAGGAGTACATGGAAAACAGTGATGATATACGTGCAAATGATCAGGGTCAAAAGAAACGTTTAAGCGGTGTGAAACTTTTCTTTTTGGTGATAGTGATCGCGATTGTTACATCAGTACTGACGGTATGGTTAAGCGTATTGTATTTTTTCCCCAAGCAGTTCAAGCCGGTTGAATTAAGTAAGTCCGAATCGCAGGTGCTGGCTGACAAGTTAGACCGCCTGGACCCAACAGCACGATCGAAAACTGCTCCAGCCGATAAGGGTGGTAAAACATTGATCCCGGAAAAATATAGTGAGGATGCTGCAAGTCGTCATATAACGTTCACTGAGCGCGAATTAAATGCCTTGCTGGCAAAGAATACTGACCTTGCGGAAAAGTTAGCAATTGATTTGTCGGATAATCTTGCAAGCGCAAAACTTATTATTCCGCTGGATCCGGATTTACCCATTCTCGGCGGCAAAACGCTGAAGCTGAGTGCCGGGCTGGAGTTGCGTTATGAAGATGCAAAACCCGTGGTGATGTTACGTGGTATAAGTTTATGGGGTGCTCCATTGCCAAATTCATGGATCGGCGGCATCAAAAACGTTGACTTGGTCAAAGAGTTTGGCGGTGAAAGCGGTTTTTGGAAGACATTTTCGGAGGGTATTGAATTCATTCGAGTGGAAGATGGCAAGCTCGCACTGCAATTAAAAGAATAGTCTCGTTTGGCGCGCCGGACTTACCTGATTAGGGAACAAATAGGCATATTGGAAAATCAACACTGCCATTAGACATCTGAACAAATAAAGCCGGAGGCGGGACCGGAATTTGCCTCTCCGGCTTTTATATTTGGCAGATGATAACTAGAAAGTTAAAAAAAACATATCCCCAAAATAAATTGCTGGGATTATTAAGCAAATTAAATATATGCCAAAAAGAGTTTAATTGCTTGGCTGCAATAGTAAAAATTACTTTGCTTCAATATTTTTTTTGAGTTGTGCGATTTCAAGTCCCAGAGATACGCATTGTTTGCCATCAATACAATCCATGGCGTCATGTTTTTCTAAATGATGCTGTAGGGTATGATCACCCTTTTTCAGTTCAACAACCCAGGAGCCCTTTGCCGCACTGTAAAACGCATCGACATCAATCTCACAGGCACCTAAATCCGGATAGAGCTCAGTAATTTTTTGGCATAATTCCTTTTTATCAAACATATGATCCTCCACTGTTTTTAATTTGTAATGAAGTTATATTATTAAGTTTCATGAAACATTTCAAATCATTAAATTTTAAAAATAGTTTCTGTCTAAAAGCATGGCAAAAATTATTTCTTAAAAAAATCTTACCTTTTTTCTTTGCAATAAGGTATGTGTGATAAAAGTATATTTCATAAATTACATTGCGAGATAAGGTTATGAAAATCAGGAAAAAAGAATTGGCATTAATTGATGAATGGGTTGAACTGCACCAGGAGATAGAAAAACTGGAAGATGAACTGAATAGTCGGGCCCAGAAGCTTAAGAAGCTAAACACTAAACTCTATGCAAAAAAAACCAAGTTGGAACTGGAAGAGTTCCGTGATTTTCTTGCCGCCGAGATAAAAAAACTCAACAAGAAGACAGGCAAGGCTAAAATTGGGCAGTTATCCAGCTTAAAAACTATTGTAGAGCATGATATTACCATAGATGAACTAGTTGAGCAGGATATCGATATCGAGGAAAAAGGGACAGATATAGATCTGAAAGATTACAAAAAGTCATGATACTCTAAACAGGATTCCACACGCAAAAAGGATTTATGGCCGTTTTATATTCAGAAGCGGCCTTTCTATTTTCTGTAAGAAAATTTCCGACAGTAAAATCAGAATTCTCCGGATTGAATATATAGTCCTGAATTGGCATATATAATGTACAATTGGGGAAATTTTGACTGGGTTTTTATGATGCAGTTTAAGTTGCATCAGTCATAAAACCGGTCATAGAGGGAAATACCATATTTGTTTGAATCGATAAAACTATATTGGTATTTTCTGTTTTTATTCATTTTTATTAATGGAGGGTATGTTTATGAAAAATCTGCTTGTAAAGACAATGGTTGGCATTTTTATGTTTTCAATGGTGACACTAGCCTTTTCAACCAATTCCAATGCCGAAAAAAGGATAACATTTGGCGGCGGTCCTGCCGGGGGGACCTTCCAGGTGGTTGCCAACGCTATCCAGGTCTATCAACCGGTGAAAGATATTGAGGGTATCAACGTCAAGGCTCAGACCTCTGCCGGTTCTGTGGAAAATTTAAGAAAAACAAACGCCGGCAAGCAGGATATGAGTGTGGTCTATTCCGGTCATGTCTGGCTGGGCAGAAACGGCAAGATGAAGAACGATCCCAGAAAATATGAAGATGTCCTGGCAGTGGCCTGGTTGTATGGAGCCCCGGCCCAGTTGGTGGTCCGGGCAGGGTCAGGAATTAAGAGTGTCAAGGATCTGGTTGGGAAAAAGGTAGGCGTCGGCAATGCAGGGTCAGGTGCGTTTGCCAACTGTGAACTCTTCTTTACCCATATGGGCGTCTGGGAAAATATTGAAAGAAACGCAATGGGATATAATGACGCAGCTGCCGCATTCGGCAACAATCAACTGGATGCCTTCTGGCTCTTCACCGCTTTTCCAAGCGGCGCCGTAATCATGGCTGCCCAGACTAACGACATTGGGCTGGTGGACCTGAATGCTGACGCTGAAGCCTCAGGATTTTATGAGACCTATCCCTATTTCGGCAAACTTTCGGTGCCGGCCGGTACTTACAAAGGGGTTGACTATGAGGCTCCTTCGTTCCAGGATAGCGCTTTGTGGGTGGCCAACTCCAAGGTGTCGGCTGATGTTGTTTATAATCTGCTTTCCGCAGTGTACACCGATGAAGGTCTCAAGCATATGGTGGAGCAGAAGAAAACCTTTAAAAACATGAGCCTTGAAACTGGAGCCACCAACATTGTTACCCCCTTTCATCCGGGTGCTGAGAAATTCTGGAGAGAAAAGGGTATGTTAAAATAAGAAACTTGAAAAATCCCACCTTAAGTTAGCCCGTGTCAACCGGTTGCACCGCCGGTTGACACGGGTGTAGGTGCAGACAAGTTTCAGGAATCAATAACAGTAATTCTGAGCGGCTAGATTCCCTAAACCCTAAAGTACCCGGGTGGCAATAATGTATGAAAAACTGAATAAATTTGAAAGAATCGTATTTGATGCATTGTCTGTAGGTCTGGTTTTGTTTTACTCCTATTCAGCAATCCTGAAACCTGCAGCCACCCAGTATCACCGGGGAATATATGTTATTGTAACCTATATCCTCATCTTTCTTGTTTATAAGTCAGAAAATAAATGGATGAGAATCGTTGATTATCTCTTGATACTGCTTTCCATCTTCTCTGTCGGTTACTGGATAGTCAATTTTGAGGCGATAAACTACCGCATGGGGATTGAAACCCGTTTTGACATGGCCGTCGCCATTGTTGGTGTGCTTCTTGGCATCGAACTAGCCAGACGGGTGGTGGGAACCGTCTTTGTCGTTATGGGTGTAATTTTGCTTCTCTACGGTGTATACGGTTCCTATATGCCGGATTTGATCTCCCATGCCGGCGATACCTTCCCGGCGGTGTGCGTCAGTATTTTTTATAAAAGCGACGGCGTGTTCGGCATTATGGCCAATGTCCTGGCCACCTATGTCATTCTCTTTGTGTTGTTTGGGGCCTTCCTGGAAAAATGCGGGGCCCAGAAATTCTTCATTGACTTTCCCTTGGCTGCTGTGGGCCATAAAATTGGCGGGCCCGGGAAGGTTGCAGTTATTGCCAGCGGTCTCTTTGGCTCCATTTCCGGCAGCGCCATTGCCAATACGGTTTCTACCGGGGCCTTTACCATCCCCATGATGAAAAAGGCCGGATTCAGGCCCCATATCGCCGGCGGCATTGAACCGGCTGCCTCCATTTCCGGTATGTTCATGCCTCCGATCATGGGCGCCGGCGGTTTTATCATGGCCGAGCTTACCGGGGTGCCCTATTCAAAGATCATGCTGGTTGCCATCTTTCCTGCCCTCATGTATGTGTTCAGCGTTTTTATGATGGTTCATTTTGAGGCCAAGATATACAATATCAGAGGGGAGAAGAGTGAACACAGCGCTATGGAGATTCTCAAGTCCGAATGGTACTATACCCTGCCGCTCGTCGTTATCACCATTTTTATGTTGATAGGTTATTCTCCAGGGTACTCGGCGATCCTCGGCTTGGTCACATGCATTGTTATCAGCTGGTTCAGGAAAGAGACACGTATCGGTTTGAAGGGCTTTGTCGAAGCATCCAGGGAGGGCACCATGAGTAGTCTGAAAATCGGTGCCGTGGTTGGAGTTATCGGCATTATCATCGGGGTGCTCACCTTCAGCGGCCTTGTACTCACCTTTGCCGATATTGTCATTCAACTGGCCAGCGGCAAATTATGGTTGACCATCCTTCTTATTGCTCTGGCCTCCCTGGTGTTGGGCATGGGCGTCCCGGTCACGGCAGCCTATCTGATCACAGCGGTGGTGGCTGTTCCTGCTCTTACCCATCTTGGTGTGAATGAACTCGCGGCCCATATGATCGTTTACTGGCTTTCTCAGGATTCTAACATTACTCCCCCTGTTTGTATTGCGGCGTTTGCCGGGGCCACCATTGCCAAAGCCAATATGTGGCGTACTGCCTTTGCGGCTTTCAAGTTTGCCAAGTTTCTCTACCTGGGACCGTTTCTGTTCGGGTACGTGCCGGGTTTTTCACTGAACGGCAGTTCCACTGATATTGTCAAGGCGTTTGTGCTGATTATCATCGGTACCTACGCCTATTCCTGGTTATTGAGTGGTATCTGGTATTATAAGCTGCGGGGGCAATACCCTAAGCAGTCAACGACTTGATTTTTCAGAAAAGATTTTTTGTTGGGTTCGTGCCCGGATAGCAGAGGTCCTGCAGAGTAAAAAGAGTTATTCTTTGGAACCCAAATTCTCATTTGATGGATAAAGCAATGGATATTCCCAAAATAGAAATAAAAAAGATTCTTTACACCACGGACCTCTCTGAGTCTGGTAGATATGCTTTTTCTTATGCTGCCAGCCTGGCCAATGCCTACAGAGCTGAATTATCGGTTTTGCATGTTATTGAGGAAGGGCCTGAACTGGATAAGACTCTGGTCGGCTATATTTCAGAAGAACTCTGGGAGCAAATAAAGAAGGAGAATCTGGAGGAAGCCCGCGAGATATTAGTCAATCGGAAAAGGGACAATGCCGCCATTAAGAAATGTGTCGGCGATTTCTGTGAAGAAATCCAGTCCAATACCCCGGAAGAAGCCTATGTGGCTTATGATATTGCTATTGAAATGGGCCATGCGGTGGAAAAGATTCTGGAATACGCCGTCCAAGGCAGCTATGATCTTATTGTAGTTGGTAGCCACGGTCACGGAACCCTTGATACCATGATGGGCGATACTGCCCGCCGAATAGTACGCCGTTCCGAGATCCCTGTTCTTGTTGTAAGGCTTCCCCGCTAATTTCTGGTAACCTGAGCAACGACACCTTTTTCATGTTTCCAACGGGAACATCACGTTTTACTGAAATCCTGCCGCTTGTTCTTGCCTTGGAAGCCGTGCTTACTGAATAGGGCAGATTTTTTAAAACTGAGCACGAACAGCTCATCGGCTCACAGATTCATAAAAAAAGGACAGGTTTCCCTGCCGTGGATGGCGGTGATTATTGCCGCGTTGATTCTGGTTGCCTATATTCAGGGAATCTACTGCAAATACGGCAAGCTCATTTAGCTGAGAGTTTTTTAAGCTGCTGAACAATCTCTTCCAAATCTCTCCCCCCCTTTTTTATTTCTTCAAAAATTCAAGAATTTTGTTGCCCCTATGTCCTGCATGGGGGTAAATTATCTATTTTCAATGGATTAATCTCTTCAGAGGGATCACTGGGGGAATATTTATTCGATAACCAGAATACGGAGGATGGTACCATGAGTGATGTGAAGGCATGCAAGAACTGTGGCATAAACCTGCCGGGGAATTTTTCCGGTGATATTTGTCCTGGCTGCGGATTGACTTACTGGAAATGCGGCAACTGTGGATTTCTGGTCACGGCGCCGGTCGGACCGGATACCTGTCCGAGCTGCAAGGAAAAATGCGAGTTCAAAAATGTTACCTGCTACACTCCGGAATGCGGCGGTCCTGGAAATATTGATCCGCGGCTCTAGCTTAAGCTGCATAATGGAGAGGAGCGATATATGAAAAACAGGGTTGTTTTTGTCTTTCTGCCGCTATTTTTTCTGATCCTTTTTACTGGTGGGTGTCAGAAAGCCTATTACAGCACCATGGAGAAATTCGGGGTCCATAAGCGTGATATAATGGTGGACCGTGTGGAAGAAGCCCGTGACAGCCAGCAGGAAGCCAAGGAACAATTCAAGTCCGCCCTGGAGCAGTTCAGCCAGGTCTTGAATTATAAAGGGGGGAAGCTGGAGGATAAATACAAAAAGTTGCAGGCAGAGTATGATAAGAGCGAAGCCAGGGCAGATGAGGTTAAAGAAAGAATTGATGCAGTGGAGGACGTATCAGAGGCCCTGTTCGGTGAATGGGAGAAAGAGCTTGACCAGTATACCAACAAATCGCTGCAGCGCGACAGTGAAAGAAAATTGGCCCAGACCAGGGGGCAGTATGATCAGCTGCTCAAGGCAATGCGCAGGGCTGAGGCAAAAATTGATCCTGTACTCAAGTCCTTTTTGGACCAGGTGCTGTATCTCAAGCATAACCTCAATGCCCAGGCTATTGCTTCGCTGCAGAGTGAGCTGGTGACGGTGGAATCAGATATTGCCGATCTCATAAATGAGATGGAAAAGTCTATCACTGAAGCGAACTCCTTTATCAGGACAATGCTTGAAGAGTAGGAGATATTGCCATGGATATTCTGCGTATTTTACTTGCGCTTTTCTGCCGCCCCTGGCAGTGTTTCTGACAGTGGGCCTGGGTCTGCATTTTCGGGTCAATCTTTCCCCTCACTATGTTGGGATTTATTCCGGGCATGATCCATGCACTCTGGGTTATTGTGAAAAAGAAAGCGAAGCAGGTTGTTTTATTTTAGCTGAATATTTTAACTTTACGAGCATCAGGAATGAAAGGGTATGGCACTGTTTTTAGTTCAGCACGGCAGGAGTTTGCCAAAAGAAAAGGATCCTGACCAGGGCCTTTCCAAGGAAGGTTTCGCAGAAACCCAGACCATGGCTGCATTGGCTGTAGAAAATAATGTCCAGGTTATGCGCATCATTCACAGCGGCAAGAAGAGGGCCCTGCAGACCGCAGAGATTTTTATGAAAGTCCTTGAGCCCGAAGCTGGGATGACCAAAGGCGCCGGTCTTGCCCCGCTGGATGATGTCACCCAATTTGTTTCTACACTTAACAATGAAGAAAACATTATGGTTGTGGGACATCTGCCGTTTTTGGAGAAATTTTTGTCTTACCTGGTTGCCGGGTCGCATGAAATGCCGGTCATCAAGTTTCAAAACAGCTCCATTATCTGCCTGGACATAGACGATGTGGCAGGCCATTGGTTTATCCGCTGGGCAGTTTTCCCACGCTTTGATTAGGCAGATGCATTAGGAGTATAATGGCGGAAGCTATCCAGAAAGTTTTTTTTGCCCCTGAAGGCCGGCAGGTCACCGCAGTCGGCCTGGGCGGGGAGGGCATACTGCGGACAAGCGGCCGTTCTTCCCATGCCCACAGAGTAATACAGGAAGCCCTTGCGCAGGGGGTAACCTACTTTGATTCTGCGCCGGCTTACCAGGATAGTGAGCTCTACCTTGGCTCCGTCTGGAAGAAAAACCCGTCCGTCAGGCAGAAGGTTTTCCAGGCCAGCAAATCCGCGAACCGTGATAAAAAAGGCGCCCGATCTGACCTGGATAAAACCCTGACCCGTTTGCATACTGATTATCTTGATCTGTGGCAGATTCATGACATTAGGAGCAAAGGGGATTTAGATGCTGTCAGCGGACCGGATGGCGCTCTGGAAGCATTTGTTGAGGCAAAAAGGGCCGGTAAAGTACGAAATATAGGGGTTACGGGGCACCATGATCCCAATATTCTGGCCAGGGCCGTGAAGGAATGGCCTGTTGATGCTGTCATGATGCCGGTAAATCCGGTGGAAGAATTATTAGGTGGTTTTCTGACAACGACCCTTGCCGAGGCACGACGCAAAAAAATCGCGGTGATCGGCATGAAGATTTTAGGCGCCTCGCACTATATATTACCCAAGTTTGACATTTCAGCTGATCTCCTGATCCGCTATGCACTCTCGCACGGAATTACGGTGGGGATAGTAGGCTGTTCTTCACCGGATGAAGTTCAGACACTGGCCAGGGCCGGGATCAGCAGTAAAGTGATTTCCAGAGCCGAGAAGGAACGTATTTTAAATGTATACAAACCCTATTCCCGAAAACTTGCCTTTTACCGGGGTGTAATATGATTTATCATGGACAGTGAAGCAGTTACTTTTAATAAGGATCTGTTATGAAAAAAAACAGAACGGCAATATTTGCCTTCAAGGGCAATCCCATCTGCTTTGTACACGTGCTTTTAAACGCCATTGATCTGCACAAAAAGAAAGAAGAGGTAAAAATAATCCTGGAAGGGGAGGCAACAAAACTTATCGTTGAGCTCCGCAAATCCGAGCATTCTTTGCATGCCCTTTATGAGAAGGCAAAACAACTGGACCTCATCGATGCGGTCTGCCGTGCCTGTGCCATGAAGATGGGGGTGCTTGAAGTTGCTGAAGCAGAGGGATTCAGGATTGCAGATGATATGAAAGGCCATGCCGGCATGGCCCCGTACATTGAGAAGGGCTATGAAATTATCACTCTCTGATACCAGCCTTTATTTTTTATGGAAGTATTTCCTGCTGAGCGTAATCCTGTTGATGTCATTGGCTGCATGCTCCCCAAAAGAGCATTCTCCTGCAGTACTGGTCCGCCAGGGATGGGTGAACGATTATGCAGAAAAACTGCAGCCGGCGGATAAAACACGGATATCTGCGACCCTTGAAGCGTATGAAAAAGAAACCTGCCACCAGATTTTCCTGCTGATCATCCCATCTCTTGCCGGGGAAAATATAGTCGAGTTTTCCCAAAGGACTGCATCAGCCTGGGCGATTGGCCAACCGGGTTTTGGCAACGGTTTCCTGG
>JAHEID010000063.1 GCA_024639555.1 Deltaproteobacteria bacterium
AAGATAATCAATCCTATTATCGGCAACAGCTTTGGTGTGAGTTCTGTTCTTTTCCTTGTGGCCTGGCATTTCCTGCTCTACATGATGGCCCAGTTTATTGAATTTTCCCCTGCTGTCGCGGAATGGCTCGGGCTCAAAAAGTTAAGAAAAATACTGGGCTCTCTGACTGTCGGGGCGGTGATCTTCGGAATATGCCTTTCCATGCTGCATCAGTCAGGCCTGGGGGCACTGTTCCTGCTGGCCCCGGCAAAAATCCATCCTCTGTGGTACACGGAGTACATCCCGGTTCTTTTCATTGTGTCCAGCGTCTTCGCCGGAATGTCTATTGTCATTATTGAAGGCACCATCAGCCATCGTGCTTTCAGTCATCTGATAAGTACTAAAAACCATGCCGAACACATGGATATCATGGTGGGACTCAGCCGGCTGGCAGCTGCTGCCCTCTTTGTCTATTTCTTCATGAAAATCCTGGTGCTGGTCCACTCCATGCAATTTCATTTGCTGATGACGCCCATGGGGTACCTTTACCTCGTTGAGGTCATAGGGTTTGTGGTTCTGCCGTTTCTAATCTTTGTAACAGGCGCAAAAAACCGGAGCCGGAAACTATTGCTGAGCGGGGCTATCATCAGTGCTGTGGGTATAATTTTCAACCGTCTCAATGTCTCTGTTATAGCATTTAAATGGTACGCACCCGGGCATTACGTGCCTTCGTGGATTGAAATTGTCATAACCCTGGCTGTTGTCTTTGGTGAAATCTGGGCTTTCCGCTGGGTAGCCAACAGGATGCCGGTGTTCTCCGAATCACCCCGGTGGGTGAAAACTCTGGACGATGAAGTTAAACAAACTCTACCGGCTGGCGCAGTCGTGCAACCTGTAAAAAAATAGAAAAGATTTCATTGAGCTGACACAACATTTTCGAGGAGGAAGCACAATGGGTAACTTAGCCATATATGCAACAAAAGGATTTGAGTATCTGCTGATCCTTGGATTTCTGGCATTATTCACCGCCTTTTATCTCTACTTCACTTCGCAGAGATTTGAGAAGGTCACAGCGGCCATCAGCTCAAGCGTCGATCAACTGGTCGACTGGTTCAGGGTCCCTGAAAACATCCTGTATCATCAGGGGCACACCTGGATCAGGCCTGAAAAGTCGTCGCCTGGCTTATTAAGGGTCGGCATGGATGACTTTGCGCTGAAAATGGCAGGTCCAATAAGGCTCAGGAACAATCCGACTGTGGGAGCCTTCATCAGGCAGGGGGAAAAGAGCTGGAGCCTGCAGGATGGCGAAAAATCCGTTGATATGCTTGCCCCTATAAGCGGTGAAGTGGTCGAAGTCAATATTGCCTTGCTGGCAGAACTTGAAAAAACTGGCCATAATATTGAAGCGTTGGACGCCGATCCTTATGGCAAAGGGTGGCTGCTTAAAGTCATACCCGAGAATTTTGAACGGGAGCGTAAAGGCTTGCTGTCCGGTGATTTAGCAAAAAAATGGATGGAGGAAGTAGTAAAGCAGCTGCGCCAGAGGATAAACCCGGAACTCGGTGCTGTCATGCAGGACGGCGGTATCCCGGTTGCCGGAATGGCAAAGAATATCAATGCGGAGGAATGGGACCTGCTCCTGAGGGAGTTTTTCCTGACTTGACAGCATGCTGCCAATTGTAGCGCATTCATATTGATACAAGCGTTTTCGTCAGATGCGGGGTTTGGCAGTAAAGGACAGCAATCATACATAACCTGCAAAAAGGAGGTTCTTGACAATGATACACCTGGGAAAGAATCTATTTGAAAGAATACCGGAACGATTGGATGAATACAGAAAAATCGTTCCCCATGGAGAGAAGGAATGCGTCTGGGCCGAGGCCGGAGTCGTGCCTTATAAATTATGTGATTCTCATTTTGATTGTACTAATTGTTCTTTTGATATTGTCATGCGTGGGGGAAAAGAGTTGATCCCCAGGAGGGTCCTTTGCAGAGGCGGGAAAATATGCACCCACCGCTTTTACTCGCACTGCCACACCTGGGCAAAGGTCGAAGAAAATGCCTTTGTGCGCATCGGACTAGACGATTTCGGGCAGAATATCCTGGGGCCGATCGAGAAGATATGCCTGCCACTACGCGATGAAAAGATTGGCAAGAAGAGCATACGGCTTAAGGCGAGAGGCCTTAATATACCCTTGGCGCCACCTGTGGAAGGCTATGTGGAAAAAGTCAATGAAGATCTTATCAACCAGCCACAGTTGGCAAATACGTCCCCATATGAAAACGGCTGGTTAGTGCTGCTGCGCCCAACGAGACTGGTGAAAAACCTCAAGAAGCTGTTTTACGGTGCCGCTGCCATACAGTGGTTTGAAGTCGAAATGTACAGGCTGGCTGCTTTGATTACCACCGAAATAAATCGTAAAGTGGACAAACAGCTAGGTATAACACTTCCCGACGGGGGGCTGCCGGATTTTGATATGATGAACGAATTGCCACAGAGTATAACTAAAAGGGTCATGGAACAATGCTTTCTCTATTGCCATACCCATGACACATTTAAAGAATAACTTACCCAGTGGACTAAAAGATTTGAACCTGCAGTGCTGAAAAATTCAACACACTGCTTAATTACTCAACAGCCTGCCTTATATAATTGATGTCATTACTGACTGGCCATGTGCATTATTAAAATAAAAACCTTATTATTTCAGCATTTTAATATAAATATTATAATAATTCATCCATTTGCAAAAATTTGGCACACATATTGTATTTATTAAAGTGAAAGCAAATTAAATCGAAACCGCAGATCTTGATTCAGGTCATAAAGGGGCGATCTGGAAACAGCAAAAGGATACCGGCGGATAAAAGACTTAAAGGAGGCCAGTCATGATTGATCAAATAATTATAATGCTTACACAGGGTGTAGTCGGATGGGGTGTCTTGGGAGCGATCGGATTAATCGCCACAGTATTTGCGGTGTATTATATCTCCTTTGCAATCTATCTTATTGTTGCTTCAATCTATTCAGGCGCCAAACTGATTCCAGAGAGCTACAGGATCTGGCGTGCAGACCTGGCCGCCACATACGATCCCGCCTGGGGTGGTGCCGAGCTTGGAGTTACCATGCCTGACGGCGGTGAACCAATTGAGGAGGAAAAAAAGGAAGAGGGAAAAGAAGCTTAAATAGCTGTCTAAAGGAGTAAATGAATATGGCAGGGCGACAAAACCCTGCCTTTATTTTTGTTTTACCTCGACTTGGTTTATCCGGGGTTCACATATTGTATAAGCCGCACAATGTATTACGGCTCTTTTTTACTGATTTAAACAGAGGGGTGCACTTATGGGTGAAAAATGTGATTGGCCATGTTGGGAAATTATGAATTGTGATGAATCCAAAAAATGTCCTGCCAAAGCTCGGCCCGGGACACCCTGCTGGGAAATAGCAAGAGAAATGAGTGATTACAGGTATATTTTACAAATATGCACGGACTGTATAGTACATGTGCTCAAAGGAGAAAAAACTATTCTCAGCAAAAATGAGATACAGTCCATAATGGTCACTAAAGCGAACTGTGTCCTGACACGTGAAGATTGCCTGCTAACTTACTAAATTTCTTGCAATTTACAAACACTCCGCTAAAGTTTGATCGGGAATATTCCCTTGCAGTTTTTGCATCTCTTTACTTACCAATACAGAATCTGTGCAAAACTATGACCGTTTCTTCAGGCAGGTCCCCTCATAAAACAAGAATCCTGGTCACAGGCGCATCCGGGTTTGTGGGTAGCCACTTTCTAAAAGCAATCAAAGATGATTACTATATTTATGCTGTCGCCCGACGGAAACAACATGCTTCAGGTGTACCGGTGCAGGAAAACATCCACTGGCTTCGTGGTGACCTGGGAGACAGGAACACGGTGCAAAGGATCACCGAGCATATCGCCCTCGAGGGAGGGGTTGACTATGTTTTCCACTTCGCAGGTTTTTATGATTTCACTAATCGTGACAACCCCGAGTATACCCGAACAAATATAGACGGCACGCGATTCCTGTTGGAAAATTGTGTAAACCTGGGAGTTAAGAGGTTTGTTTTTGCCAGCTCTCTAACGGTTACCCAGTTTTCAAAAAAAGCAGACAAGGTCACCGAAAACAGCCCCCCGAACGCCACAATCCCATATGCCCGCAGTAAGCAGGCTGCAGAAGACATCATCCGGGAATACTCCAGCCATTTCTCCTGCACCATAGTCCGGATGGCGGCAATCTTCAGTGACTGGTGCGAGTATGGGCCATTATACATCCTCCTCAAGAAATGGTTAAGCAGTGGGTGGCAGTCCCGGTTCATACCCGGCAGCGGGGAAACAGCACTGCCCTATTTACATATCAATGCCCTGACCAGTCTCTGGAAGAGAATACTTGACAATCATAACAACCTGGCATCTCTTGATATTATCCTGGCAAGTCCCGATGGTTGTAATTCGCACAGCGAAATCCACCAGGTTGCCACTCGGTATTACAACGGCCAAGCTAAAAAGCCCTATTATATACCGGTTTGGCTCGCTGCTATCGGTATCCTGATGCTCCAGTCAATCAACTTATTATTAAAGTTTGAACAACCGTTTGAGCGGATTTGGATGCTCAAATACATTGACAGCCGGCTGGATGTTGATGCAACAGCCTCCCGCCGATTGATCGACTGGGCTCCCACCCCCCGTTATCTCCTCAAACGGCGGATGCTTTTTTTAATCGAAAACATGAAGAGCAATCCCAACTTGTGGGAACAGCGCAACCTGGCTATGGCTCACAAGAGCGTAGAAAAACGTCCGGGCCTTAAAATTTACGAGGCAATGTTAGCGGTCAAAGAATCGGTAATTGAAGAACATGTTGCCTACCTGATGGCCCCGGAGAATCGAAACACCTTCCCTCATTATCAGCAGATAGATATTGATTCCTTGAGAATTCGGGCCAGGTTTATTTACGAGATGCTGGAAGTGGCGATCTTAAATGGCGATCGCAAACACCTTCTGTGTTATTCATCTTATATTGCCCGGCAACGCTATAAACAGGGTATCGGCTTTAAGGAACTGTCCAGTGCCCTTGAACATAGTGCGGAATCAATTGTCAGAACACTGCACGAAACACCCTCTCTGAAAAACCTGAACCACATTATCCACGATGAAATCAGCCTGACCATGCAGTTCATTCTCGACGAAATTGAAGATGTGTATCATCGTCTTGGGGAACCGGATACGGATTTCAGTGAGGATGACAAAAGATGTGCCAACATTACCATGCAACTGAATAAAAAGAACATTGACTCAATGTAAATTACATCACGTAATGTCATTCAGGAATTGCTTCGGCTTAGATATTGTTAAAACCAAGAGCTGCTAAATTCAGCAGGGTAGAGGCGACTTTACTGAACTCAATAAAATAATTATTTCCCGATACAGAATCGTTCAAAGATCATATCAAGTACGTCTTCAGTTGTAGTCTCTCCAACTATATCTCCCAAATGCTCAAGAGCTGACTGGATATCAATTGCCAGAAGATCCGGAGAAATATTTGCTTTCAGGCCCTTTTTGACCCTGAGGCATGCTTTCAGCCCCTTTTTCAGTGCATCCTTATGGCGCACATTGGGGACGGCTGCTGTTCCCGGATCCCAACCGGTTCCTTTTTTAGGGCCTGTGATCAAGGAAAAAATTCTCTCTTTCAACTCTGGTATGTTTGTATGAAACTTGGCAGATACAGCAACCAGCTCTTCGTTTCCCAGGCCAATTCTATACTGATCAGGGTGTGCTCCAGGGGCAATATCGATCTTGTTTAAGATCAGCAGCACCTTCTGTTTCTTGCTGTGCTGCTTTATGCTGCTGTATAGCGCCTGGTCCTCTTCGGTTAGCAACTCAGTGGCATCAAGCACAAAGAGCACCAGGTCGGCAGCCGCCAGCTTGGCTCGCGCCCTCTGAATGCCCATTTCCTCCACTGTCTCACTCGTGTGTCTGATTCCCGCAGTGTCAACTATGTGAACGGGCATGCCCTTGATATTGATACATTCTTCAATGGTATCCCTCGTTGTCCCTGGAATGTGTGTCACGAGAGCCCTATCCTCCTCCAAAAGAGTATTTAAAAGGCTTGATTTCCCTACATTGGGGCGTCCCAGAATTACGGCGCTGATACCTTCGCGAAAGATCTTAGCCTCATCCGCCCTGGCAATCAATGCTGCCAGGGGCTCCTCTACCCCAACCCTAAGTTGTTTTTGCAGGGCGGCAGAATCGAGTATATCTGTTTCGTCTTCGGGAAAATCTATGGCAACCTCAATGATCGCACGCATGGCCACGAGCCTCTCCTGTATTGCCGAGATACTTTCATAGAGCCTGCCCTGCAGCTGCCCCACGGCCATTGAGCGGACGACGTCTGTCCTGGCCTCAATTAGCTCCAGAACGGCCTCTGCCTGGGTGAGGTCAAGTCTTCCGTTTAAAAATGCCCGTTTGGTAAACTCACCCGGTTCCGCCAGACGAGCCCCGTATGTTGTTATGATGCTCAATATTTCCTGCAGGACAAGGTAACTCCCGTGGCATTGGATCTCTACCACATCCTCACGGGTGTAGGTGTTGGGAGCTTGCATGAAGACAGCCAGCACTTCATCAATTGGCGAGGAATTTGCAGGATCAATAATCCAGCCGTAATACATGCGGTGGCTTTCATAAACCTGCGGCGACTTTTTATGCCGGGGCTTAAAAATTTTCCGGAATAGAGCAAGTGACAGAGGACCGCTGATGCGGACAATGCCTATGCCGCCAGGTCCTGGGGGGGTGGCTATTGCAGCGATGGTTTCTGCAGCGCTGCTGGCAGGTGGGATTTGCTCGAAGGGACTCAACGAATCAATTATTTAATGTAATAAACTGCTTTTTTCTGTGCCCATTTCAACCGCAGTATTGTTGGGATACATCAGTATTTTCCATTAGGCTATTTCTTATCCTTGCTGCCCTTCCTTTTTCGGGCTGGACCTTTTCTGCCTTTGCTGCCGGGACGGTAGATCAACACCTTTTTAAAAAGCCCCTCTCCCACGCTCCTGCTGCGGACATCCTTGTCATCCTGCAGAGCAAGATGAACAACACGCCGTTCTGAGGGATTCAGAGATGGAATGGACCCGGTTTTTCCGCTTTTCTTGACCTCGGCGGCAAGCTCCAGGCCAAGCTGCTTTAACTCTTCAGTCCTGACAGCCCTGAAGTCTCCGGCGTCCAGGGATATTATAGCTTTTTCGCTATATTTTTTACCGACAATTTTACGCAGCAAATACTGCAGACTGTCAAGTATTTTGCCGTTCTGTTCAACAATTTCATCGACATATTCACCCTTGATCTGCGCCGTGACATACTCCTTATCACTGGACACAGAAACCTCGGACGGATAGTGCATCAGCTCCAGGATTCGGACCAGGTCAGTCTTAAGCTCAGCCAGCAGATCTTCACCCACCACAAAATCTTCTTTGGCTTCCTTTGCAGTTTTTGGAGCCTGCGCAACAGCTTTGCTTTTTGTTGCCTTCTTCTTTTCTTTTGCAGCTGGTTCTTTCTTTTTTTCTATGGTCCTTTCTTTTTCCCTTTTGCTTCTGGCTGGTTTCCCAGGAGACTTTTCCTCAGCTTTCTTACCATATTCTTTTTTCAAGGCAACCCGGAGCCGAACCTTCTGCCTGCCAAGGCCAAAAATCCCTGAAGTGCCTGTTGTCAGAACTTCTATATCAAGATTTTCCTGGGACACATTAAAGGTTTTGCATGCCTTGCTGATAGCCTCAGCTACATCTTTTCCTTCAAATTCCATCTTTTTATGTAAAGGCATTCTAATCCTCTCGTTTATTCAGTCGACTTACTGCTGATCTGTAAAATGTTGGGCGGCTGTAAATATATTATGCCGCTGTTTGCTTGTTGATAAAATACTGCTGGGCTATGGACAGGAGATTGTTGACAAGCCAGTACAGCACCAGGCCCGAGGCAAAATTCAGAAACATAAAGGTAAAGATCACGGGCAGAAACATCATTATTTTTGCTTGGGTGGCATCTACCGGGGCCGGCGTCATTCTCTGCTGTAGAAACATGGAGCCCCCCATGAGGAGGGTGAGAACCGGAATGCCGCCGAGATAGGGAATATCCACGCCTATCATAAGGCGATCCGGTGCAGACAGGTCAGTGACCCAGAGCATAAAGGGGGCATGCCTGAGCTCTATGGCCTGGAGCAGCACCTTGTAAAGTGCAAAAAACACCGGGATCTGTAAAAACATGGGGAGGCAGCCGCCCAGAGGATTAACCTTGTACGTCTTGTAAAGGCCCATCATTTCCTGATTCAGGCGGGCAGAATCATTTTTGTACTTTTCCTTCAGTTTTGCCATTTTGGGCTGAATTTTCTGCATATTTTTCATGGACTTGAGCCCTTTCTGGGCAATCGGCCAGAAGAGGATCTTGATCAGCACCGTGACCAGGATAATGGCAATTCCGTAATTTCCTACATAGCCATAGAAAAAATTCAACAGATACAAAGCTGGCCTGGCAAGCTTGTCAAACCAGCCAAAATTGACAACGCGCTCCAAATCATGCCCGGCCTCCTTGAGGGTTGTAATTCTTTTCGGCCCGAAATATACCTGATAATTATACTGCAGGTGGCCGGCAGCAGGGATGACATCCTCTGGGCCCAGAAGCAGGGAGTTAACCATGTCGCCCTCAGCAGATAACTTAAGGGTCTGGCTGCTTTGATTTTCAGGAATAACCCCGGTCATGAAATATGTCCCTTCAAAGGCGATCCAGGTGATATTTCCCTGCAGGGTTTGGTCGGCCTCTTCGAGGTCCTTCGGTTTAACCTCCTGCAGTTTCCCATCAATTAAAGATGCAGGCCCTGAAAAAAAATAACGCTGTGCTTTCCCAACGAATGGACGGTTAGTGAGACTCAGGTAGGAAGAGCCCTGAAGAGGCGTTTCAGATAAATTGTCAATATCGACCGACATTTTGATAAGGTAGCTGTCCGGATCAAAAGTCATGCGCCTGATTACTTTAAGGCCGGAAGATAACTGGGCCGTCATGGTCAGGGTCTGGCTTTCTCCTGCTTCAACCTTAAGGGTGTCTTTATCTGCTGCGAACAAGGGAATTTGGGCCCGTCTGGGTTCTACACCCCAGGTGAAATAAAGCGGAAGGTCTATATAAGAATCCGTGGTAATCAACTCTTTCAGATCAGCATCAGGGGCGGCGGCTTCCCTGTAATTTTTCAACCTGAAGCTTTTAATGCCGCCACCGGTTTCTGAGATAACAGCTATATATTTACTGGTTTCAACAACAATATCCCTGCCCTGCTGGGCTGGAAGGTTGACCGGCTGCTCAAATTGTGCCGGCTGCTCAGCCTGGATGGTTTCGGCCGGAGCAGGCTTCGGCTGCACTACCTGGGGAGAAATTTTTGGCTGTGGGGCTTGTTCAGCTGTAGTTTCAACTACTGGTTGTTTCTGCTCCTGTTGAGGCACAACAAACAGGTACTGGTAGCCAAGCAGAATGAAAAAGGCCAGAACAATTGCCAATATAGCTCTATAATTATCCATTACTATGTCCTTACGTCCCTCTAGTGGTCAGTGCAGTTGCTTGCCATTCCCGGCAGAACATACCCTGGCTTAATTTACCGGGTCATAGCCGCCATCGCTGAATGGATGGCAACGCAAAATTCGCCATAAAGCCATGAAAAAACCACGGTAGGGACCATGGTATCTGATGGCATCAATGGCGTACTGGGAACAGGTGGGGGTGAAGCGGCAAACAGGGGTAAACAGTGGTGAAATCAGGAGTTGATACGCCCTGATCAGGGAAAGGAAAAAATACGTGCCGCATTTCTGCAGAAAATTTTTCATTAATCTACTTTTTCCTGCATCAGGCCTTCCAGTTCAAAACATTGTTCCTGGATTGTCGAAAAGAGTATGAGATGGAATCTTTCTCTACTGAAACTACGGTCTGCAATTCTCGAGCAGGCGGCTCACGGCCCCTGCAAGGTGCGCAGGATTTTCAAAACTAAAACCTTTCCGTACAGTGATAACTATATCCATGTAGGGCAACTCACAACTCTTGGAACTTTTTTCCTGAAGGAAACCTTTGTTTATCCGGAAGAACTCCCTGATGATTCTCTTAATCCTGTTTCGCTTTGCCGCTCCCCTGAGCTGTCCATGAATACTGATTCCAAGCCGGTTATGCGCTTCACTGTTCGGCAGCAGAATCAGGCTGAAATTTTCCCCGTGCACCCGTTTACCGTGCTGGTAAACATTATTAAATTCGCTTTTCTTTCTCAGGAGATAGGCTTTGGGTAGCGATAGGGTATTCATGGCTCAACAGCTTAGGCCGGCCCTGTCCATTTACGGAAGGCCTGGCATCCTGTACAATTGCCAGGCGATCCTATCAAGCGCTTAACCTTTTACGCCCCTTGGCTCTTCTGTTATTTATAATTGCCCTGCCTGCCTTGGTTTTCATGCGCAGGCGGAAGCCATGGGTTCTTTTTCGTTTGATGTTGCTTGGTTGAAATGTTCTCTTCATAACCTTTCCTTAAACGTCAATAATTTTCTCACATATATGAAACCCCTGCGAACAGCTTAGCCAAAAATCGTCAAAGTGCTCTGGGTGAGGTATTTTTGCAGGGGCAGACAAATTATTCGCGAAAAACCAATAAATAGGAGATATAACCATAGAAAAATATGGGTGTCAAATAAAAACCTCCTATGATACAATGAATAGTTATTGTAACGGTTCTGCAAAGATTCTACGGCGCTTCCTGGCAGAGAAGCTTGATCCAGTTTAATTAAATACTCAATCATTTATAAAGTTCGTCCCGTTACTGCACTATGAATGTGGGAAATGCAAGCAAGGAGAAGAACCAATGCCTATTTATGAATACGAACACCTTGGTGACGGGTGTCAGCATGGTAAGCGTTTTGAACTGAAACAATCAATACACAGCGACAAATTCACCCGCTGCCCATACTGCAGCCAGGAAGTGAAAAGGCTGATCTCCCTCGTCTCGGTCAATACCCCGAAAGGAAACAGCGACCTGAAAAATTTGGGCTTTACCAAGCTGGTGAAACGTGATGACGGCATATACGAAAATGTTACCGCAACCGGCAAAGAAAGCAGAATTTGGGATGCAAGCAAGCCTGAAACAAAACCTGACCTGAAATCCAAAATCTCAGATTAACCTTATTCCCATTTACGCTGGAACTACTCATAAGTCCCTGTGGCAGAATAACATACCAACCATGTCTTATCTGGATAATGAATACGATATTCTGGTGATCGGCGGCGGCCATGCAGGATGCGAGGCAGCACTTGCCGCCGCACGCATGGGCTGCCGCGTTGCCGTCGCCATCATCAATGCTGACACCATTGGTGCCATGTCATGCAATCCTGCGGTCGGCGGCCTGGCAAAGGGTCATCTTGTCAAGGAGATCGACGCCCTGGGCGGTGAAATGGCCCAAAACATCGATGCCACCGCTATACAGTTCAGGCGGCTTAATACCAGCAAAGGTCCTGCCGTCTGGTCATCCCGGGCACAGGCTGACCGGGTCCGCTACCGGTTGCGCATGAAATCCGTGCTCGAACAGCAGGAAAACCTTGATATAAAACAAACTGTAATTGACAGGCTGGTGGTGGAAAAAGGCCGCATCACAGGTGCGGTCACCTCCCTGGACGAAACCCTCATTCTCCGTGCTGTTGTCATCGCCACCGGAACATTTTTAAACGGTCTCATCCACATCGGCCTGAAACATTTTCCGGCCGGCCGCATGGGCGACCCGCCCTCAACCAAGCTTTCCGAGTGGTTCCGCCAGACGGGATTTCTCCTGGGCAGAATGAAAACCGGCACCCCGCCGAGACTTGACAGCCGGACTATTGATTTTACGGAGCTTGAAGCGCAATACGGCGATGATCCGCCAAATTTCTTTTCATTTGCCAACGCAGACGCGCCGGTTCCCAAAACTCCGAAACTGGACCAGCTGCCCTGTTATGTCACCTATACAAACAGCGAAACCCATGCGATTATCAGGGGTTCCATTGACCGCTCCCCAATGTATGCCGGTATTATTGAAGGGGTTGGGGCCCGGTATTGCCCTTCGATTGAAGACAAGGTAATGCGCTTCCCGGACAAGGACCGACACCAGATCTTTCTGGAACCGGAAGGTATTGATACGGTGGAAGTATATCCGAACGGTGTCCCCACCAGCCTGCCCCTTGATACGCAAATGGCCATGGTGCGGAGCATAAGAGGACTGGAGCACGCCCAGATAATCCGGCCCGGCTATGCCATTGAGTATGATTATGTCGACCCCCTTGAACTGCACCCCTCGCTGCAAACCAAAAGGGTGGAGGGACTCTTCCTGGCCGGACAGATAAATGGCACCTCCGGGTACGAAGAGGCCGGGGCCCAGGGGTTGGTGGCCGGCATCAATGCTGTCCAATATGTACGCAACGCGGACCCGCTCATACTGGACCGCTCCCAGGCCTATACAGGTGTTCTGATTGACGACCTGATAACTCTCGGCACCAAGGAGCCTTACCGCCTTTTTACCTCCAGAGCCGAATACCGGCTGCTGCTGCGGGAAGACAATGCTGACCTGCGACTCAGAGATATCGGCTACAGTCTGGGGCTGGTTGATGCCAAAACCTACAAAGCTTTCACGGCCAAGCGCGGGGCCATTGAAAGAAACATGGCACAACTTGCCAAGGCCATGGTTAAACCTGGACCGGAAATTAACTCCTTACTGGAAAGATTGGGCTCCGTGCCTTTGCGGCAGGCCTGCAGCCTGAGTGACCTCCTGCGGCGTCCGGAAATCACCCTGGAAGACCTAGAGCCTCTTGCAGAACTTGACAAAGAACTTTCACGGGCGGTAAAGCGTGAAATTCAGCTGCAGGTTAAGTACCAGGGATATATAGACAGGCAGAGTGAACAGGTGGGTCGTTTCAGAAAAATGGAATCCATCGGCTTGCCGGAAAACATGGCCTATGATGGTCTTGCAGGACTTTCCAACGAGGTCATAGAAAAGCTCACAAAGATACAACCACGCTCCCTGGGCCAGGCTTCCCGTATCTCCGGGATTACTCCGGCTGCGATCTCAGCCCTGCAGATCCATTTGCGCAAGCAGGGATATATTT